>JBEKPG010000051.1:0-18485 GCA_049520955.1 Bathyarchaeia archaeon | reverse complement strand
TCTATCTTCCAGAGAAAAAATAGCCATTTTGGATTCGCGCTAAAGGTGCAAAGTCTGACCTATTAGCTCCTGCAGTTTCTTCAGGTCATATGGGTTAAGTCTTTTTTCAACTTCAAAGACGTAGTTAGAATTCCATAAGCCCGAGCTACGGACTTTTTCAGCATATGCGTATTTTCCCAGCCAGTCTTTAGACGGCTTGCAGACTCGGCAGATTGAAGCTGTCGCAACAAGCTTCTCCTCCATAATGTTGCGCAAAGCGAGATCGTCAATCTTTAAGCATCGAAAGCGGAAAGTTCTTTCCAAAAGATCTGTGACCTTGGTTTCAGTTGGCTTGCACTTCTCGCAGGCGTGTATGTCCTGTTTCTCCCAATGACCTTGCCCTGGGCCAGGCAGCAAACACGGATTGTTCGGGTTCTCTTGGCGCATTATCGCCCCGCCCAGAAATTTCCTAAATACGCTGCTGTTCTTGCTTCCTCTGTAGTGCATGTTTAGTCGCTTTTTCAGGCCGTCTTGCTTTCTAGGATGGTTGCCAATCCTCACAATGCGCCCATCCGGTGAGTGGCTTGAAGCTTCTCCGTCTTCATAGAAGAAATAAAGCCCGTTCATAAAGGGAACTTGGGACGGATTTTTAAATTCGGGAAGAGCTTCGAGCCATTCGTTTACCTTTTTACATGAAGCCTCTGCGTCGCTCATTTTGCTCGATCACCTTTTTCAGCATTTCTGCCTTCCCGAGTTTCATCGATGAATTAATGCGTTGCATCCCTATGCCCAAACGAAAGCCTTGCGTTGGTGCATAGACTTTTGCAGACTGCCCGAAAACCAACTTGACCTTACTTGAATAGTCTTTTCCGCCAAGGGCGATTACATTTTCAAAGGCCTGAAGGTTTCTTTTGCGGATTTGCTCTTTCAAGGCGTCTATGCTGATCGGGTTTGTTGCTGGTTTCTTGAAGGTCACGTTGTAGTCTGCCGGAATGACGAAGTCGGGATCGATGAACCCGTATTTGGCAGACAGGATCATCCATTTGTCTGCGAATTTCTCAGCGAATTCTTTGTTTACCTTGAAAGGGGGTCCTATGTAGGCGTCCTTTGCCTTGGACGGACCATGGTTTGGCTCTTTCTTCCAGATCTTTGATTGCCCGCACGGGATTATAACAAGCAAGTTAGTCATAGCGCGTTCCTGCCTAACATTTGTTTGCGATCTTCACTTATATTTTTTCTTTCAGTACACTCCCCTGCTCCAAGATGTCGTCTCCGCACTTGTTTTTTAAGGCATCTTAGCTTTCAGACACATTTATGCCCGACTTAACCAGACCTTGTGATGCTTGCGGAAAGTTTATCGGCGGCGGCTTCAAGCACTACCCGAAATGCCAAATCTACTTCTGCTTTCTTTGCGGAGTCAAGCTGATGTATTTTCAAAATAAATATCCCTCAGAATGCCCCATGTGCGGCGGAAAAATGGAGTAGCACGAAGGTTGTAAAGTTGAAAAATGCAAGTTATTAGAAAAAACTTCTAACACCAAAGCAAACATTCATTCTTTTAATGAATCATGATAAACTTGAACTCTGTTCTTAAGAGATTTCGCTAAATTTTTCCTATGTCTATTTTCATTCCGCTGTTTTTTTCTTGTTTTCAACACAAAATTCTCGACTTTTTTCGAGAAGACAAGCAACAACCTTGGAGAGTCCCATAAAGTTCTGCACGTAAGGATGATTTTGGTCAAACGCGGCGTGCTGAGTGTCTGGATACCTTGTAACCGCTTCAAGCGGATCCAGGAGCGACGCGATTGCAATTGACAATGTGGTTAAAACAGAAAGCCTAAAAGTGCTTGCGAGCATTTCTTTTGATTTGTCGAAGTCGGGTGGTTCTACATGCTTAACATCGAATCCCTGAGTCCTGACGAAATCTTTAGTTACTTGATACACTTCTTGGAGATCCAGTTTAGCCATTTCTTGTTTCATTTTTACTATGGTGTCGTCTAAGGCACCAATAATAGCTTCTGCCGCCAAGACCTCTTTTGAGAGTTGCTCAGCGTCTGCCACTGGGCTGAATGGCTTCTTTTTCAGTTTCTGGACGCCTTTGCTGCTTTTCCGTACCTAGAGGTGGTAATCGTGTATTCTTGGTCCCAGCTCGCTTGACTCAATGAAAGTCAACAAGGCTTCAATGGAGGGGACTGTTTTTTCGATGTCTGAAAGAAAACTCGGCATTGTTCTATGTCTGTACGCCGCTGGTTCTTTTGGCAAGAATCCCAAAATTTCTTTGACCCTTAAGTCCTTCTTCGCTGACTTCGGCATCAGAACGCCCATTGACATAAGAAGGGACTTGGCTAGTTTTTCACTGCTTTGCTGTAGGTGATAGAGGGAAGTGGAAAAAAGCTTGTTATCATACAAGACTTTCGCGCTTTTTAGGTCTGCTTCGGAAGCGGAAAGCCACTCTTCTATAACCTTATCCTTGCAATCGCGGGTAGTCAGCCCATCACCTGTTTTCTTATCGCGAACTCTCCCCCTATAAGGTTTCGTTTTGAAGTGTTCATGAAATTGCCACAGTCACGGGCATAGGATTTGAACCCGCGCCCATATGGATTTCATCCGCATTACCCAATTTTACGAATTTTCAGATTATTCTTTTATCCTTCAAAAATCCTTCGAGAGTTTGCGTTTCAGAATCGTTCCAAACTTGTTCAAAAAAGTCAATTGCAGATTTGACTAAGTCAGGATGGCTTGTCTTTATTCCTGCATCATATCTTTCTTTTCCAATACATTCCGTATTGAAATCAAAAGAACCCAAAATTAGGAGACTCTTAACATTAGAGTGCGCGACAAGCAACCTCGCATGGATTCTATTATTGAACTTGACTTCAACTCCAGCTTTAGAAACTTTCCTCAGTGCTTCCAAGTTTTTCTTATCTCTTGGCGTTCCTATTGGGAAGTCAGGAGAAATTAATCTCACATGGTAGAAAGTATTTTGAGCTATGGTTTCTAATTCTGCTCTTATTGTTTCAGAGAAATATCCTGTGAGGCAGATTTCATTTAGATTTAGTAGATTAATATTCAGATTGTCGCAGAATTTCTTGAATGCATCTCTGTCAAGAAACTCAACTTTCGCACGCGCTGCTCCTGTGGTTCGTGCGGAAGTACGCCTGAGCCCCTTGCAATGTACGCTGTGTTCGGGCATGAATGCCTTCCAAAATCCGGGGTATAGTAGGCAGAAGGTTTTCTGGCTTTTATCTTATCATCAGAACATATAAAATACATAAAATAATATTCAAACTGCCTGTCTATATGGGGCCCGATCGACGGAAGACCTTGCCCTATAGAAAAGTACAATAGTAATTTAAAGAGATTTTTACAGGTAAACTAAGTGCATGAATTACATGGTTTTGTAAACATTTTCTCAGAGGCCGCCCTGATCGATGAGGTGGTTGAAGCCCTTTCCAAAATAGACGCCGTTGAGGAACTCTACGAGGTAACAGGCGAATATGACATAGTTACGCTTGTATGCGCGTCGGATATCGAAGGCTTCAGTGATGTCCTGAAAAACAAAATCATGAAAATTAAAGGCGTCACAAGCACAATAACTTCGCTTATACTGATGCCCCACATAGGCCCAAAATGCGAAACATAATCAAGCGTGAAGGCCTTCCGAAAACTTACCCCCATAGAGGAAGGCTTGACGGCAAATAGCTAATCATCAGAACATATAAAAAATATAAAATAATATTCAAACCTACTGTCTCTATCCTCTCCATTTCGTGATAAGCCTTGTCGGCTGTTCGTTTAAGCCAACACCTATATAAGTACGTAAGCACATAACAGTTTATGTTGATAAGTTGATAAGCGAAAAGGCGAATGAAAAATGGCGACTCAAACAAAAATAAAACTCGGACTCTGGCGGTTCGCTTATTGGAAATATGCCTGACACGTGGAACCGTGCAAAAAAATCTAAATTAAAGCAGTTGCATCAGCGTGGATTTTTCGGATTAGTTGGAAAAACAGTCGAGAGGTTTGGCGGGAAAAAGGCGACCTATCCCGCGCTGCGAAAGAAGCAGCAAAAGCGGATATTGTCAAAAAAAAGAGTAGCCCACGCAACTCTATCAATGACCATTTATCGGGTAACTTAATTATGAGCGTAGAAGGAGGGATAATATGAATGAAAGGTAAAGATTTTATAGATAAAGATGTGTTTGCGTTAGATGAAAAAATCGGCAAAATCAAAGAAATAGAAGTAGATCAAATAGAGTATAAAGTAACTCATCTTGAAGTTGAATTGGATAAGAACGTAGCTGAATCAGTGCTTGGCGCAAAGAAAGGCGGAGTACGAAACATGCTAAATGTAGCAGCTTTAGAGAAAGGAACCGGAATGTGGATGAACGATGGATTGCACTTAAAAGTTGCAAAAGACAAGCTTCACATGTACCTAAGCCCAGCAGTTAAAACTTAAGCCTGCGCAATTTTTTTAGCGCATTTTAGGAGGTGTAACAAATTATGTCAGAACAAAAAATAGACGTCAAGGAACAGATAGAGAAAATGGGCGAAAAATGGAATGAATTCCAGAAAACTTGGGTTTCCCACTTCAAAGACATGGAAGTAGACGTATTAGAATGGAACTTTGGTGTTGGAAAAACCGGCGAAGACACTATCTTTGAAATGAAAGCTAAGGTCGCTGTAAGACAAAAGAAGAAGTAATCCTTATCGGATGTGGGTGTGGACGAGCATCCTTCTTCGTTAAGACCGACACATTTTTTTACTTTTGTTGGGTTGGCCCTTCTTTTATGTAATTATTTTAGAAATCTCAATAGGTAAAATCTCAGTGTTGGATAAATATTGGTAACTAAAGAAATAAAAATAAAAAAAACAAATGACGAAATAGACAAAATAGCACAGAGGATTTTGTTAGAGCTTGAATCTGCAAGTTCCACAGATTTATCCGACGCACGTTATGCTAAAATGATGTTACATTTGTCAGACGCCCATTACGCAAAAGGGGTACTGCAAAAGAAAGGTGGTGATAAACCTGGAGATGAAAATGAGTTGGAGAAAAGAGCGATGATCAAGGTTCTGTTGCTTTCTACGTGGTTGCAGCGACTTTATTTTATTATAAGATCTTCCCTAATGGGGCTCATAAGTGCTTCGGTTACATATCTTATCATATGGTATCTTGGTTCAATAAATGTCATTGGAAGTATAATAATCGGGACGTTTGTGTTTGTATTTTCTCTGGCGATAACAAGATTATTTGATACTCGAATAACGCAAGCTACAAAAAAGATTGTTGAACTCATGACAAGTCATAGTGTCATTAGGGATTTTATTATGAAACACTTCTAACTCAAGAGTGCGACAGTCAAATCATGTTACCACCATCTTGTTGCCATATAGGTTAACAGTACCGCCAGAAACTATGTGAGAAAAACTCAAAATGAAGCATGGCGCCCGGAACAATATTCAAAAGAATAATGAACGAGATGGTATTCTAAATTCTTAAAAAACTTCAGAACATTCTGTTGAATTGATTTGTAGTATAAAGTTTACCAGTTGTCTTGTATAGGTTTTCTTAAAATTGAAGAATCTATTTCGAGCTTGAGGATAAAATTGGTATTTGAGGGATATTTGACTTGTTGAGTGGTGTTACAAGAGTCGGCGTTTTTTTGTCTTTTTTGCAGAACTGCGTTTTTTGTTAGGTTCCCCCAGATAATACACACATAAAATAATCGCAAACCTCGGCGACAGGTGCGCGCGACCCTGATCACCACCTGCTTCGGACTAAAAAATTAGCCCTTAGCCAAGAAAAAAATTACACTTTAACTTGAGTCTTTTTTCTCTCTGTCCCTGTATGCTCAACCTCGATGTCCTCACCCAAAAGTTTATCCAGCCACGACTGCAAAGTAGAATCCGTGTTTTTAAAACTGTAGCTGGGCTTTGTTTGAGCTGAAGAGGCAGTGCGTGCGGAGATTTTTGGTTTATGTCCTTGGTTTAGAAGTTCTAGTGCCTCATCGTTTGTTATCCCGAATGGGAGAAAATCTTTGTGAAAACTTTCAACATGCAACTTTATTATAGCTATGGCGTCATTAATGCTCCCGAAAGTCTTAAAACGGTATCCACAGGGGCATTGAACATTTAGCATCTTTCTCAAAAAATTCCCTCCAAATCAGTTCAACGGGGTATATGCACATTAATGCAGTACAAGCTCTCATGGAATAAGGCTTTTTGAGAAGTGTACTTCACTCCTTAGTCAATTCCTTTTCACAGAAGTCAGGGAGAAGTCAGCGTATAATGTGAGGTTTTTGCCCAAAAATTTTTCCGGAAATTTTAGCAAGCGCCCACGCGTCCAAGCCTGCCCTTTGGACGGAATTAACATTTCTACTCAGATGGATTTCGGCGGTTTTCCCTCGGGCTCTGGGAGACGCCGATATGACCAGCTGCCCCGAATGCGCCCCGCCCAGACCGAAAGCATATTGTCTTTACGCGACGACCGCCAAGACGACGAGCACCTCGTGACCGTGACGAAATACAGGTGCCAACGGTGCGGCTGCCAGTTCCAAACCGTGGAGCGCTGGGAAACCCAGACCGAAGTCCTGAGGCACGGACGGGAGGCGGAGCCGTGACCTGCCCCGAATGCCGCGCGATGAACTCCAAGTTTCTCGGTCTCGCAGACTCAGGAGGTCTGCGGATTGCCCAATTCAAGTGCCCAGACTGCGGATGCATTTATTCCGTCAAAGCGCAAACAGAAATCAAGGTCTTGGAGCATGGTAGTCGAGCTTAACCTAGCTAGAACGCTCCGCCTGCGTTTGGCATGCTTGGCATTATCTGTTGTGTTATATCCCAATATTCAACGATTTTTTCCCCTTCGAAACGGAAAAGATGCATTTGTCTCAATCCGCCCTCGCTTGGTTTAGATTTGTTGCTGAGCAATTCCGTATGCACTGCGACAAAGTCTCCATCGGCGAGCACATGTTTTGCTCTAAACTCAGCTTCTGCATACTGAGCCGATCCCTGAGCGTTGGCTACATCCATAGCGCTCGTCAGGGCATCCATGTTACCAGCGATGTATGGATTGTGGGTCTTACAATCAGGCGAAAAAAATCTTAATCCTTCTTTGAATTTCCCCTTTAGTCCAAGATTCAAAAAATCAACGACTATTTTCTTGCGGTCTGTTTCTTGCATAATAATTAACTCCAAAATTAGATACTCTAAAAAACCAAAGTTCGCCTAATAAACTTTCAGAGCCAGCCAAGGCCTTCCAATTTTTTACCCCCATAGAAGGAGGAAGGTATTTCGGGTTTAAACTAATCATCAGAACATATAAAAAATAATATAAAAATAATAATCTTTTACTCCCTATACCCGCCAATTCTTGAGAAGCCTCGTTGCCCTTGGACTTTAGGGTGTCAAACCTTCGGCGTTCATGCAACTATCTTTTTTATTTTTCCCACTAGAGAGGCAATTTCTGCACCTTTTTCTGTTAATGAATAAAACGCTTGCATTGGTTTAGTCGTTAAGATTCTTCTTTGAATCAGTCCTTCTTCCTCAAGCTCTTTGATGTTGAGTGAAAGTGTTCCTCTGCTTGCTATCAACTTTGTTAGTTCTGCGTACCTTACTTCTCCGTGTTCATGAAGATAGAGCAGGATTGTGACTGATGGTGTTTTGAGTAATGCGGGAATTTTCACGCTTAAACCCTGTTTAAGATGAACTTTACTCTCTTGATAACATCATAACACGATTTGTCGTGTAAGGTTCAAGAGGATATGAAGGCGATTTTATGTTCAGCTGGATTGGGCGTCAACGCCAATACCGCACAAGGTCTGGGATCTTTTTGGGAATTTAGGCGCGAGAATGTACTTTATGCAAATCATGAAGTCAGACCGAGCAAACAGTGACTACGTAAAAGCTTTGAAAGAGAAGAACTACCGACTCAAAGTCGACGAGTGCAACGACGCCACGCTGAGGTTTCTGAAGGGTATTTGGAAGCCTGAGAGAATTGAGTGGAACAGCAAAGATGACTCAGACGAAATCATCGACAAGTTGGTTCAGCTCGCCAAAATAGTCACAAGGCTTAGAGGCAAAATCAACGTCGTAGTGAAGGAAGAGTTCGGTCGGCAGGAAACATTTTTCTCTGAAGCCATAATCGAGGAGCCCGACCGATGCATAACCGCCCTTTACTCTCAATGATGAGGGGCCATGCGCTTCTGCAGGGTAGGCGGCAGATTGCAATGGAAGATTTGCCAGTTATACTAGACGTTGCCTTGAGTTCCGCGCCTTGGGATAGGATCTTGGCTTTTGCATACGTCCTCTCTAAAGACAAAGTCAATGCAACTGAGCTAGAAAAAAACCTCAAGTGCTCCCGGGGCAAAGCTCTGCGGACAATGCAAACTTTGAAGCTCCTTGATCTGGTTAACTTAAGTGACCACAGCAGAATCGTCACAAACAGCGGAGAACAGTTCGCATACGAGATGCACCTAAAACCGGAATTCAAGTGGTTCCAATCAGCAGAATTCAGAGCTTTGTGGCGCCAAAAACCAGCGTACCCAGATGTGCTGGTACAAATCAAAGAAGCAGAGCCAAGAGAAATAGAAAACTTCGTACACCTTTTAGGCCATCAGCAAACCTGTAGACTTCAACAAGCACCTTCTTCACCGAGTTGGGACTGCATTTGAAAACTGCTACACACCATTCATTCGAAATTGCCATTTAACATCGATAAGCGTTTCTCAAGTTTGCGCTTAAAAATATTGCTTCAATGTGAAAGCCTATTTTTTCTATCAGAAATGACCAAAGTTATAACATAGTTCTTCACCTGGACACATAAGTTCAGATGATTTTCTCGCTGAAAATCCGGGTGTATTTAGCGCGCGCTGACTACAAACAAGATACCACAAATTACTGCAAGACGCGTCAAGGCACCTTAGTTTCAGGTTTGTTGTAAGAAAGTTTCAAGAAAGCGCGCTTATCTTCACAATTGACTATAAAAAACCAATCAGCTGTGAACCGAGCGCATCCTTATATGAGTCTCTAGAAAACTTAAAGTTACATCGTGAAATAGAGGTAACACTATGGCTGCATTTGCACAACCAGGCACATATGATTATAATTCAACTGTTTTCTCCCCTGATGGGCGGCTCTACCAAGTTGAATATGCAAGAGAATTAGTGAATCGAGGAGGCACAATTTTAGGTATCTGATGTGCAGAAGGCGTTGTTCTGGGTTCAGAAGAAAACATTGAAGTCCTTGAAGAAGAAAGACGCTCATGGAAAATTTTTCAAGTAGACGAACACATCGGAGCAGCTATTATAGGCTTAAGTTCGGACGCAAGAGTCCTAATCGACCAAGCACGTATCAACGCCCAAAGCAATAAACTGACATACGATGAACTCATTGATGTCGAAGTTGCAACCCAAAAAATATGCGACACACAACAAACGTATACACAACATGGTGGTGGAAGACCCTTCGGAATCGCTATGATCTTAGGGGGAGTCGACAAAACAGGTCCACATGTCTTCGGGACTCACCCAAGCGGAAACTACATGGGATACAAAGCCACCGCAGTAGGCGCAGGAACAGAAACAGTTCTGCCAATGCTGAAAGAAGAGTATCGTGAAGATTTAACTCTTGAAAAAAGCATAACGCTTGCAGCAAAATGTTTAGTGAAAGCGTTACAAGCGAGGGAGTTACCGCTAAGAATAAAGATTGCCGTGGTACCCATAGCAACGAAGAAATGGGGTATGCTATCTAATGAAGCGGTGGAAGGCTACATTAAAGAGGCGTCTTAACTACAAAAATTTCCTTGTTTATTGGTTTCTTGTGCAAAAACAGAGAGACTTTTAGGTGAAGGGAGGTGCCCCGCTGGTTTGTGGCTATGTTATTTTCTCTGAAATCTTTCATCAATGGGAGAGTGAAGATTTTGTGTTTGTTTTTTATTTTGAATGGTTTGCTCGTTTTTAGTTGGGTTTATTGATTTACTTGCTATTCATAGTTTTTTATTATGTTTCTTTATTTTCAGAGTTTATTCGCTTGAAAGACTGGTTGAATTTTTGTTCATATAGCGACTCAGCATCGATTAGTTTTGTGTAAGGATTGGTACTGTTGTTTTCTGTGGGGAATTGTATGCTGCATGGTGGCTGTCTTTTTAGTGCTGCTTTCTCTTCTTTTGTCATTTTTATGCCGAACTTGTGCACTTCATCATGGCACGGTTGCCTGCACAGCCATATGAAAGGTGGCTTATGTTCACCTGTGAGTGAATGTTTCGTCATTGCGTCGCGTACTCTGCCGCATTTGGAACACTGTTTCAGTTTCTTAGGAGGTCTTCGTGTCTTGATTTTTGCCCTTTTGACACCGCTGAACACGCTGCCGTAGTCTTTGAAAACTTCCTCTTTGGTCATTTCTGTGTGATCTTTAGTCACTTCTTTGTCGTCCATCCTTTTTTTTAGATCGGATTTTTTTAATTTGCGCGCGCTTAATCTTGAATCTAAACATTTACTCTTTGATTGCCGCTCCAAAGTTCGTTATTTACTAAGCTAATTGCTCTGAAAATTTATTGTTTTGCGGCGCGCGCTAACTTGGACAGGTGCAGGTTTGACGAAAGATGAAACGGCTCTGAACAAGATGTTTTTGGGTTTTGGCAGGGGCTTTTTTCCTGAAACGTAGTCGGCATCTTCCGTGTGCACGGCAACTTTTGCGTTGGTAAGGTCTTTGAGTTCTTTGGCGCTTCCCATATGATCCATATGAAAGTGAGTTAGAATTATAGTTTTGACGTCGGCGGGTTAGCTATAAGGCATGTTCAATACATATAAGATTTGTCATTTCACAGAAACCAACATAGTTTTCGCACACTCTCAAAAGGGGTCGGAACCTTTGAGTCACTATGAGCGCCTCAAGTCTCCTCCACCGCTGGAAACAGACCAGGATACTTTGAGAATTTAAGCTGTAATCTGTCGTAAACGTCGCCGCTGATTTTGTGCCCACAGACGGGGCAACTGCATATTTGAGCGGTGCTCTTTGAAGTGGGTGACTCTACCTTTGATACAGTAGACTCCGTAGCACCCAAAGGTCCAAACATGATTAATGGAGCAAGAGTCCGCCCAGAGTGACTATGCGACCAGTGAAGCTGATACTCAATCGATGAACCGAAAACCTTGCTGCAGGCAGGGCACGTCACAGATTTTGTGGAACTACTCATTTCCAAACGCTTCCCATTTTTCAATAGCCGTTAAGACACAACAACTTCTTATGCGTTGCGTACTCTGCAATTTGCCACCTAACCAGATTCACGCGTCTAAGCGATGCAAAACAAATAAAACTAAGAACAAGTTTTTAGTTCGGGTGTTTCGAGGTTTAGCTGTTTTTTTAGTGCCTTGTATCTGTTTCTAACCGTTACTTGGGTGACTCCGGCTGCTTCTGCGATGTCTTTTTGGCTCATTTTTTCGTTAGCGCGCGCCAAACCCAAACGAACTAACTACCTTTTTCCCACTAATCTCCTACTAACCTTCTCTCTACAAAAAACACGCAAGAAAAACACACACCCACTAAGGCGCCACAACACCATTTTTCGAAAGTAGGTCTACAATGAGTTTGAAATGGAAAAATTGCGGGTGTGGGGTTTCAACACGATAAAAAGCCGCGGTTACTTATTCCGGGGTTATTTTTTGCTTTTGAAGTTTTTCGCTTTTTGCCTGTTTTGTATCGTGAAGTATATTATGCTAAGTCGAGTGTTTGCTTTCGTCTTTATTTGCCCCCTTCTCTAGAAGCTCCCGAATACGTTTTAACTCAGCCAAAATTTGGAGATCAACGTTTTCTGAAGCCGGTGACGGTCTTCTCTGACGGTCTTCTCGGGGATATTCTCTTCGGCGGTGGTCTTCTGTTCTTGGTGGTCTATTCTTAGCCCAGCACTCTGCGCAGTAGACAGGGCGATCTCCTGTTGGCTGGAATGGAACTTCACATTCCTTACCGCCAGTCAGCGCAAACGCTTTTATGCATCTCTCTGGAGCTGCGATCGAAACCTTGCTTATCTCTGGGACTGCGCGCATGATCAGAACTTCGCCTTCCTCTATAACCCATTTCACTCACTCCTTTTTTCTCAAATATACATAGGCGTTATCTACTTTAAGCCTTTGCTGAAGGCGATTTATTGCAGGGGGCGCGCGCATTAATGCACCGCAGTTCTCGCAGACTATCGCATCCTCAGGATTATCATATCCACATGATTTGCAAGGCCACAAAAGGACCAACATTTGCCAAAATTATTGGAGAGGCTGAAGATAAGTTGGCTGAAGATTTACCTATTAATCTATCTCGCGGTATCTTTGCTTCTTTCAAGCACGATTTCGGCCCGTTTCTTATTGCCTATGAATCCAAACATTCAGTTAGCTGATCTTTGGCTCTATGTATCGTTCTTCATGATTCTTCCCATGCTGGCGATGCGCGCGCTATGAGAGTGGGGCTGCCCGTCCCCATACCTGAAATGGTTCAGAACCTGCTTGAAACCAGCTGGTGGACTTTGGCATTTTTCGCACAGTCGGCACAAGCAGACCCGATGGGATTTGACCCCAAAAGGGGGCGGTAGCATAAACTCCAAAATCGCCTTGTCCATTAGTTGTTGGCCTTGAATCCTTGAGGGCTTTTCTAGCACAGAATTGGACTTTTTCTGGAAGTTTTAGAATTATGGAATCTTCCGTAATTATTATCTCGCAGCAGTTTCTAAAAAAATAATACGTCAAAGGCTGTAAGCTCAAGAAGCAGAGGGAAACCTATCTTTAAAGCAATTGAAAACAGTAACAAATAACAATAGCACTTTCTCGTTTCTGATTAATATGTTGCCTATTGATTTTTGGTATTTTGCTAAAATACTGTTTTACTTCTTTGAATTGTCGGCTTGGGTCTGTCTCGAACGATTGGCGTTAGCTTGCTTCTGTCTCGAACTATTGGCGGCATTTACTTTTCTTGCTATACTGCTCTTGTTTGGAGAGGTTGTCATTCCTTCTGGTCTGTGTTGTTTACGCAAAACATTCACCTAAATTATATAGCACTTTGTTCTTAATTTGTCTTACATTGAGTGCCCGAGTCGCTTATTTGTGGTTCTTTGGGGCATGTGGAATGTTTCATTATGGGAGAATATGTAAAAGCTTAATGAAAGAATTAGGTACGTTGGTTCCCGCAACTCATATCTACCCTAACTGAAACCCTTGAATAAGTTTGGGCGTTTGAGCTTTAGACTTTCTTCTTGGGGCTCTGATGTTCAGTTTCCAAGTGCTTTGTTAGTTCTTCTTTAGTATTGAAAACTCTACCACATATTTGGCAAGCAAACTTGTTTGACGTTGGATTATCCATTGGAGGAAGCGAGGAAGGCTGCTGATCTGGGGATTCAAGAGAGCCATCTGGTGGGGAGGGTGCAATCAAATCATTGAATGATTCATTTGGTTTTTTTTCGTAGGGAAAATCAGGCTCAGTCAAAATCTCACCTATGATACAAGGAGATTATGCTGTTCTTAAGCATTTGTAACTGTCTAACGACAAAACATAAAAGTAGGTCTCAGTTAAGGAAACTATCTACTCGTTTTCTTTCTCTGGTTTTTTTACTCAAGTTTCTGATCTACTTCTTCCCTATTGCTTGGCAAATCAAAAACAACTATGAGGTTGATGCTGCCGGTTGCAGTGAATGTCATGAATTTTGGGAAAGCATAGTTAAAGAAGGCGAACCATGAAGCGCCAAAGTAGAGGAACTTCTGAAAAAGTATATGCAATAACCAAACTATAAGCCAAAGAAAACGAAGACATCTTTGTTTTTCAGTTGTAAATTTAAAAAAAAGGACGATTGCCCTCCAACTAGGTTGCAACTTGTTAAAACAGAATACTAACGAACATTCGACGTCAATCCTTCATATCATAAAAGGCGGAATAATACAACGTTACTTTTGGCGAGATTGTGGCTTGGCTTAATCAAGGCAGTCTATTATATCTATAATTTCCAAACTTCTCAATTCTAAGGGGGTGTAAAAAAAGAAAACGATTTTCTATTTTAGCTTTATCTTTTCCCTTAACTGATTTAAGGACGTACAATGGTTCTCTTTAAGGACTGACTCAACCGTTTTGTTGGAATGATAACCAAAGTGTTTTTGAATATCAGGAGCAACGTTTCCTATTTGGGCGTCTTCACGAATTTGTCTAATATTCCCATCTTTACCTATTTGTCCAGGCATTTTCAGAATCTCCTTAGAGAATATAGACCACAATGTCTAATAACATTTTCTTTGATTTGGCGCGTGGCTCTTTTAACTTGAATAATGCCTTTTTTATTGCGTGGCTTCTGGAAGCGTAACCTCAGTTTTCAATTCTTGATTTGTTCTGAGCGCTGAAACATGCCGTATATTTTCCTTAATAACTAAGTGTTAAAGTGCTTGGAGTTTGGAAGAAATGCAAGGATACAAATCTGTAGCTAAGCCTTAACGATTTCAATTGGATTCGAGCCTGAAGCGGTTTGGGTCTCTGCCGGGCTCAGTCCTCAACAGGGATGGGCCCGTATTAACTAAAGCTGTTTCGTAAAACCAAATATAGAATCAGTCAATTAATCCACAATTATGAAACGCGCAAATGGGCTTTTTTATAGAATTTACAGCAAAATAACTAGAAGAATGGTAACTAGAAGAATGGGCCGGACCGGGCTTACCCCCGAAACGGTCTGAGTCCCCTCGATTAAAACTTGGAGATTTCAGTCAATACAACAGTCCAAGCCGATGGTAAGTGCGCTGGGACTTGAACCCTACGGGACGAATATATTTACTTTCCACCTTTTTTCTTCTCTGCTAAGTCTCGTTTCGTTCAAAAACGATTAGCTTGGGGTACTCTGAGTGGATGGACCTTACATCCCACGGTTAAGGGAAGGGAGCATAGATTTGAACCCCCAACAGAAGTGGAGACGTCGCCCGCACCACGAAGTCTATGAACTGGAGTATTCCGAAGAGCGGATGGATTCCTCTTCCTAATTGACAAAGCCAATGGTACAGTGGCTATCAAGATAGCCACAAGAATTATCCATGCTTGAAACTCAGGAATAGAAGGCGATGGAGTCAAGCTTTGGCTAGGTGAAGCTGTTGCTGAGTTTGCAGGTGTTGAGGTTGGCTGTGCAGTATTAACCGGCTGGATGATTGTGCCATTATAGCCTGCTGGTATGTATTGTTCGGTTATTTCGTAGAATCCTTCATTTGCCTGTGCTATTCCGCCAAAGACATAGATTGAATCCTTTAAGTTTACTGCTGCTAAAGTATCGGTTACATAGTCATGACTAGTTGGAAAAGACGCACCTAATGACCAACTGAGAGTTTCGGGATTGTAAATCTGATTTGCCACAGAAGAAGAATCAGAGCTGTCAAGTCCTCCAATTACGTAAACTCTCTTAGAAGCATACACGCCGGTTGTTGACACGCCAGCGGCTACCCGAGTGTCGACCGCAGGTGATTGACCAATACTCCAGCTATTGGTCGCGATATCGTATATTTGGTTGATATTTATGTTAATGTTGTTATTGGGTACGATACTGCCTGAATGATAGTACTCATCTTGTCCATTAAGAACATAAATGTTAGTATCAACCACGGCAACGGCCGCTAACACAACCGGGTAAAGCATTGAGGCGCCAGTCGTCCACGAATCAGTTGCAGGATCATAAATGTCAGTGACATTAACCGTTGAGTCTGCTCCTGCAGTTCTACCACCCATTACATAGATCTTTCCGTCAACAGTTGCAGCCATAACTTCGCTTCTGTTAGTTGGCATTGAGGACTTGGCGCTCCATGTGTTTGATACAGGGTCATATACCTCGTTTACTCCTGTAGAAGCAGCAAGCCCGTTTGCATTATAACCAGTAACTCCGCCGATAGCGTAAATCAGATCGCCACAGGCCACTAGACCAAAATTAGTTCTTGAAGTTGGCATGGGGGCCTTTGCATTCCAAGAATCAGTGTTTGGATCATAGGCATAGGTGAGAGGGTTTCCATGAGCATCCTGTCCAAAAACGTATATCTGGCCATTGACAGTCGCTGCCCCTTCAACCCCAAGAGCAACTGGAAGAGGTGCTCTTGCTATCCAATAATCTCCAGAAGCCTGCTGAGCATTCACCTTTAGCGTGAAAGCTGAGAACATTGATAAACAAAAAACGGCGACAAGCAGAACTGCTAACGTTTCCTTCAAGTTTCTTCTCCTTATATTAATCAGAAATAATGCGAAACTCTCGCCAATACTACCCATAACTTAGTCCTAGAAACGGCTTCTGATAAAAGATTACTGGTCAACATTCCTTGACTAATGCTTTTTTGTGTTTAGTCAAACTTTCTTGACCTAACCTATAGAGGTCGGGTACCCCCTAACATCGGACGTAGCTGTCAGATGCGATCATTTGTGTGGAGGTGGACTTTCCATCCAACGGTAAGCTGTGGGTGGCATGGGGTTGAACCCCGAGGCAGTGGAGAGATATAACCCGCAAAACCCGCTTTTTTCATCTCTCGGGACATAAAGTCGAAACGGTTTGGCAGCTTCAAAAATATCGAGGATAAGTTCCAAATCCATGGGGATAAGTAATTATAATTCATAAAACGTATTTTAGACTAAACCAATTTCAGTTTGTGGTTCTCTAAATGCCAGAGAAAAACGCTTCTGCCGTCGACATATTTGACTTATTATCAGAAGACAGCCCTGAGCAGGCAAAAAAGAAGCACAGGCAAGAACTTTTGGAGCCAACAGGCGTCAAAGAACTGTTCGAAGAAGGAAAAATAAACATCAACAAGTTCACGTGCGCTGGCGTTCAATGCAAATTATGCGTTAAAGCTTGCCCAACTAACGCTCTCTACTGGAAAAGCGGCGAAGTAGGAGTCACCGAGGACTTATGCGTTTACTGCGGAGCCTGCGTGGCAAACTGCATGGTTGATGACTGCATAAAAATCGAGCGAAAACGCAAAGACGGCAAAACTGAACGATTCAGCAAGCCACAAGACATTATTATGCTTGAGGAGAAAATAAACGCAAAGAAACGTTTTGATCGCGTGAAAGCAATTTTCCCAACCGTTGATGCCTACTGCGAAAAATGCCCCACTAAGACAGAAGATAGCAATTTATTGTGGGAAAAATCTAAAGTCAGCACGAACTCTGACAAGCAAAAACAGCATCTTACAAAACCTAGAAAAAGAAGGCAACCTAAACATGAATAAAACTTACAATGCCGCCGTGTTTAAAGGCGACGACATGAAAAATACCATAACGTCAAAACTTAAGGCGGCTTAATTGAGGCAACCGTTGCATTTCGAGTAGACAGCTCCATTTTGTCTCCAAAACCTTTCTTAACATAAGCATTTTCTAAAAGCAGTTTATCACCAATCTTTAACCCACTAAGCGCTTCAGCATGTTGCCGCCAAGCCGAAACCCGAATAGTGCCGGACTCGTCTTTTAGTTCAAAAACTATCAGCTTGACCGCTTCGCCTTTCGCTGTGGTTACTTCTTTGATTTCAAGAATTGTTGAAACTACACCTTCAACGTTGATGCTTTGGTTTTCTGTTGGGCTAGCTATTTTCGTTAATTCCATTGGAGCGGCTTGAACATTAACAAAACTGGTGAAGTCAACGTGAACCTCTATTGCGCCGTTTTGGGTTTCTTTCACTTTAGCGT
This sequence comes from Bathyarchaeia archaeon, assembly GCA_049520955.1. Taxonomy (GTDB): domain Archaea; phylum Thermoproteota; class Bathyarchaeia; order Bathyarchaeales; family Bathycorpusculaceae; genus Bathycorpusculum. The sequence goes on along the minus strand of JBEKPG010000051.1, from coordinate 842 downwards.
TACACAATTGCAAATGCGTGTTCGCTTTGAGATTTTTTTCTAATTCTTGGGCTTTTTCATTCCACGCAACCACTGTCACCTCTCCAGACTCATCCGCTAAAATGAATCGCATGACTGTTCCATCGCTTTGATCATTTCGGGTGAACTTGTTTAAGCCTAAAACGGCTTTTACAGTTCCAGAAAGATGCACACTCACAGATGTTTTATTTAGACTGCCGATTTTTGTGACAAATCTGTCGATGGCAGGGTATTCACAGGCTTTTTCTTGAGGCTCCAATTCAATTTGGCTTTTGCCACCAAGATGCAACTCAACTTTGCCATAAAGATCTTGCCGCGTGTATCCATGAAGCAGCCGAACCGCCTGCCCAACTTTCAACTCGCCCCGCTCAACCAAATCAGCCTTATCATTCCACAACACCACACGCAGTATGCCGTCGCTGTCAGCAATCATCAAATTGGCAAATTTGCCAGGTTTTTCGCCTTCGAAGGTTCGACAGGGAAAAACCGCGACTAAGCGACCTGCTACAGTGACATTGTTTAAGCCAGCAAACAAACGACCTGAAGTCAGAGTTCCATTATTGTGAATTGTGTTTTGTTGCACTTCAACACCATATTTTGCGGCAATCAGCCTCAGAAGTGTCGCGTCGTCAAGCAGACCATTAGTTCTGGCTTTTTCAGCCTGTAATTTTTCAAGAATTTGCTTTTGGCTGACATCTGGATTTTTCTCGATTATTTTGTCGATTGTGTCTTGAGTAGTCATTTTGCGCCGATACGTTAAAGATATTTTGGAGCTTTTAATTTTTTGCGTTTTAAGTAGATGTTGATATTGTTTATTAAAAACG
>JBEKPG010000050.1:0-18662 GCA_049520955.1 Bathyarchaeia archaeon | reverse complement strand
AAAAGATAGAACCAATCAGAAAAGTGGGTAGTTCCCCTGGCTGGCCGCCTACTTTCGCTCTTCCTATAGTGTAGATATTTTGTTTCGTATTGAATTTAAAGGACATTTTTCCTCATCTGATGGATTATTTTTTGCCCATAGCTTTCTTTGCTAACTCGGGGGCCTCTTCCTTGTTTTTGCCAAATAGTGCGCCTAATGCGTCAGCGTCTTCTTTTTTGACTGCAGCGCCGCCCATGATAATTGCGATTTTGTCTTTTAATCCGGCTGCTTTTAACGCTTCATCTAATTTTGCTAGGTTGTTTTTTGCAGGTACTGTGTTTACTGAAATTGCGATTATGTTTGCATTATTCTCTCGTGCTTTATCAACGAAAACTTGCGGTGCTACACTTTTGCCCACGTCAATTGTTTTGAATCCTGCCCGTTTTAGTGATCTTCTGACGGCTTCTTTTGCTGTATCATGCATATCTGGTTCAATGTTGCCTATTACGATTATTCCCAATGGATTTTCTGGTTCTGGAGGCTCTTTTTCCATCATAGATTTAAGCCATGACATTTAAACACCTTTTTCCTTTTTTGTTACTCTGGGCTTTTTATACTCGAATTTCATATTTAAGCTTGACTAATAATTTCATCAAATGCGAAAGGATAAAATACCAAAAGATGGGGCTTAATGTTCAAGGCAACCAAAAAGCATGCTTTGCTATTGCTGATTTTCGCTTTCGCATTTATTTATCGTGTAGTTCTAATGCTTTGGCAGACATTTCCGCCTGGCGCTGACATTGGCTTACACGCCAGTGTCATCAACTCAATTACACAGTCAGGTAACACTAATTTCCTGTCGGATTTTTATCAGATGGGCGGGGGCTTGTCCTTAACTTTTCCAGGATACCACATTTTCGCTGCCGGAATAATTGTCATGACTGGAATGCCTGATTATTTGGCGCAGACTATTATCGTTGCTTTATTCTCTTCGCTTATTGTTTTGAGTGCTTATTTGATAACTCGAACTGTTTGGACTGAATCAGCCGCTTTAATCGTTGCATTTTTGGTGGCGATCTCACGGTTTGATATTGAAATGCTCATGTGGGGAGGCTACCCCAATGTAATAACCTTGCTTTTGATTCCTCTAACCTTTTACTTGTTTCTTCAAAAGGATAGGTTTTCGCTGACGCCTTTTCTAGTATCAACCTCTATTTTAGTGGGCTCAATATTCTTAACACACTCTCTAAGTGCCGCAGTTTTCGTGGGCATAACAATGGTTACTGTGCTCTGCGCAATGGTTTCTCCTACAACATTCGGCACGTCAAGAAGAAATGTTTTCTATTGGTTGCTTCCATTAATTGGCGGAGCCTTCCTTGTTTCGCCTTTTCTAGCTAGGGCCGTACCAGCATATCTGAATGCTAACTCTACATTTGCAGGCACCACTGAAATTGATCGAGCGTTGCTTGCAACGCGAGTGCTTTCTCTTGAAATAGTGTTAGCACTTTTTGCTTGTCTTTTGCCGTATTTTTTGTTATCGAAAAAATACAAAGGCCGATTTTTTTCGCTGCCAGTGTTTCTCCTAATTATGTGGCTCTTAATTCCTTTATTTTTAACCCAGGGCTACATGTTTGGGCTTTATGTAGATTACAATCGGTTTCTATACTTCCTGGTTTTACCAGTAATAATACTCTTCGCTATGATGATTGATCACGCCTCAGGATACTTTGCGCAAACATTAGGCACCTTACGTGTTTTAACTAGTCAAATACAGAAAAGGAAAACCGTAAACAAGCTAAGATGGAAAATCTTAACTCGAATAACCCATAAAACAATCTATTCTACATTTTTATTGGTCTTCGTACTTATTTTCCTTTTCACCCTTCCAATCCTTCTTACTCCTTGGCAAGGCGTCACAATTCAGAGTTTCTACCAAACTATGAACAACCCTGGTTACCAAGCAGTAGAGTGGGCTAAGCAAAACACTCCAGTTGGATCTGTGTTTGTTTCTGATGCTCTTTACGGGTGGTGGCTTGGCGGTTTTGCTCAGCGGCCAACTTTAAGCGCTGTTCCACCTCAATATTTAACTGTTGACCAAGAGTTGGCGCCAGCCACAGTTGCTGCTAACCTGTTAGATACGGATTACATAATTGACAATGGTTACATTCAGATTAGGGAAGATGGCGGATACATCAGTCGACATAATCCTGAGTTTTTAGCTGACCTTAACTGGACACCTTTTCCCTACTCGTTCTTTCAGTTTAATGATAGCGAGATTAATCTGCTTTCTCAGAATGGTGAGTCTGTACAATCCACTGATATTGCACAGATACCGGTTATTAACATGCAAATTCTCGGATCGCAAACTGATAATCCATCTATTGTCGTCAACAAAGGAAACAGCGACTTCAATTACTCAGAAATTTTAACAGTCTCAAAAGGAGTTGCTTTCGCAAATATGACCATAGCAATCCAGAGTAACAATCAGAATGTTTCCTTGGATTGGATTAATTTCATTTTAAACTCCCAAGGCGAATTTTTACAACCAACTGGAAATACGGTTGCAATGTTGGACATTGGCGCTAAGGAATGTGGACAATTAGTTTTTGTTGAGAATCAGCCACAAATTTCTTCATTTAACTCCGAAAATCCATGCGTTACAGAATTATCCTACAATTTACAGGGCAAAACTACGGCAGAAATTCAAATTTTAGTTGGGATCTACCAAGTGTCCGAAACTGACATACAAAACCAAGCAAGCCTCAACCAAACTCTAAACAATAATGTTCAAACTGCCCAAAAACCAACTGCCGCTTTGCCTATGACCACATTCGATTACCAAGCAGCTATACAGGCAAATTCAATTTCCTACATTGCAAATCGCGATTTTGAAGTAAACTCCAAATTCGCTAACGATCCTACATTTAACCTTGTATTTATTAACAATGAAGTTGCCATCTTCAAGGTTAAAGCTAACGCCACTCTAGTCGGGGGATAGCTAGACGCCTTGATAGGTAGATTGACAGAGAGACAATTTGAAATCGCCTTTATCAGTGTTTTCTCCGTGCTTATTTTCATCATTTTCTATACCCTCTTATCAATGAATGGCGTAGTGTTAGGAAACGACCCTGCGGTTCATTTGGAAAAAGCCCAAATTTTCCTGACTACAGGAAAAATCCCTTTAGTTAACCTAGGCTGGACCCCTCCGCTTTACGAGCTTTTACTTGCATTGCTTATTTCTTTTAGCGGTGCAACCGGTATTGGGCAACAGATTTTTTTAGTAAAAGCTTTAGCTGTAATAATTGATTGGCTGCTGTTTCTCTCTGTTTATTTGATTGGCAGAAAATTTTTCAGCAAAAAAATCGGCGCTGTGGCCTCCGTCTTATTGCTTTTGTGTCTCCCTATCTACGAGCTCAATGCTTGGGGAGGCTATACTACAGTGCTTGGTATATCTTTTATTCTCTTAGTATTTCTTTATTTGACTTTAGCAATGGACCAATTCGGGTATCTTGTGGTAACTTTTTTTGCAGCTTTTGCTGTTGTTTTGTCTCACCAGCTTGCTGCGTTTCTTGGCGTCATAATGTTGCCTCCAATTCTGCTCTATATGCTGATAAAATCGAAAGGTGCCTACCTTAAAGTTGTAGTGGCGTTAATATTAGGCGGAGGAATAGCTTTCTTCCTCTATTATATCCAAGCTATGCTTCCTTACCTTGGCCTTGTAATCGAGTACGTGTTCTTCGCCGAAAAAAGCTATGCTACCCAGATTCCAGCAGCAAGTTTTGATTCTTTCATAGCTAACTTCAGCTTCATATTTTTCCTTGCTTTAAGCGGCATTTTTATTTCATATTATCTTTTAAAAAGACAAAAGAAGCTGATTTTTTATGGGATACTAATGCTTACTTTCTTTGTTCCTCTTTTCTTCGCTGAATCCTACCTTTTTGGTTTCTACATGCCCTTTCAATGGTTCACTTACTATTTAACGCCTCCAATGGCAATTTTGGCGGCCGTTTCCCTTGTCTTCATAGAAGAAAAGTTCTCAGTTTTCTACACCAAGAACAAAAAAAGTTTCCGCAAAAACTGGTTAACCATAGCTACTGTTTGCATAGTTATATTAATTGGCTTAACTCTCGTTTACCGTTCAAATGCCGTGTATGGAAAAATCATGCAATTCAGCGATTTCTACTCTACAACCGATATAAAAGCGTATGATGCTGGAGTGTGGCTTCAACAAAATTATCCTGGCGACGCAACAGTGGTGGGTACCCAAGTTCCAGGCTTTTGGTTTTCAATTTTTTCTGGCAAAACCATGATTGCTCAAACCGAAGCTGCAGAAGGAACTAATGAAATTGCCCAGTCTATTCTGAGTCTATCTTATTCAATTCAGGATTCCCAAACTTTGTTAAAAGCTTATGAAGCAAATGGCTATGTTTCATATGAAAATTACGTCTCTATAAATCAAATCTGGTATAGAGTATCATATTGTTCTACCGACGGCGATTTTATTTCGTTCACCCAAAACGGTACGAATTACCAATTTCCTCTCTCTGCTTTAAGTAGTGAGGTATCTTTTGATGAACAAAGTCATCCTGCTAAGATTGAGTTGCTGTACTCCAATAACTATGTGGATTTAACGGATACGATGCTTGTTCAGAATGATAGTTACCCAATTAATGTCTCTTGGGCTGTTACTCCCTTAAATAACGATATTTCTAATGTAACATTGTACTTAAGCACATATTTTGATCTTCAATTTGACTTTGATAAAGTGCAGATTCCTCAACTTATGGATTGGGTTAACCCTTGGGATGTGTCTTCAAAAACCACTGGTGGCGCTGTTGGAACACAATGGGCGGTTGTTAGCTTTACAAATTCTACCTTAACGAACAATTACATAGGTCTCTACGATGACAAGAACCAAATTGCTTATGCTTTTAACTTTACTGATACGCCAGACTGGGGAAATATCGGTGCCTTGACAAATAGGCAAATAGATGCTGTAAGATTTCAATATCAATTTAACCAAGTTAACATCGGGCAGACAGTTACTCGGCAGTATCAGGTTCTTACCCTTTCAAAAAACAGTTTTCCTACGTTGCAACCTAACGAATTGGAGAGTCTCTTCAACTTCAACCCCAGCCAATTTACAGTTTCCACCTCAGACTTTAAAGACTATATCGCAGAAAATAATGTTGAATTCATCGTTTATGACAAAAACCAGCTTAACACTAATATGGCCAGATGCCCATTTTTAGAACTAATTTATTCAAACGATAGGTACGACATCTTCAAAATATTAAGCAGTTACAATCAAACCCAAACTTGAAAATAAAGAAGAATGTTCATATTTCAAGAAGGAAATAGGCGTCTTCTTTCTTGAAGCGGCAGGTCGCCATATTCGGTTTCCATATTTTGTTGGTGAGGTATCTATAGTAGGATAATAGTTTTGTTTCTGTCTCATGTTCAGTTTGTTTTGGGTTGCTTTTTAGTTTAGGGATATACCTGAATTATTCAAGGTTTCAAAAATTAGATTAAAAATTTTTTCTAAGGTTAGAGATATTACTAAGCGTCTCAATTGCGCTAATTTTTCTTTGTTTTGGTTCATGTTTTCATACTCCATATTTTCTTTAAGGTTCAAAAACTTTAGGTTTTAAATTTCGTTTGGGTCGTCAGTCGGGAACATTACAGAACCGCTATTAGTCATATATTCGTCAAGTTCACTTTCTTCGCTATCCTCTTCGCAATCATCATTATTTTGTGGCTGGCTGGGTTTGCTAACCTGATTGCTTAACATCGGATTTTTCCAAAGTTGTAAAAGTAAACTCAATAGCCACACTTTCTTTTTAGGTTTCGTTGGTTGTGGCATAGGTGGCTTAAGATAGCTAACTCTGCCTTCTTTTTTATAAATTGGGATTTCAATCTCAGAGTTAGTCTTGCCATCTAGATATATCCAATGACGTTTTGGCAATTGCTGAATCCTAGCTTTTGTTGCTGGGTCGGGAATCATGCTTTTTAATTTGCGTAGACTGTTTTCACCGAGAGTAAGACCACAAAAAACTCTTAAACGTTCAACCACTTTGCAACTTATGTCGTTTAGGCGCTGACCTAAAACTAGGTAGCGAATAAATCCGTCTGACCTGCTTTGTGTGAATAGAGTAAAAAGTTCTAGGCTGTCGTCTGAATTCAACGAATAGGTTCCAAAAGCATTTTGTGCCTCTTCTAAAACGACTAGGTAATGATGGTTATACTCTGGGTTTCGGTCAATCTCTGCAACTTGCATTTTATAGATATACTCCAATACTACAGATTCAAAACTTTTAATGCGCCTACCGTTCAAATAAAGAATTGAAAAAAGCAAACTCTGTTTTGATTGCAAAAGCTGTTCTAACCATTGAGATTTAATATATGTCCATTTTCTATCAAGATTTATGTGTATAGCGTCACGCAAAAAAGGCACGCTGTCAACGTCTGTCTTAATGTTTGGCACAATGGATTAAATGAATTCGTGCCAACCTTACCGCAATTTATAGCGCCGTAATTACGCTTCCATATGCTTGAAGGGCTAAGAATTATCACGGTTAAATCTGGGTCTTTCAATGCTTCTTTAACTAAACTGAAGGCAGTAAAACTTTTGCTGTTGATCTGCTTCAGCCACTAAAACAATGCCTAAATGGTTTTTGATGTCATCTAAGATTGCCGAAAGGCTGAAATCGCTATGAAGGGATTCATTATTTGGTTTTTCTGTTGTCATTTTTGGTTTTCATATCCGTTTTTTCGTTTTACGCTGGGTGACGAGTGCCAAACCGAGCTTAAAAACGTTTTTGAGAACTAAAATTAGCGTAAAACCTAAAAATAAACCCAAAAAAACTACTAAAGTTCTCAAAACTGCATAGGCGACTTTCCAGCTTAGTTTTTTCAACTTTTTTTCCTGAATTTGTGTAAACAAACTAAAGCAGAGTTTCTGCAGGCATATAGCAAACACCCTTCAGCAAATAAAGTCAAGTTGAAATAATTCATTATTAAACCCATAGAAGTAGGCAATACAATTAAGATTATTTTAAACTTAACATTGGCTTTCAAGATTTTTGACCTCTTTTTTATATGTTTTATATGTCATAGAGTAGGGGGTTATTTTTCACAAAAAACCTTCTAAAACGTACAGTACTGCAATGTTTACACACGGTTAAAATTTCGTCACCGTGAATTTTGGTTTCAACTACGTTGCAACCACATTTAGGACATTTATTCATTTTTAAACACTTCCTAAAATTTGCTTTCGCCTTATCTTATTGCGTTTCTTTTGGTTTTTCATCAGTTCTCTCTTTGTGGCTCAAGTTTATGCCATTTAGGGCAACTCACGTAAGTTAGAAATGGGTTTTTTTGACCGCCTACGTCTTCATCACTGCAAATACTGTAGCTTGCGTTATACTCTGAGCATGTTCCGCAGCCGCGCCTATTGCCTCTGTCCATTTTTAATCAGAATCCCTGATGTTTGCAGTCTGTGCCAATGTGGTCGCATTCGTAGGTACCTAATTGAAAGTGGCTGCATAACCTAAACTTTTTGCAAGTCATAGTTATTTTGCCCTCTCCTTTCTTCACAGCCTTAACAAATCTTTTAGGCAATTATATGCAATGTTCCGATTCTTGACACATATCAACCTTCAAACAACATTAACACCTAATTATTTGATAATAAACCGCCTTGGATTTCCGCTAGTGATTGAACGGAAACCTAAAACGGAATTGCCATGACAGAAACACATGACTTTAACAAGTTTTTATATAGGCTGTAATTTCGCTCCCTGAACTTTCAATTTTATTAAAGACGTATTTAGTATGGGTTTGTTTTAAAATTGCAAGGGCTTCTTGAGGTGTGACTTTAACGGGTTTTGATTTTTTGCAAATATAGTTAGCGTTACTTTCGCCTAAACTAACTTAGTCAATAGTGGTGAGAAGATCAAAAAGTTTCGATGCTAGACCATATTTTTTCTCTGTCTGATAGAACAACAACACCCATTTTGCATTTTTGATCTGGTTGTTTTTGGGTTGCTTTTTTGTTGCAAAGTTTGTATCCTTTGCAGGTTGCGTCTAGATCCGTCTGCTTTCGTCTCCGTTCGTCGGTGTGCGTCTGGGTTCGTCTAGCTGCGTCCAGTTGCGTTCCGAAAAGTCCCCAAAAGGTTGAGGTCGAGTTAAGTTGCCGTTAATTTAATGTTCATCTTCAAAGTTGTTTTTGGGGGTAATATTTGAACCTGTAAGCTTTCATAGCAAATCAAGGACAGTAGGACTTTAAGTATTCCCGTTTCGTGCGACAGATCAAAAAATTGAATTTGTTACTCGGTTAACTTAAGTTAGGCATGTGAGAAAAAACTGTGTTTATTGTTTTTTAAGGGCTTTTGGGTCTTCTTGAAGCAGCTTTGGTATGTAGTTGCAGGCTGGGTCTGACTCGAATAGGTCGCCTGTGTAGTATTCCGCGCGTGTTCGGCATCCCCCGCAGATTTCTCTGTACTCGCAAACTCCGCATCTGCCTTTTATGTTGCTTTTGTCACGCAGCTTCAGATGCAGTTCGCTGTTTTGCAGATCATCCCAAACCTTTGTTAATTTCTTGTCTTTGATGTTGCCTAAGCGGTAGCCTTCGTGGAAACCGCAGCTACGGTAGTCTCCGTTTTCAGTTATGCCAACGTAGTTTCCGCCGATTGTGCATCTGCCGAGATAGCCCTCATGATACCAGTCCCAGAAGTCAACTGGGTTTTTCTGACGTACGATTCTTGCATAGAAAGGTGAGTAAACGTTGACTTTGACCTTGCCCATAAGTTTTCTTTGGATGTCGTATATTTCGTTAAAAGCTTCCTCATATTGTTCAGGTGTCGGTGCCAAATCAGGCATATTGCTTCCTGCTCTGCCAACTGGAACGAGATTATGGTAGACAAGCATGCGGGCTTTGTATTCCTCTGCAAGCGCTGCAGGATGCGCCATATGTTTGATATTATACTTGGTCATAGTTGTAACTAAGCAATCTAGCAATCCAACCTCTGAGAGCTTCTTCATAGCGTACACCGCTTTATCATAGCTACCTTTGCGTCGAATAATTTCATTTGACTCCCTGTTTCCATCAATGCTGATTGCCGTGTGAACATTATACTTTCTGAGCTTATCAAAACGTTCCTCATCAAACGCAAACCCACTTGTGATAAGACTAACTTGCATGTTATACTTTTCTTCGGCATAAGCAATAACTTCAAAAATGTCTTCTCGAATTAAGGGTTCTCCGCCGCTAATGCCAAACCATGGCGAACCGAAGTCATGGATTTCGTCAACCATCTTTTTGGCACCTTTGGTGTCCAGTTCGGTGTCTTTAGCATAGTCTTTGGTATAACTGCAGTACATGCAATTGCCAACACAATTCCTTGTACACCGCCAAACCACCATGTACAACGGTGACCTATTTGGAGCCATGTAATATCACGGTTGAAAATAGATTAAGCAATATGATATAAAACTTGCTCCTAGAAACTTGCATTCCATTTCTCTGCAAAAGTTGCAGAAAAGCAATCAAGCTCTATCATTATCTTGTCTTAACAAAATTAATTCTCATCGGATTTTCGCTTGAATCTTCAAGCAAAATATCACTTAAGCTTTTTCGACTTGTTTCCCACATTTCGACGTAATCTTTTATCATTTATTCATGTTATTTTTACTTAAGCGATTTTTAATTTTCTCGGCTTCTTTAAAGAAAAGCTCACCAAACGGTTTCTCAAGCTGACTAAACTAGTTATTTTTGCTCTTAAAAAGAAAAACATGTTAATTCTAATTTTTCATTTTCTTCCTTGCATTATCGAAAACATGCGTTAAGTCATGGGAAAGTCTTATTAAACAAACCATCCCTAAATTGAAAGGAGAAATCAAGGAGAAAGCAAAAAATGTCTAAACCAAAAGAATATTCATTGATGACTAAAGAGAAACTAATGACTTACACCTTTATCGCACTTCTCATAATTACCATAATCTCGGCAATTATCTGGTCTGGTGAGAAAACCCCGTCAGGCTGGAACCTCGGGCTTACATTAGGCATCAACGCCATAATCGCTGTCGGCATCGCTGTAGGACTTGACGCATTACTATACAAGGTAGCAGTTGATAGCCCACTTAACCTTATGTCCGCTGCCGTCTTTGGTTTAATCGTCACCAACTCTTATTCCCTCGGCGTTCCCAGTATGGCTACGGTTGAACTGTTTCCTCTTGAGGCACCATTATGTTTCGCCTTTGTTGCCATAATAACCATAATTGGTCTAGTTATCTTCAAAAAACTCGCTGGTCTCGCAGGTAGGAAATACGTGAATCCAGCTGCAGCTGCAAAACTGGTCGTAATGATACCATTCATAGGCACGTTGTTAATAGCGATAGATCATTTGAAAAGCTCTTTACTTCAGGTTCCTTCATTAGCTGGACCGATTGGCTTAACGAGTGCAATAAATGGCAATGGAGGGAAAGGATACCCTGGATTCGGTACTTACATAATTAGCTGTTTCGCTAACTCTAATCTTAAGGGTAAAGCAATTCCAACAGCGTCAACTAATAACTTGCTTCAGGCAATGCTTCTAGATAAGTTCCACGGTTGGCCTGGGGGCGCATGCGCTCTTGCAGTCATCGTCGTTGGCATAGCCTTCTTTATCGTCGCACGCAAATACGTAAAATGGAGAATAACTGCAAGCTATTTGGTCGCCGTTGCTATATTGTCATTGATCTTGTCTTTTGCTTATGGAGACTCAGGCGTTACTGTCAGGCTCTTGTTCGAGCTATTCATCGGAAGTTCAATATTCTTGGCGTTCTTTATGGCAACAGATCCTGCAACCACACCTTTAACCTACACGGGACAAGTAATTTTCGGAGTCGGCTTGGCAATAATAACCGTGCTCATGCAGACTTACATGCAGTTCTTCGGCGCCTCCTTTGTGGCACTAGTCATTATGAACCTTACTACACCAATACTTGATAAAGTCGGTAAACTCAAGCCCACGGAAGGCGGAAAGGAACCAAAACTTCCAAAAGGCAAGGTTTTCGAGAAAGTCAAAACTACCGCTTGCATAAGATGTGGAGCTTGCATGCGTATATGTTGCAATAGACTAAGCCCGATATTGATTAAGCAGGCACGTGACAAGCAGAACATGAAAGAATTGATGAAACTAGACGCAGACTTCTGCGCAGGATGTGGAAGCTGCAACTATGTTTGCCCAGCAAGAATTGACCTTAAGAGTAACATACTCAACTACCCATTGAATGAAGACGATGAACAAGTAATAGAGCAGACCTTCCTCAAAGGAACATCAGACGAAAACCTCGGCGTCTACACCGATATTTTCTCAGCTAAAAGCACCTACAGCGGACAAGACGGCGGAGTAGCAACAGCGTTGCTGGTTTCGGGCATGCAGAAAGGCTTGTTTGACGCCGCAATCGTTGTCCGAAAGAGCAAAGGCTACTTAGCTGAAGCATTCGTCGCTGAGAGCGTCGAAGACATCATCAAATCCAGCGGAACGAAATACCTTAGAGTTCGAATAATGTCAAAGCTAGGCGAATTAATAGAAAAGGGTAAACGAAAAATAGCTATCATCGGCACACCATGCGATATCCGTGCAGCAAGAAGAATCCAGCAGGTCATGCTAAGCGAATGCCCAGACCTAGAGTTAACCGTTATAGGCTTGTTCTGTTTCGAAGACTTCGACTACAGACAACTAAAATCGGAAGTACAGCGGCTTCTAAATGTTGACTTAGACAAGGCGGAGAAAACTCAAATTCGCAAAGGCAAATTCATCGTAACCATTGAAGGAAAGGAAAGCTCAGTGCCAGTGAAAGAATTAAGCGCGGCTGTTGAAAAAGGATGCCTCAGTTGTCCTGACTTCGCTGCAAAGTACGCTGACATATCAATCGGTTCAGTTGGAAGCGAGGATGGACGCTCAACGGTAATAGTACGGTCAGATGTCGGTGCAAAACTACTGGAGAACCTCGATTTAGCGAAAGGCGAAGTAAAGAAAGACGAAATCGCCAAACTAGCAATCCTCAAAAAGAAACGTGCTGAAGAGAACGCATAAGATACCAAAACTTCAAAATCCCCTAACTTTTCTTTTATTGTTCTAAAATTTTTTCTATTTTCAATATTTAGTTTTGACTTTCTTAGGTTGTAATGGAGTTATTTTTTAATTTCTTAGCAATCTCTTGCCAAGCTTGTAAGCATTAAGCTTATTAACATGCCACCACGTAAATAAGTCAAGGGATAAAAATTGGAAACTCAAAAATTTAGGCTGATTGACATATTCTACGGCATAATAATACCACTCATTCTAGTGCTACTGATCTTCTTTCTAGCAATCTACATCAACCCAGGCGGAACTAAACACATAATCGGAGCATCTAATGTAATCGCTGTCATTCTAACCGATGGCTTTGCTTCAATGATTGTTCTCGGTATTCCTCTTGTGCTAGGTTTATTATGGAATAAATGGGCTGGCGGTGCAGCAGGCTTTATCACAGGTGGCCTCTATTATGTAGCCAGCGCAGGACTTTATACTGGATACTATAACGGAGCTGGAAATTACAACTTTTTCGGCGACATGAGCATGCTATCATACCTCGTTATGGCTGTTATCATTGGTTACATGGGAGGAGCATTGACAAATGGATCAACGAATTTCAAGCGGATGCTAGGTGCAGGCTTAACAGCTGCAATAATGACTGCAGTAATCCAGGCTTATCTCAACTACACTGTCTCTCTTAAGCCAGCGATGACTATGAACCATAATATGTGGGCGTCCACACAATATCTAGGGGTAGCTGGACTGTATGGTTTCGTGTTGCAATTCATTCCCAACATTGCTTTAGGGGTAATAGTACCTATTGTTGCTAAAGTAATGACGTGGTATGGGCTTCAGCCGATGAGGCATTAATAAAATCCCATTTCCTTTTCTTTTTTAAACCCAAAAGCTCTTAATTTTCTTGTTGCGATTGGAATACCCCAGTTTTAAAACTATAACTGGTAGATTATGTATTTGCTACTCTCTTTTACCCCAGAACTAGTTATTCATTGATGGAGTTCCTTCTCAAGGACCCTGTTAACGCGATTAAAATACAAAAAAATGATGGCTTACACCCGTTTTTTGAAAAGGTTGTCTTAAGTTGCTTTATTGTTTTGGAGTTTGAAGTGTTTGCAGGTTGAGTCAAAAAAGTCGGAAAAAATTCGAGAAACCTCTCAAAGATCCATTTTCGTTTGTGAACTGCAAGATTGAAAAACAAACTAGAGCCGTAAAACCAAAATGGAGTCTATCACATTAATTAATTGCAATAAAATTGACGCGAAGTTCGAACAAGCAATTGTTGATATCTTTTTGGACAAACCAGCTTGCAAACGAGCTTTGTTGATGAGCACAAGCGTGAAAATTAAGTTTGGCTGGGTGCGAATTCCCAGGCGATATTGCCTTTCCAGATTTCACCTAGCTTCGTTATTCTAACTTCTTTGTCGTCAATTTCAATTAGTCCCTTCTCTTTTAGTTTTTGAAGCTGTTTTGGAAATGCCTTCTCCGGTGTGGTGCCGAATTTTTGCATAAACTCTGTTTTGCTAACTGGTAACCGTAGGTATAATCGGGTCATTGTTCGTCTCATCATGTCTTCAGTCGTTGACTCTGAAAGTCTACTGATGGGCAGTTTCCCTGCTTGCACTGTTGCCATGTAGTCATTTATGTTTTCGATGTTAGAGTAAGAAAACCGTTGGAGGTACCCCATGAAGCAACCCGCACCGGTTGTCAGTATGCCTCCCCATGGCCAACCGTTGAGGCAGTTCTCTCGCATGTGCCATTCTACTCTACTAAAGCGGTCATGACCTACTGCCTTGTAACCTGCTTCAGTCAACATTTTGTGGGCGGTAAGATACATTTCCTTTTCACATTCTGCATTGCCAGTCGGCGGAGAAACTCCAGTCTTAATCATTTTTTCAAGTACCGTGCCTGGATCAACATGTAACGAGTAAGTATCAATCTCCACGTCTAGTTCAATGGTCTTCTTTAGCGTATTAATCCAGCTTTCCATTGTCTGTCCAGGAAGATTGTACATAAGATCCACGCACACACACAAGTTCAGTTTTCGCGCATGCCGAACTGCTTTTTCAACGTCAGCTGCACTGTCGGGTAAGCAAAGCATTTTTCGAAGTTTGTCATCAAATGTTTGTGCCCCCATGTCCACTTGGTAAACGCCGTACTGGGCAAGTTTATCAATTTTCTTAAGCGCCAGTGTCTTTGAGGAACCAGTTACTTTGATGAAATATTCCTTGTTAATGTTAAATTTTGCCTTGCAGAAATCTATAAGGTCAATCATCTGCTCAGCAGCCAAAACACTGGGTGTTCCACCCCCTAAAACTATTTCATCAAATGTGCTTGTTTGCACATATTTTGTTTTGGCATACATTTCAAGCTCTTTCTTAAGAAGTTCAAGATACGGTTCTATCTTCACCTTGCTTGTGGCTGTAGTTGGGAAGTAACAGAAGGCGCATCTTGAATCGCAAACAGAAATCCAAGGTTGAAGCTCCATTAACCTGCATGACGTGTTCTCAGTAGTCAAGAACTCCATGAACGCTTTATACGTTTCAGATTTAATGTCTGGGTAATCTCTATACGTATATGGCGGCCAGTTTTCGCGTGAATTGTAAACTTCTGACTTGCCTTTTTCAAGCTCAGAGCTTTTTTCCATCAATAATCCCCATGTTTGTCTTTTTAGAACAGTTCCATAACATAATAAAGATTACGTAAAAAAATAAAAAAGCCAATTTAACTAAAAAGGCGTAGGGACTACAGCTATTAGGTTCAAACGAAAAAAACTGTGTGTCGTAGTGTCTATTTTTCAATTCAGACTACTAAAAATTACTACCTAGACGCTGGCTTTCGCTCGCCACAAGTTATAGTTTACAGCTGTTCTCGCCATTATCTTGCTGTACAAATTCCCTTTCAAGTATCCTTTTACTACCTGACGAAGAACATAGCTTGGTCCATAAAATTTATTGTAGAACTTCCTTCTCATCTGTGCTATCTCTTCCGCAGGCAAAAGCGGATACTCAAAGACTGGATTCATAGTGTTATATTGCCTCCAATCCTTTGACATTTTCCACCCATTACTCTCCACTATAGCACGAAGTTCAGTTCCTGGATAGGGTGTGGCGAGGCTTAACCACGCGTCGTCAGGTTCAACTTTGCGAATGAAATCAAGAGTTTCCTGCATTGTTTCTTTTGTTTCTCCAGGATACCCTAAAATTACTGCTGCTGTAACAAACATTCCTGCTTCTTTAGCCCATTTAATAGCGCTTTCGCATTGTTCAGTTGTAACCTTCTTTTTTAATGAGTCGAGGATTCTTTGGCAACCTGACTCCACTCCAAAATATATTTCATTGCAGTGCGCCTTACTCATTTTGGCTAAGAGATCTTTTGTGACTGCATCTGCTCTTGTTCCGCATCCCCACGGCAAATTAATTTTTCTCTCTATGATTCCGTCGCAGATTTCTATCGTTCTTTTCTTATCGAAAGTTAAGGTGTCATCTTGGAACGATATTCCTTCTGCTCCATACTCGTCTCTTAGCCATTCCAATTCGTCAAGCACATTTTTTGGGCTTCTTGCTCTGAACCCTGCTCCGAACATTTGAGATGCTACGCAGAAAGGGCATTGATAGGGGCATCCTCTACTTGTCATTATTGGAAGAAGTTTCCTACCAGTAATCCTGTATTTTTCAATTTGAAGGTACTTGTATGCTGGACGAGGAAGGGCATCGAGGTTTTGAATGAAAGGTCTGCTAGGTGTTTGAATAATCTGGTTATCTTTTCGGAAAGTTATCCCTTTTATCTCGTTGACTTTCTGCAGTTCGGGCGATTGCTTTGCTATTTCTAAAAGTGTTTCTTCTCCTTCACCCCTAACAATCACATCGACTGCTTTTTCATCAGCGAGGATTTGTTTATCTGCAAAGCTTACGTGAGGGCCACCCATTAAGACTTTAATGTCAGGATCAACTTCCTTTGCCACACGAGCAGATTTGAGCGCTGAGTCTATTGTCGGAGTCATTGAGCTGATTCCAACTATGGTGGGCTGGAAAGAATCTAATTCAGCTTTAAGCTTTTCATGGTTTAACTCGCATACTGGGCAGTCGTAAATTTTTACCTCAAAATCGTTTTGTTCCAGTACAGCCGCCATATATGCTAAGCCAAGGGGCGGGAAAGGTGGGTGATGTGAGACCCCTTCGAGGACCGGTGTGTTAACAAGGGCAATCTTTGTTTTATTTGTGTTCATTACCATACCCATTGGCTGCGATTAATGAAATTATTAATCATGCTGATTTCGTAGAAAGTGTTATTTTGTGGATTTTAACCTTTTGCTAATATAGTGGATCTTCAAGTGAATTCTTTTTTGTTCTGAATATTCCTTCTCGCCGTTCTTAAATTTTGGTTAATGAATTCAGGTTCTTTTTTTAACATGGTTGCTATCACCACAGTTATCGCTATAATTATTGCCAAAATTGACGCAATAAAAATTATCGATGGGTACTCAGAAGTGATTGGTGTAAAAGTTACCTTTTGATTTACATTTATGGAACTAATGGTGATTGACCCTGATGCTGGTGAAGCTGTATATCCAGGGCTCGAAGTTATAGCGAATGCATAATTGCCATTCGGCAAATTGAATATTATTGAATTGGAAGTAGAGCTCTGAGTCTGCGCGTTTAACGTTACATTCCAAATGGAATTTGCAGGCAGGCCTGAAGCTGTAAATGACACAGAATACGTCTGTTGGCTCGATGAAGAACTAAACGCGTAGAGTATATGGTTGTAAGAGCCCACGTACACTATATTGTTAGCTATGGCAGGTGAAGAAACAACCATTCCTCCAGTTTCATAACTCCAAATGCAAGCGCCTGTCATTGCATCCAGACCATAAATGTTGCCATCATAAGATCCTACGTAAACTAATCCATTTGCTACAGCAGGCGAGGAAGCTACTTCTCCCCCTGTCGTATAGTTCCAAACTCTCTTGCCGTTTGATGCATTCAGAGCGTAAACTTTGTTATCTCCTGAACCAACATAGACTAGGCCATTCGCTATGGCTGGGGACGAGGATACATTCCCACCTGTTGCATAATTCCAAATTAGCTTGCCATCTTCAGCGTTTAAGGCGTAAATTTTATGGTCGTATGAACCAACATAGACTACGCCGTTTGCAATTGCAGGAGTAGAAACTACGTAGCCGTTTGTAGCATACTTCCAGACGAGCGCTCCGTTAGAAGCGTTTAATGAATAGACGTTATTGTCGTTTGACCCGATATAGACTCTCCCATCATAGAGGGCGGGGGAGGACACCGTTATTTGTCCACCTGTATTATATTCCCATATTAAAGCTCCAGTGAAGGCGTTTAAAGCGTAAACATTGTAGTCTTCTGAGCCTACGTAAACTATGCCATTATCCACGGCGGGAGAAGAGATCACTGGACCGTCGGTTTTGTAGCTCCATATGTAAGCACCTGTTGTTGCATTCAGGGCGTAAATGTTGTCGTCGTATGAGCCTACATAAACTATTCCGTCTGCAACTGCTGGTGATGAAAACATAACCATATTTCCAGTCGTATAGCTCCAGACAACATTGTTATGCATCTCTAAATTGTAACCAATCATTCCAGTAGATGCATTCAAAGCATACACTTTGCCGTCGTGCGAACCCACATACAGCAAACCACCTGCTATCGTTGGAGACGAATCAATCTCGCCTCCAGTTGCAAAGCTCCAAACGTAGCTACCGTCTTCAGCGTTTAATGCGTAAAGCTTGCCATCCCATGAACCTATGTAGACAACACCTTGAGACACAGCTGGACGACAAATCACAAAGTCACCAGTCATATAACTCCATAATATTTGTCCGTTTAAAGCGTTTAATGCGTAAACTTCGTTATCTTCCGACCCAACATAAACCAGGTTCCCAGCAACAGTTGGGGAGGACGCAACACTACCATTAGTTGTGTAATTCCAAACTTCTTTCCCATTTGACGTTTCTAAAGCGTAAACTTTGCCATCCGATGATCCGATATAGACTATTCCATTAGCAACACTTGGCGAAGAATACACTGGTCCTCCAGTAGTATAGTTCCAGATTAATTGACCGCTTTGAGCGTCTAAGGCATAAACACTGCCGTCCACTGAGCCCACATACACTATACCATTACTGGCGGTAGGGGAAGAAACTACTTGGGCGTTTGTTACGAAACTCCAAACATAAGTGCCGTCAGAAGAGTTTAACGCGTAAATTTTGTGATCTTCTGAACCTACGTAAACCATGCCTTCACTTACAATTGGGGATGACATCATGATTTTGTTACCAGTCGGGTAACTCCATACAAAAGCTCCCGTTGTAGCGTTTAGAGCGTAAAGATTCTTGTCTTCAGAACCAAAGTAAACCATTCCATTAGCAACAGCCGGGTCACAATCAACATAGGACCCTGTTGTGTAGTTCCAGAGTTGGGCTCCGTTAGCAGCGTTAAAGGCGTGGAGATTGTGGTCTTCTGAACCTACATAAACTACGCCATCAACCACGGCGGGACGAGAAATCACTATGGCGCCGGTAAGTGCATCCCATATAGTCGCGCCAGTGGAAGCATTAAAAGCATAAATCTTGTGGTCATA
>JBEKPG010000049.1:0-19011 GCA_049520955.1 Bathyarchaeia archaeon | reverse complement strand
CAAAACCAAGTGAAAGGAACTTACATCTTACTTTTCGTTTTTCTATTGATACGTTAATGCTTGTTTTGGGTTGCTTTTTTGGTTTGGGGCTAAAATCTTTTGCATGTGAGTGGAAAAAAATTGAAGAAAAGTGAAATAAAGTGAAGAAAAGTAGTGTCTGTCTCGAAAAGCTAAAGCTTCAATCGATTTTAAAGGCAATTGAAGGTGGATGAGAAAAAGGCTGAATTCTTGTTTAATATGGGTGGTCAAAAACTTAGGACTATTCGAGTATTATTCTCGCGTCGACTGTCTTTGCGCCTTTCTGGTAAGCCATTACTGGATTCAAATCTAGCTCTTTGATCTCAGGGTTATCCATGACTAAGCGTGAAGTGGCAGATAGTATGCTTATAAGGGCATCAATGTCTGCGGGGGGAGTGTTTCTGTAACCCTTCAGAAGCGGATAAGCTTTAAGTTCGGTAATCATTTCTTTCGCATCATCCATGGTTAAGGGGGCGATTCTGAAATTTACATCTTTGAGGATTTCAACAAATATTCCGCCTAAACCGAACATTACTGTTTGCCCAAACTGAGGATCTTTGATGGCTCCAACGATAACTTCGGTTGATTGCGGCGCCATTTCCTGCACCAAAATGCCTGCAATTCTTGCTTTTGGATTGTATTTTTTAATGTTTTCAAGAATTTTTTTGTAGGCTTCTGTGACTTCGGCTGGGTTTTTTAGGTTAACGATGACGCCTCCCGCGTCGGATTTGTGGATTATGTCTTGTGAAACAATTTTTAATACAACTGGGTACCCGATTTCGGTGGAGTATTTTGCTGCTTCTTTTTCGTTTGATGCCACTTTGAATTTGGTGACTGGGATGCCGTATTCCATGCATATTGTTTTGGCTTCTGGTTCGAGAAGCGCTTTTCTGTTTTCTTTTTTTGCTCGGTTAATGATTTTTGCGGTTTGGTTCATGTTATTTTTACTTCCTTTGAGATTTGCATTTATGACATGTTTTATTGGTTTAAAATTGTTTTGATGTGTCGATGGTTTTTGGTTGATGGTTCACTTGTTGTTGTCGTTGCGTTTAACACTTCAACATTAACGTATATTGAGACATAATATTTAATAAGTGTTGACAGGCATCCTAAATACGACCAACCATGCCAAAGCAAAGCCTTAAACAAAAACTCACAGAATCCGTAGCCAAACTACGGCCCGCTCGAAAAGCAAACAACAAGACCAACAAGAAAACCTTAGAAAACAAAACATCCTCAGAAAGCAAACCAAGCAATAACAAAAGATTCAAGCTTCCAAAAATAAATCTGGGTTTCAAAAAGAAAACTGCTGAAGTAGCAGAAATTCCCTCAGTAGCCAAATCCTTACCTAAAGGAATCAAAATAGCTGACAAATATCCATTATACGAGCCGTTTTCCCAGGTTGTAATAGTTCAAGACCCCAAAACAGGCGAATACAAGTATGTTCTTGATGAACTACAGCTTGACCCACTGGAACGAGGCATATACAACCGCATCCTAGACATCCTTTTAGCCGAAATCGAGTCACCAAAAGAGCAAATAAAAGACCCGAGAAAATTCTTTGCACAAGAAGCAAAAAAAATAGTAGACAAATACCGCATTACACTTGGCTGGTTACCAGATGTTTCATGGTATAAAATCATCTACCACGCAGAACGCGATCTCGTAGGCTTTGGCAAAATCGATTCGCTAATGCGCGACCCAAACATAGAAGACATTTCATGCGACGGAGTAAACAGGCCAGTTTACATTTGGCACCGCACCTTCGAAAGCATCGAAACCAACGTACAATTCGAAAGCGATGAAGTCCTCGACAACATGGTAGTCAAACTTGTTCATATGGCTGGGAAACACGTCAGCTCAGCATTTCCAATAGTTGACGCTTCGCTTCCAGGCAAACATAGATTAGCTGTATGTTACAGGCGAGAAATCACACCTTTCGGAACAGCTTTCACAATCCGAAAGTTCCAAGAGGACCCCTACTCAATAGTAGACTTAATCAACATAGGCACGTTCACCGAAGAACTGGCAGCTTACCTTTGGATTTGTCTCGAAAACCGCTCCTCCATAATGGTTCTTGGTGGAACAGCCGCCGGCAAAACCACCGCACTAAACGCCTTAGCCTGCTTAATTAAGCCAGGAAGCAAAATCATCACAATAGAAGAAACCGCAGAGTTAAACCTATCCCATGAAAACTGGGTTTCCCTCATTTCGCGTCAAAGCTACGGTTTAGGCGGAAGCAGCGTTGGCGAAGTACCCCTCTTTGATCTTGTTAAAGCTTCTATGCGTCACCGCCCTGACATGTTAATCGTAGGAGAGATTAGAGGTCAAGAAGCATACGTTCTCTTTCAAGCATTAGCTACAGGACACGGAGGCATGGCCACCATGCACGCAGAAAACTTGGATTCCGCAGTGAAACGGTTAACCCAGAAACCTATGGAAATTTCTCCAGCATATATTCCGTTAATGAACGTGGTCATATCCGTACAGAGAGTTCACTTGGTCAAGAACGGCATAAAAAAGGCTTACCGACGAATACTTTCCACAAACGAAATTACCAACTATGAAAATTATGTAAATACCTTCAAATGGGATCCGACCACCGACCAACAAACAGCATCTCTGGAAAATAGCCCGCTGTTATCATCTATCTCCAAACGGTTGGGAATAACCACACAAGACTTACTCGAAGAAATGAAAAAACGCGCCGATGTCCTTCACTGGATGCGGCAACAAAAAATCAGAAGCTACAAAGAAGTAGCGTCAATAATTGCAGAATACTACGCAAGACCAAAAGAATTCTACCAAAAAATCCATGCAACTGAGGAGGTAAAAATAGTTGCCGCTACTGGAAAAGTTTGAAGCTCTGTCCTTCCGCCTCTTCGGGCGATTCGCACCGTATTTTTTGAATAATGTTTTCCACATCAAAAGTCCCTTAGCAAAGGGGCGCGTAAAAATTTACCCCGAAACATATATTTCGCTAATGCTTTTCACCGCCATGCTGACCATCCCCGTATCAGTGGTGGCTACAGCAATTGTTTTAGCTTACCATATTTTACCAGTGCTCATTTTGGTACCTCTTCCATTTTTCGTAGTCGTTGGTTTCTTAGTTGTGCCTTCGAACAAAGCCGCCGACCGAGCGACAAATTTGGAACGTGAAATACCTTTTGCGGCAGCATACATCAGCGTTATGGCATCCGGCGGAATTGCACCCTATACTAGCTTCAAGCGCCTATCAGAAGTGGATCTTATGCCTGCGATGCGTAGTGAAGCGAGAGATATCATGAAAGACGTTGAAGTATTTGGTGTTGACCCACTTTCAGCCCTCGAAGGGGCCGCAAAAAAAGTGCCGCTGGACATATTCAAAGATTTTCTGAGCGGTTACGCATCCACTGTCATTATAGGCGGGGATATAGGACATTTTCTTGAGCGAAAAGCAGAAGATATTTTCAAAGCACGCGCTCTCCGAGTAAAAGCCGCTGCTGAACGCCTTGGAATGCTACTTGAAACTTTCATTATCGTTATGGTCATGATGTCTCTCTGCTTTTACATACTTTTCGCTGTTCAGCAAATTCAGACAGGGACCAACACCGGCTCCAACTTATCCACTTACTCGGGCATACTAATGTACACTTACCTATTCTCGCCACTGCTAGCAGTGGTATTCGTCTATCTAGCTCACAGCATGCAGCCAAAAACACCGATAGTGGAAATGCGTCCCTACAAAGTTTTCGGGATCTGCAGCGCAATAGGCATATTCGTATTCATGCTGCTCACAAACTTTATGGGAGCAACCCATCTTCCCCTCTTCAGCAACTTGCAAGCTTTGGGCGTTGATTTGCCCATAGCTCTATCTGTTGCTTTGTTTATTAGCGCAGCTCCAGCAGCATTAGTGCACATAAAATTAGCCAAGGCTAAAGACAGCATGGAACAGGGAATTACAAGTTTTCTCAGAGACCTCACCGAAGTGCGGAAAACAGGTTTGTCACCCGAAAAATGCATCGAAAGCCTATCAACACGAGACTACGGCACGTTTAGCAAAGAACTTCGTAAAATTAGCTCCGATATTTCTTGGGGCATCCCACTCAAGAAGGTCATGATGGATTTTCTTCACCGCACGCGCAGTTGGATGGTCCAAATAGTCATGTTTCTGCTAGTTGAAACCATAGATGTTGGTGGCGGCACCATCGCAATGATTGAGTCCTTGGCACGCTTTAACAGTTTGACGGCTGAAGTGGATAAAGAAAAGAAAATGTCAGTAAGACCCTATGTAATGATGCCTTATTTGGCGTCAATCTTGCTTGTGGCAACAACTGTCATGATGATGAGTTTTACCACAGGCTTTGGCGCAACAACCACAAGCGTCGCAAGCACGGCATCTGCAGCAAGCAGAGGCATGATGCAAACGGTATTCATGACTGCAGTTATCTTCAACAGCTTTGTCATTGGAATTGTAGCAGGAAAAATAAGTGAGGAATCAATCTCTGCCGGATTCAAACATGCAGCCATTCTTGTGATAATTGCCTGTCTAGCTGCAAAACTCATACCCATGTTCGTGAAAATTTAGTAGGAGAGGAAAAATCCGTTGCCTAATCACACTCGAAAAAACTTTCGAAAAGATAACTGCGCAATAAGCCCAGCGATTTCCACTGTGATTATGACAGCGGCACTTGTGGTTCTGGTTCTTGTAGCCATGAACTATGCAAACACCAGCTTAACCTCTCAGTTGGCGGGCGATGAGTTTAATGCAAATAAGTTGTTTATGCAATCAAGTGGCTTGCAGATAGATGATGTGGCATGGACAATTGGACGAACAGAAACAGTTGATTACACAGCCAAATATGGACAAGTAACTTTCGTGCCTAACGTAATCAATTATACGATTGAAATCAAAAATGGAGCTTCGTGGCAGACTATATACAACTCTACAACCGGCATGATACTATTCAAGATGCCAGTGAACGATTACAGCCTAGGTAATAACTACTTCAGTAGAATAATGCCCTCAAACAACGGTTCATTCTTGCAATGGAACGCTTCAGCGCCGGTGAGCCAAGTATTTGCGACGCAAATAGCGCCCATGAATGATGGAAGTTATGCCAGAATAGTTGCAGTTCCGACGATTAGAGCTTTGAATTCGACGCTGATCACAGGGGGAAGCTATTATAAGTTTTATTTGCCGTCTCTAGTTAGTGGATCAAATCCATATCTTTCTCAATCTGTCACTTTGACAGGTATTAATCTGACTAACTTGACACCCAGCGGTACTATCACCGAAGTCCGTTTTAACGCTACAGCTTTAGCTGTTCCTTCATCTCCACCAGGATTTAATTCTTCATTTTTTAACTTTGATCACGCCTCAGAAACTGCAAATATACCCTCTGGGTCCTTCGTTGAATTTTACATCGGAACTGTGGAGGTCTCAATAGGGATGGTTGGTTCATGATGAGGGGAAGTGACACATGGCACATATAACAATTGAATACATGATTCTGATTCCAATTTTGATTTTGCAAATATTTCTATTGCCTTACGCCACAGGCATCTTCATGAACTATTGGTCAACCTCAAGTGACACTCTTGCTCTAAATGACGCTAGCATTCATTTAGGCAGTTCAATAGAGCAGCTCTACTTCTTCCTAAATAATCCATCCGTATCATCTGGAACAATAACGAATAGCCTAGGTGTTTCCCCCTACATAGGAAACTATGCTTACAAAGGGAACGCTACTTTGATCTCCGTATCTGGTTCTGGCTCTGAAAAAGTCTTGAAATTAACCCTGTCATTGATGGGGAGTACGATTTCAATTACCTCGCCAGTTACTTTAGGACAAAATACACAATGGGTAAACTCCACTTTTATGAGTAACTCAACTAGCGCTTGCATTAGCGGTTATAAAGATAGCAGCAACACGATTTGGCTGTCTTTTAGTACATAGGAGGAAAAAAATGACAGGTGTATCTATAGATCATCTTGTTTCAATCGTTGTGCTTATAGCTGCAGTTCTGCTGTTCATAGGTCTATTCAACCAAACACTTTCTGTCGCCCTAGATTATCAAAGTAATACCTCAACGGCAAAAGTGTGTAGTGACCTCTTAGACACAATTCTTTTGACTCCTGGGATTCCAACTAACGGTACGCCAGTAGCATTTGGGCTACAGGATTCATCTTTGAATCAATATCAGCTCAATCCATTTTCAGTGATGCGTCTAAATTCATCTTCTGGTGTTCCCGTTAGTTATCAAAAAACAAATATGACCTATAGTACAATAGAAACTAATCCCGATAATTATTTGCTTTATCCATACTCTGACATGATTAATTATTCCACCGCATTGGCACTATTGGGAATAAACGGTACTTACGGATTTCAATTAACATTAACTCCTACTGTGAACATTTCAATTGCCGAGGTTTCAACCAGTCCGTTAAGCTTATCGTTGGATGTCACCGGAACCGGTTTTCCCCTCGCAGATGCTAGCGTAAACTACCTTCTAATTCCAGTGTTTCTTAACTCGAGCTATCCAGATTTTGAAAGTGCAGCTAATCAAATAGGGACTGTAGAAACCAATAGTCTGGGTTCAGCTTCTATCACATTTTCGAATTTCTCCCTTAACCAAAATCTTACATATTTGTTTGTTGCTTATGCCTATCTTGATGGAATTACAGGTGTAGGTTACTACGAGCATAGCCCAGTGGGAAATCAAAGTATTGTGCCATTTCTCGGGCCCCTTTCCACTCAAAATGTAACCTTAGCGCAGAGCCAAGACGTTCCTTATACCTCTGTCCAGAATAATACTTTGTATTATAACACGACTTTCATTTTGGAAAGTCAAAACTATGCTCTTCAAGAAACTTCCCTGGGAAGTTCAAATTCATTTGGTTTCGTTACGTCGGGTACAGGAAATCCGAACATCTCAATTTCTATGGGCACGTTCACTCCAGGTATTCTTGCAATAGCGTATGATAGTAGTGGTAATAATGGCGTCGCAATGGTGCCGTGGGGATTTAGTGCATTAGGTTTTTCCATGACATTCGGGGGAACTCCAATTAATCATGGCTGGGTTGCAACAGACTTGCGTCAAGTTCAGATTAACGGGGTTTCTTACCAGGCAAAGCTTTCGCTCTGGAGTGAACAAGGCCATCAGGAGGTGAGCTAATATGATGCGAACAGTTGAAGTTGTGCTAGTTGTTTTACTTCTGGGCGCAGCATATGTAGCTACCTCCAGTTACATTACGCTTCCATCCCCCAGTCACGTATCCCCTTTATCTTTGAACCAGCTCGCCTATACTACTCTGCAAGAACTTGACTCAAGGTACGATTTGAGCTCGGCAGCATTCCAAACGAATAACCTCGCTGTATGGGGCAACCTACAGATTGCTCTCGCAGCCTCCTTGCCTCCAAACATGGACTATAACCTCACTGTCTATAACGTCAATACTGCTACAAATGGCGCGCCTCTTTATTCAAGCATTTTTTCCCTTTCCAACACGGCAAATCTCGAAAGTTCGGATGCTTCCTCATACTTGGAAGCATCATCCAATGTAACCTACATTTCCACACCCCAACAAATTTCCGCAAGTGGCGTTCCTGTAACTCTATACATTTTAAACTGTAGCGACACTAATGGTTGGTGGATTACCGGCTATACGCCTTCCAGTCTTGCTCAAACAGTGTATAACTTTCTATCGCCTTACTTCAAAAATACTATTATGATTCAAAACACAAATCAATTAAATCAGATACTAAACGGCTTGCCACTTCAAGGAGAAGCCGTCAATAATTCAGTCATCATCAATACATGTGGTGAAGCTGTACCAATCCCAGCGAATTTTGGCAGTTCTGGGCTCAATTCTACTCAAGGTTGGGACTCTGCCGACAATTCCTACGCGAAGTACGACTACACCTTAGGCAAAATTACCCAGTTATACAATTGGACATGGGTTAGCATAGTCGGCTGGCCCTTTTATTATGTAACAAATACTGGTTTTCTTAATTCAACCCAAAACAGTTGGGGTATATACGGAATGAACATCGTTGCGACACAAGGGCTCAGTGCTTTTCTAGAAGGATTGGACAACCAACCCTACCTCTACACCGGCTCGACAACGGGCCAACCTGGTGTCGTGTATTTATCCAGCCAGGCCCAAAGCTTGTGCAATTATTATGGACTTTACCCATCTGTTTACCAGACCTCTACACGCGCATTATCAACCTCAATTACAACGCAGTATCATTTGGCGGTTACAACCTATATGTTTAACACGACCTTTGACGGGAGCGCGTACAATCCCGGTGCTGTCTACAGACACTATGTTACCACAAACATAAATGGCGTAAATGTGACGAACTACCAGGGTGGATTTTTTGCGCTCGGAATGACTAGGATTCCAGATATCAGACTGACCGCCTTGGGTATCCTGTGCGATTATCAGCCAACTAGGTATAGCTCTCTTTACACGGCTTCTGGAAGCAACCGCCTTGTAGTTCTGCAATTAGGCACAGTGGGAGGCGGATAAAATGAACAATCGGGGACAATTCACGATTATTGCGGCTTTGCTTGTAGCCATAGTTCTTGCAGGGACACTAATAGCAGTCTACTCAACAATCCGTTATGATTCAAGCCAAACTCAAACCCCCCAAACATTAACTGCGACAGACGAAACAAACTCAGCAATTCTGAAAGCTCTAGGCTTTACTGTCGGATATTACGGCTCAATCCTTCAGGTTACGGGCAACCAAACGTACGCCTATGCCAATGCAACGGTTTACATGAACAGTGCTTTGCAGTACATTTCTAGCATGAACCCCTCTTTTGGAGAATCGATAAACATGACGAGCTTGACACTAAGCAATAATTGGTTTTCAAATCCTAGCGTCAGTACAGGCACGCTTTCGGTCGTTTATGACCTAGCAGACCTCGGCATCTATGGCGTAAATTATACCACTTCGTGCAGTTTAGGGGCTCAAATATTTAATTCACCAAATATCAATCAGGTATGCCTAAATGTAACCCAAGATCTAACTGAACCCTTAACCAGTTTGGGAGAACAAAACTTTGCCTTCTACTTTTACAATTACTCGACAAGCAACTGGCAGCTAATAAATCCAAGCTTGACTCCGACGACTTTCACCAATGGAACATATTTAATCAATGTTCCTTCAGGAATAAAATCTTCAGCGTACATGGTTCAAGTGACAGATTCACGCGGAATAACGGTAGAGGCATCATCATTCAACAGTTATAACATAAACTTTACATTTTCGAGCCAAAACTCTCCTGCTCCAGTTGTAGTTGAATTATTACAAAATGGCACTATGCTATGGTCAGGACAAAGTTTAGTGAACACAACTTCTGTGCAACCAATTCCTCCTGTTCCAGTAAAGTCTTTACAGCTATGTCAAACGGGCTCAACTTCGGATATTCTATTTCAGGTTGAAGATTGGGCGTCAGGATATCAGATTCCATTAGGCCTAACCGACAATTACACTATCTTTAGCAATAACCAAATGGTCGTTTTTGAGGTAACTCCCTCATTGTCACAATTGACATTTTGGTGGAACGGAAGTGACACAGCAGTCCAGCCGTCTGCAGCTTACACAGACATTTATTTTACTGCTGATAATCCCCCAGCAGGTACTCTTTCAAATGGAAACATGACTCTGCAATTCAGTTATCCAAACAGCGCCTTTCAGATAAAATCGACAGTAGGCAGTATGAGTAGTACCACGAATTTCATGCGTATCGATGCCGACACTAGCGTATATGGATCTGGGTCACCTGCTTATGTAATACAATATGGTGTAGTTCGAGATATTGTTCAGGAAGAAGCAGAATGGAACAACGGTCCTACTAACTGCCCGAATGTTTATTCTCAAATCGTGTTTACGTTTCCTTCGAATGCAACATACTTCACTTACCAACTTAGGCTAATTTTCATAAACTCAGCGGCGGCTAGAAACATAAACGATATCAGCCCAATTCAATTGACGACTTCGATAAGTCAACCGCAAGCTATGACAGAGAACGGAATTACAAACGGAATACCCAATGTTACAAACAGCAACGGATATTTTAACAACAGTACTGGAAATGCACATCATTGGAGTCAACTAATTAATAATTCATCGCAAGGAACTGGGATAATGTTCACAGATAGTGCGAATCAACAACTCTATGCTTTTGATAAAATGGCCGGTACATTTACAGGGGCACTTTATGCAAACAGTTCTGTCCCAGTTATTGAACTTGACCCTGTTACTTCAGAAGGCTCGGTCAACAATTTCACTTCAGCCTTGGACTTAACATGGTATGGATTCGTATCAACATTTAACGGCGCAAATCCTATCTACGCTAATAACGGAACCTCAGGTTTATGGCCTATCGTAGAGCAACCACCATCATTAACCATTTCCCCCCAGTCTGCAGCCGCGCCTTCAATAAATATCTCTCCTTCGTCCGGTCCAGCAGGCACATCTGTTACCGTATCAGGCGGCGGATTCTTACCCAACTCTCTTATTACAATTACTTACAACGGAAACACTGTAGCTACAACTACAGCCACTTCTTACGGGGAGATTCCCTTAGGAACCACCGTAGTCATTTCATCTTCTATGCCTGGATCTTACACGATAGCTGCTACAGACACGAGTTCTGATTCTGCTTCCGCAAACTTTATAATTCCTCCAATTGAAACCATTGCTTTTCAACTAGGTGGAATCGGTAGCGATTCTGGTGCCTCAACAATTCTAACAATTGACTCAATACATTATACGTACTCCACACTTCCTTCCCAGTTCAACTGGCCAGCTGAATCGACGCATACAATAACTGCATCTAGCACTGTTGCTGCCGGAAATGGCAAACAATACTCATGGTCATCGTGGAGTGATGGAGGAGCCCAAACGCACTCATACACAGTTCCAACTTCGAATTTCACAATCACAGTTAATTATGGGATCCAGTGGCAGGTTACATTCAATCAGTCTGGTCTAGACGGTACGACGGCTGTTGGCACTGTTTTGACGGTTAACGGCACTAACGTCGCCTACTCAGGTTTACCCTACACTGTTTGGGTGAATAATGGTGATAGACTGGTTTACTCTTACAATGCTACTGTAACAAGCTCGACGACGGGCAAGCAGTTTGTTGTTGGGTTAGTTAGTCCTGTTTCTCCTTTGGCAGGAATCTCTAGCATGCAGACGGTTATCGGAGGCTATACAACCCAATATTACTTGACGACAAATTCAACTAGTGGCTCGACAAATGGATCCGGCTGGTATAATGCTGGCTCTAGTGCAACGATTTCAGCCACTCCCCCTAATGCAGGCGGCGGTGAGCAATACGTTTGGAATGGTTGGGTTGGAACAGGCTCAGGAAGCTATACGGGTATAAATAATCCAGCCACAAACGCCGTTACTCTGAATGCAGCCATCACCGAAACTGCTTCTTGGATAAATCAGTATCAAGTTACCGTAACAGCTAGCCCCAGCGGAGCAATAGGCGGAACATTTGCAGTTACATACACAATGAGTGGAACCACACACACAAACGAACAGCATAATGCGCCCTGGACTCAATGGATCGATGCTTCTACAACCGTAACTGTTAGCAGTCCGCAGAATTATTACAATGGCTACACTTTCAGTAGTTACACAAATAACCCAGTCACTGTGAACTCGAATCAAACGATAACATTGGTGTACTATGGAGCCCTTGACCACCTCATTTTCAACGCTATTAGCAGTCCTCAGACTTCTGGTTCTGCGTTCAGCGTAACGGTTACGGCTAAAGACCTGTATGGTACGACCGTTACGAATTACACTACAACTAACACTTTGAGCGTTTCAACTGGAACTATTAATCCAACTACAACTGGTGCCTTCTCAAGTGGTGTTTGGACTGGTTCGGTTACAGTGACTGGTGCAGGCTCAGGAATTACAATTTCCACGTCTGGTTCCAGCAAAACTGGAACGAGCGGTACTTTCAACGTCACAAAAGCACCACCAGCGCTAGACGGTTCTGCATCGACAAACACTGTTAATAGCAATGGCCAAACCCGTACTATGACAATGACTCTCAAGACAAGCAATAGTAATGATGTATTGTACCTCTCATTCGTTGGAGGTGGCAGTACAGACATAACCTCCATCAGTTCCACTGGCGGCACTTCGGCGTGGGCACAAAGAGGATACGTGCAAACAGAAGACTCAACCCATCACTTATCAACATGGTATGCAACATGGACCTCGAACGGAACAACAACAATCACAATTACTCTGACCAATGGCGGTAGCACCCATTGTGCGGCAGTTGCATTCGGAATTTGCGGTGCGAACATCACTTCGCCCTTTGATGGAAATGCCAAGACTAACAATAATAATTCTGGGTCGGCAAGTGTCTCTATTACCATGACCAGCGCCAATGACTTTATTGTTGGGTCTCTGGGAATGGGAACCACTGCAGCACCAACAAATGGAGGTGGTTTTACTTCAATAGCGAATCAAGCTGCTTCAAGTAGCCGCGAGACCTCGGATGAATACTACTTAGCATCAGGAACAGGGACATACACGCCGACGTATACCTTTAGCTCAAATTACTGGGGTATGATTGCGGATGCAATAAAATCCTCATAACAAATGGGAAACGCTTTGGTAGGGGAATAGAATGAAAAATCAAAAAATAGCAAAAATAGTTTCTTGTTTTGTACTTGTTGCGTTGCTTTCGACAATTTTTATCGTTATTCCACAAGCTAAAGCAGATTCTGAGGGAGTTTCTATTTGGATTGACCCTAATCAGGGAGCTGGAAATGTTAGTCAAGATTTGGTAAATAGCTACACTACTTTCAACTTGACGGTTGATGTTTCAAACACCACAAATCAAAATGACAATTGCAACATAAGATTGTCTACCAATTCTTCAGAAAATATTGCACTTTACTGGCAAACGGGCACAAATGATACTGATCCGACATTTTTCGAGCAATCTCTATCAATTTGCAATGCAACAGACACAACCGAACTCGATCTTAACACAACCACGTTTTCACCGAATTTGGTTTGGGACGGAAACACAATATATTGGTACGGCAACGACTCAAATGTATTACTAGGGAGCATCAATACCGAGCCGTATTTTTCCAATGTACCAATAACATACATAGATGCAACTATGGCATTTGATTCTGGAAGTGTCACCGTAAATATCGAAACTATGAATGCCCCAACGCCTGCACCAACTCCTACGCCAGTACCGACTACTTCTCCAACCCCTGCACCAACTCCTACGCCAGTACCGACTACTTCTCCAACTCCTACGCCAACTCCTGCAACAGCACCGACTCCTAGTCCAACCTCCACACCCACGCCGACGGCGACTCCTTCAACGACTCCTACATCAACCTCTAGACCAACAACTGGAAGCGACCCCACAGTTCCGGAATTTCCCGCTAAATCGTTAGAAATCGTGTTAGTTGCCTCAATGATCGTAGTCTTAGCTGCGATTATTGTAGCAAAGAAGATGACAGCCTTGAAAAAATGCTCTGTTCCCACTTGCTCTCAATTCTGTTTCATCCCAAACTGCATTTAGATGAAACGGAGTATTGCACTGTGTTAACTTTTATGTTTCATTCGTACTTAATTCATGATGGGCATGATTAGCCTCATGGGTGGACAATTTGCTAAATTGACTCCGACGATTATGTGACAGTTGATTATTACTCTAAATCGATACATATTTTCGATAAGTATTTTATATTCATATTCGATAAATAGAGATTATGAGTTTTAATAGAATTGAAAGGTGAAGACAATAAACATCAAATCAACTGATATCCTTTCCCTATCTAATTTGTTCAAAGCAATTACTGCGCACTTCATTATTTCGATTGGAAATCATAAGAAGCACAACAGGAGACTATATTGACCTTTCAAGTAATCTTCATTGCGGCACAGGTCGCTTTTACAGCAGTTTTTCTGACTTATGCATCATGGAGTGACTACAAAACTCGCGAAGTAAGCAACCGCGTTTGGGTAATCTATGCACCTATCGCAATCGTGCTCTCTCTGGCAGAGTTACTCCTTTATGATCCCTCAAAACTTGTCCTTTTCGGCGCTAGCGTTGGCTTAACCGTTGGGCTAGCGTTTCTTCTGTTTTACTCGGGTGCATTTGGTGGCGCCGACTCAAAAGCCCTAATGTGCATCGCCGTTGCCTTGCCATTTGCTCCAGTAACACTTTTCACACCTATCATAGCCAATAGCTTATCACCTATTTCCCAATTTATGTTCCCATTAACTATATTCAGTAACGCCGTTCTCTTCGCTGCTGCAAGCGGAATATACATGATAATACGTAATTTGGTTTGGCACAAGAAAAATGCCAAAAAAATGTTCACAGGAACACTTGCACAAGAATCGATATGGAAGAAAATAATTATCTTGATAACTAGTTGCAAGGTGACTGTTGCAACATTAAAGAATAAATGGCACGTTTTTCCAATGGAAGATGTTGACCAGGACGAGAATGCCCTAAAGCGAAAACTGGTTGTTATTCCAAATGATGAGGGGCGGGATAAAATTGTTGAACGTTTATCTGATGCGGTTCAGGCAGGAAAAATTGATACTTATGTTTGGGCGACTCCAGGTTTGCCAATGCTCATATTCATAACTTTAGGCTTAATTGTAGCTTTGTTTTGTGGAGATTTGGTTTGGTTGCTAGTTAGATTTTTCCTTGGCTGAAAAATCAAAATCTTCACTAAACATGTTTTTGCCACGTTTTAAAAAAGAGACGGATGCCGTTACCATAAGCACTGAGCCAAAACTTACTAATGCGAGGGCATATCCCTGGTAAGGATAAGACCAATTTAGACTAAAATTTGAATTGCCTGTTTGGTAAGAATAGAAAAATGCGCTTATCGCAAATAACAAAAGTGCTAATGATAGTAAGCAAACTTCCGTTTTGAATTTCATACCCCTATGCTCCTTTCCGTTATTCCCCGAATCTATTCTAAACAAAAGGTATTTTAGCTTTTTGGAAATACACCTACTGGAGCATTTTAATGTATGGTAAGGAGTGCATAAAAGAGCTGCAGCGGTTTCTAATTGCAAAGCCGAAGGAATGCAGAGTTGTCGTTTTACCTGATTTCTTTCTTGACCGACTCATAAACTTGGATTGGACGCCTTCAGAATTTTCAGGGTTAATTTCGGATGTAGCTAAACGTAAAGGTGGTAGCATCGACGGCATCCACCAAACTGACCTGCGTGGAGGAAACGCGATCAACGTCGCATCAGCCTTAGCTAAACTAGACGTTACGGTAATCCCAATTGTCTGCACGAGCGAATACGGTTTACAACAAATAAAATACTACTTTAAAGACACTTCAATCGATACATCACACCTAAAAATCCGTAACAAAGCCTCAATTACAACCGCTTTAGAGTTCAAAAACAAAAAAGAGAAAACAAACGTTATGATACGCGATTTAGGGTCCTTATCGGATTTCAGTCCTGAAGATTTGAATGAAAACGATTATGCGTTAATTGAAGATGCCGATTACACCTGTCTTTTCAATTGGGCTGGTACATTAAAATTTGGCACCGCCTTGGCTCAAGCAATTTTTGGCAAAGCAAAAGTGAAAGGCAAAGGGAAAACCTACTATGACATGGCAGATCCGACCCCTAACGGCGTAGAAATTGCTGAGTTGATAGAGAAAGTTTTAAAATCCAATCAAGTCGACATTCTGAGTCTAAACGAGAATGAAGCAATAATTTACGCTTCATTGCTTGACAAGACTATGGATGATAAGAAGGATCACTTCGCGTTTGCTGAGCTATCAATGGAAGCTGCGCGCATTTTAGCAAAGCATTTGTCGTCAAGAATTGACTTACACACGACTGTTTTCTCCGCCACCTTACGAGGCAAAAATGAGATTGTAGTTCCCACGTTTAAGGTTAAAGTTTTGCGTGCAACTGGTGCGGGTGATGCTTGGACGGCGGGAAACATTTTAGGCGATAGAAACGGCCTTTCAGATGAGTGCCGTTTAATGTTGGCGAACGCGGTTGCCGCATGCTACCTTTCAGATCCTGACAGCCAGCATCCGACTTGGACAAAACTTTCTATTTTCCTTAGAGACACTGTTCGAGGTTGGCGCTAATTATTTTAAGCAACTACCACCTAGCATGCAGATAACTACATACATTCAAGGTGCGCATGATGGCTAAACTGTTTGGGAGTTCAGGTGTAAGAGGTCTGGCAAATGTTGAGCTAACGCCATTATTAGCTTGCAAAGTTGGTTCAGCGGTAGCAACCTATGCAAAAGCAAAGAAAGTAGTTGTGGCACGAGATACTCGAGTTTCGGGAGGAATGCTTGAGGACGCTTTAGTTTCAGGTTTGTTATCAAGCGGGACCGATGTTCTTTTAGCAGGCATACTTCCCACGCCTGCTCTAGCCTATGCCACAAGAGCTTTGGATGCTGAGGCCGGATTCATGCTTACTGCGTCTCATAACCCGCCCCAATATAACGGGATAAAGGTGTTTAGAGGTGACAGCCTGTCATACACTGACAATGACCAAGGTGCTGTAGAAAACAATGTAGTGAACGGGAACTTTGCATTATCAGATTGGCGCAGTCTAGGAAAAACCATCATAGTTAACGCAAGCCGAATCTACATGGAAATGGCTTTGAAAGCTGTCACTCTCCGTAAGCACTGGCGGGTTATCGTTGACCCAGGATGTGGCGCCACCTTTAATGTTGCCCCTTCAATGTTGAAAGCCATGGGTTGCAAAGTTACTGCCATTAACGCTCAACCCGACGGGTATTTTCCAGCACGAAAATCTGAGCCGACCGCTGAATCACTCCAAGATTTGGCAAAAATTGTCAAAATACTTGGAGCTGACATCGGGATTGCTTTTGATGGTGACGGCGACCGCGTAGCTTTCATTGATGAGCAAGGTGTTTTTGTGAACTTTGACCGTTCATTGGCAGCGTATGCTGCTTATGCGCTAAAGCAAAGTGGCGGTGGAACAGTAGTGACAAATGTAGAGGCATCAATGTGTGTTGAAACAATGGCTCAAATGCAAGGCGGCAAGGTTATCCGCACTAGAGTCGGAGACATCTACATTTCAGAAGCTATTAAGCAGTCGGGTGCAGTTTTCGGCGGTGAACCTTGTGGCGCATGGGTGCATCCGCAAAGCCATTATTGTCCTGATGGGCCTCTTTCCGCAGCGCTAATGTTAAAGGCTTTAGAGGAGGAAAACAAAAGTTTAAGCGAGTTTATCTCTGCTGTTCCAGAGTACATTACACAGAGAGAAAACATTGCCTGCCGCAATGAGCAGAAGTATAAGGTGGTCAGAAAAATTGGGGTAGCCCTAAAAATGGAATTTTCAGATTATACCGATTTTTCAATGGTTGACGGCGTTCGGCTAGCGCTAAAGCATGGTTGGTTGCTGGTTCGGGCTTCTGGAACTGAACCTCTTATCCGTTTAACTGTTGAAGGAGAATCGTTGGCGGTCGCAAATGATATAACTGAAAGGGCAGCAGCAATAATAAAGAAAGAAGTTGAGGCTGAAATAAAATGAAAGCTGTATTACTTGCGGCTGGCGAAGGCGTCAGGCTTTTGCCCATAACAGCGATGCGTCCCAAGCATTTGATTAAAGTTGGCGGAAAACCGATTCTGCAGTTCTCCTTGGAAGCAGTAAAGAACGCTGGAATAACCGAAGCAATAATTGTAACGCATTACATGAGTGACGCAATTCGTCAATACTTCGGCGACGGCAAAGATCTTGGCTTACACATCAGTTATGTAGAGCAAAAGGAAATTCTTGGCACAGGAAACGCTGCCGCTGCAGCTGAGTCTTATGTAGATGAAGATTTTGTTTTAGTGTACGGAGACTTGTTGTTCGGTTTAGATGCCGTAAAAGACGTTTTACATTTGTTTAGGCGAGGGAAAACCGCTGCGGTCATGGGTGTTGTGCAGGTTGATAAACCTGAAAGCTACGGAATAATCGAATTGGATAAAAAGAAGAAGGTTAAGTGCATAGTGGAGAAGCCTGCTGCTGGGATTGCACCTTCAAACTTGGCTAACGCGGGCGTATACGTTTTTTCTCGTGAGGTTTTTGATAAAATAAAGCTGACAAAAGCATCTGTTCGTGGCGAATTAGAACTTACAGATGCCATAACCTTGCTCGCCGAAGAGAGCAAAACGGTTTTGGCTGCAGAGATATCGAAGAATGACTGGTTTGATGTTGGCAGGCCTTGGGATTTGCTTGATGCTAACAACTGGGCTTTAAGACGCATAGAGTTCCAAGTCTTGGGTACAATAGAGCAAGGAGCTCACCTTATAGGTCCAGTTTTTGTTGCGGAATCCGCTCGCATCCGCTCCGGAGCTTACATTGAAGGACCAGCCTTTATAGATGAAAACTGCGACGTAGGACCGAACTGCTACATCCGGCCTGCCACAAGTTTAGGCAGAGGCGTGCGGGTAGGCAACGCTTGCGAAATAAAAAACAGCATCATCATGGACCACACCCATGTGGGTCACTTATCATATGTTGGTGACAGTATCCTTGGCGAACACTGTAACCTGGGCGCTGGCACTGTAATAGCGAATTACCGTTTAGACTCGGGCTCAATAAAAATGATGGTAAAAGAACAGTTGATTAACACAGGCAGGCGAAAACTCGGTGCAGTTCTGGGCGACAACGTGAAAACTGGCATCAAGTCGCTATTTATGCCAGGCGTAAAGGTTGGCGT
Organism: Bathyarchaeia archaeon; assembly: GCA_049520955.1. Classification (GTDB taxonomy): domain Archaea; phylum Thermoproteota; class Bathyarchaeia; order Bathyarchaeales; family Bathycorpusculaceae; genus Bathycorpusculum. The sequence goes on along the minus strand of JBEKPG010000049.1, from coordinate 242 downwards.
AAATACTTGGGTAGGACCAAATCTCATGGTTGAACGTGACTTACCAGCAAACTCGATGGCGTTTCTAAAGCAAAGCTGCGAAATCCGCCACAAGCAACTCTGAAAATGCATGTCCTTGCTGTTCGCGCTGAAAACTGGAAAGCGCCGAAAGAGAAGATTAGATGGAGAAACAAGGGGCATATGCAAACGGATTTGGGGCACGTTTCACGATGCCCCTATGTGTAGCTTCGATTTTCGTGGTA
>JBEKPG010000048.1:0-19051 GCA_049520955.1 Bathyarchaeia archaeon | reverse complement strand
TGGTTTTTGGTTTAGGATTTGCTTAATAGTTTAAGCGAATCCCATCGGGCCGCCAGGTAACATTAATTGAACTTTTCGGGTTTCTTTTGGGTCTTGGTGGGAGTTGCTGTGGTCCATTTTATCTTGAAATAATCCTGCAAAAGTTCGGTTCAAACTCTGCAAACTAGCGCGCCAAGGAAAAGGCGTAAATGTTTTTGTCGGATAGAACATACGGCGATTTTATGTCAGTAAAAGGTTCAGATAAGGAGAAAAACGAACAAGAATACATTGAAAGCTGGGAGAAAGTCTATAGTCGAAAGGAGAACCCTTTCGATGTGAATGAGCCTTATGAATGGGTAGTTGAGCTTGAAGCTCAAGGAAAGATTAGTGGCTTAGTTTTGGACTCCGGATGCGGCACAGGAGACAACGCACTCTATCTTGCAGCGAAAGGACACGCTGTTTTGGGAATAGATATCTCAACGAAAGCTATCGAAAGAGCAAAGGAAAAAGCGGCAGAGAAAGGGATAGAGAATGCGGAATTTCTCCAGTTGAACATCTTTAAATTGACCGGGTACGACGAAAGATTTGGTGCAGTTATAGACATAGGCTGTTTCCATTCACTGCATGAAGACGACCGTGAGAAGTATGTGATTATGCTAAAGAATGCGTGTAAAGCTGGTGCCGTAATATTTCTGAGAGCCTTTAGCAAGGCTAACGCAAAAAGGGAGGGGTATAGAGGTCCGCAGGTGTCTGAGGAACAGATACGTGCAGCCTTTTCAGACGGATGGAGAATAGAAAGGCTCGAACAAGAGGACGTAGATGTAAAATTATCCGCACGTGAGACGGTAAAAACTAATGCATGGTTTGCTGAAATAGTGAAACTTTGAGTTTTGCGTCCTGCCTTGTCCCGATATTGGAAGATCTTGGATTTGGGTAAATACTGAAATCAAATTTTAAACAAGGGGTAAGCCCGGTCCGCCCACTCGTAATTGGAATTAAGTCTTGATTCTGATTTTATAAACCCTGAGCCGCAATTTTTTCTGATCCAGACCCGAGGGTTCAAACGCGGGTTCAAACCTATACGGACCCGCTTCTACAGTCACTCACAGAAACGATAATATGATCAAGGATTTTGTTAATAAAAGCCCATGTTTCAGTCTATTTTTAAGGTCAGTAACCTCAGTTCAGATTTGAGCGTTTATTGGGAGTCTTTGAGGATGAATAACTAATCTATTTAGCTACAGGTGTTCGAAGATTTGTAGTTTTGTTGTTCAGGTACACAGTTAACTTAGGGCTAAATAAGATTTATTAAGACTTACTATATACTTTTTAAAAAAGGGGGATACTGACGCCAAAACGGAAACTCTCAATGATCACTGCTATAGTGGCTTTAGTTATTATTGGAGTGGCTTTAACATTTACGACTTTTGCGGCTCTTAGCACCTCTTCAACGCTACTTTCCACCGGCACCGTTTCATCATTGGCAAACTTGGGTGTATGCAAACAGCGGTTGTACCATTCCTATGAGTTCTATAAATTGGGGAACTTTAGCAGCTGGAGGAAATAGTACTCAAACAGTTTATCTCAAAAACACTGGCAGCGGCGTTCCGCTTACTCTGAATATGACGATAAGTAACTGGAGTCCAATAGCCGCAAATGGGCCAATAACCATAACATGGAACCAACAAGGCACCGACCTTCAGCCAGGCGCAATCGTGGCTGCAAATCTAACTCTTTCCGTTTCCTCTAGCGAAGTTAATCTCTCAGCCTTTGGTGTCCAGATAAACTTGGGCGGCACAAACCCTTAAGCAATTTCTCAAAGCTTTGATGACACCCAAACTTCAATATCCAAATGTGAACCAGTACAAACTGAAATAAAAAAATCCCCCGTCCCGTTTTTTGCTCCAAAGAATATTGTGCCCGCGATAGTTGGAATAAACAAGGGCAAAATTAAGAAAGTTAACTCGTTGAGAAATTCTTAAAAGTTAAACTAAAAAGTTTGGGCAAAGGGAAAGAAATTGGAGTTAGTAGTTTTCCATTTGGTAGAGACCGAGGTCAATGTTTAATGGTTTTTCAGGTTCATGAATTGCTTCTAGGTCATAGAGATGCTGCGTAGCTTTCTCTAGTCTGCTTGTTCTTTTAACAGGCACTTTATTCTTAACCATCCCTATGCTCATTTTGGTTTTTGCTTTGCGTACTGTGCGTGTACTGCCAATAACCAATGTATTGTCGATGATTTTAGGGCAAACCTCGATCTTAGCATCGTCAATGCTTATTGACTTTAGTGCTTCTTCGTGTATATTTTTAGTCAACGCCCTTACGCCTCCATACTTCATCGCTGATTAAATCTCGAATTGCAACTCTGATAGCTTCGGCACGGTTGGGATAAAATCTCTCGTCTACCAGCTGGTCCAAAGCTTTTATATACGTTTCAGGTAGATACAAGGTGATCAATTTCATTTTAATTGCTCTCTCCAAATTAGTGGGTGAACAAACAAACAGCGGGCTTGTTAGTTATATGTACTTAATATGCTACAAATATGCTTATAACATGTTCATGCCTTCGGTTTATAAGCGTTTCATAAATCATGTTGCAGTTTCCTGTCAATTTCAACTTCGCAACCTTTAAGTTTTTATTTCTTACTGAACCTTCTAACATGCTGGTGTACATGGTCTTTGCAGGTTTTCGTTAAAAACTTTGGCTGTTCGGCGAATACGGCTGACGGCGAGGTTTTGGCCGGTTGTCTAGCCCAAGCTGGCTTTCAACTGGCGGCATCGGAAGCTGAAGCTGACATTCTCATCTACAATACCTGTGCCGTTAAGGGTCCGACGGAGAACCGAATTATTTACTCTTTGAAGCATGCGCCGAAGGGCAAGAAGCTCATAGTGGCGGGTTGTTTACCCGTGGTTAGTTTCGAGCGACTGGCGCATGAAGTTAGCTTTGATGCCGTTGTGAGTCCTGCGGTGGGCAGAGGAATTGTAGATGTGGTTGCACGAGTTTTGGATGGTGAGAAAGTTTTGGAGTTAGGTAGTTTGGATGCTAAGCCGAAGCTTGATCTTCCAAGAGTTAAGTCTAATCCCCTTGTAAGTGTTGTCCCAGTTAATTATGGTTGTTTGGGTTCTTGCACGTACTGCTGTGTTGTTTTTGCGCGTGGCCACCTACGAAGCTACAGCATAAGGGAAGTTACTGACCGCATGCAAAGCGATTTTGAAGGTGGAGCCCGGGAATTTTGGATTACTTCGCAAGATACAGCCTGCTACGGGCGAGATTTGCACAGTAACCTTGCAGACTTGCTTCAGGCGCTTGATGCTTTAGCTGGTGATTTTAAAGTTCGGGTTGGCATGATGACGCCAAACATGGTGATTAACATGCAGGCTAGTCTGATTGGCGCTTTTAGGAGTGATAAGGTTTTCAAGTTTTTGCATTTGCCAGTACAAAGCGGCGATGATGAGACCTTGAAGCGTATGCGAAGATTTTACTCAGCGGAGCAATTCAAGGGCATTGTGGGGGCGTTTAGGGCGGAGTTTCCCGACTTGACGCTTGCCACGGATGTCATCGTGGGTTTTCCAGGAGAAACAGACGAGGCTTTCGAGAAAACGCTTAAGCTCTTAGAAGAAGTTAAACCTGATGTAGTTAATGTTTCAAAGTTTTTTGCCAGACCCAAAACTTCAGCAGCACAAATCCAGAATGGTTTGGTTGAACGGGAGGAGGTTAAGCGCAGAAGCACTATAGCAGCTCAAGTGGCCAAGAGGATTTCTTTGGAGCGAAATCAGCGTTGGTTAGACTGGGTGGGAGAAATGCTTGTTGATGAGAAGGGCAAAGTTGAAGGCTCGTGGGTGGGACGCAACTTCGCCTACAAACCAATCGCCATAAAGAGCACAGATAACTTGCTGGGCAAAACGTTGAGGGTCAAGGTTGTGGAGGCTTCTGCGACTTTCCTTAAAGGAGTAATGGCTGAATAATAAGGTCTCATCCAAAGTGGAACGCTTAAATAATTTCGGCTACTGTATTTTGTTCGTGTTTAGAAATGGCCACTTCACAATCAAACATCTGTTTTTTTAACACTCTGTTGCGTAAGAAAGAAGATTTTAAGCCGTTGGAACCAGGCAAAGTGAAAATGTACACTTGCGGTCCCACAGTTTATGATTACGCTCATATCGGGAATTTCAGAGCTTTCCTTTTTGAGGATTTGCTGAAGCGTTGGCTTAAGTACCGGGGCTTCAAAGTTACTCACGTCATGAACTTAACAGATATCGATGACAAGACCATCAAGGGTAGCCAGAAGCAGCAGGTGCCTCTTAAGCAATACACCGATTTTTATGTGAAAGCGTTTTTTGAAGATATTAAAGCCTTAAACATCCAACCTGCGGATGTTTATCCGAGAGCTACTGAGAATATTCCTGAGATGGTTGCCTTAATCAAAACTTTGATGGGTAAAGGGTACGCTTACCGCGGCGAAGACGGCTCAATATATTATGCCATAAGCAAGTTTCCGGATTACGGCAAACTCTCAAAAATCAAACCTGCCGAGCTCAAAGCAGGCGCTAGAGTAAGTCAAGACGAATATGCCAAAGAAGAAGCACAAGACTTTGCCCTATGGAAAGCGTGGACGCCAGAAGATGGCGACGTGTTTTGGGAGACAGAACTTGGCAAAGGCAGACCGGGCTGGCACATCGAATGCTCCGCTATGAGCATGAAATATCTTGGCGAAACTTTCGACATTCACTGCGGCGGAGTAGACAACATGTTTCCGCACCATGAAAACGAGATTGCGCAAAGCGAAGCCGGGACGGACAAGAAGTTCGTGAATTACTGGTTACATAATGAACATTTGCTTGTTGAAGGCAAAAAAATGGCCAAGCGCTTAGGCAATTTCTACACACTCCGCGACTTGGTCTCTAAGGGGTATGACCCAATTGCTATAAGGTACTTGATTATGTCTACGCATTATCGGCAGCAGTTCAACTTTACCTTCGAAGGCTTAGAATCTGCGAAAGGCGCAGTCGATAGGCTAAGGAACTTTGTTCGGCGGTTACATGAAACAGATGGCAAGGATAGCAAAGGAACAGTCGCCGTTTTAACTGCAAAGCTTGACGCTTGCTTTGGCGGTTCATTGGATGATGATTTGGACATTGGGATAGCTTTGGCATCGCTGTTTGATTTCGTGCGAGAAATCAATAACCTGCTTGATGCAGGCATGGTAAGCAAGTCGGAAGCAGCAGATGTTGGCGGTTTGATGATGCGTATAGATGAGATTTTAGGTGTTATCGGCAAAATAGAAGTGGAAGAAGCATTGCCAGTGGACGTTGACGTGTTAGTGCAGAAGCGTGAGGAAGCCAGAAAAATCAAGAATTGGAAGGAAGCTGACGCCATAAGAGCGCAACTTAAGTTAATGGGCATTATACTTGAAGATACAGCGCAAGGCGTTAGATGGCATAAAGAAAAAGCTTAAACGGTTTTGCCCTCAAAATTCCATTCAGCAGTAGCGTACTTTTCTTCGCAAAGCTTATTCGCAAGCTTTACTTCGAAAGGCGTTAACTCGCTTGGCTCAAGCTGAATCTTTAGCATCGCTCTAAACCCTTGTGCCAGTGCATTGACGACGGTTTCAGGCGTAACAGTGTGACCTAACTCGTTTTGGATACTGGTGATTTTGCGTTTGCCTATGTCTGCAGCTTGACTGCAACTTGCGTTTTTTAGTTTTAGAAGCTGGAACATTTTGGGTAAATCAGCACTTCTCAGCAGGGTGCCGTGTTGAAGGACTACATTGTGGGTTATGGTTTGGCTACTTCCCGAGATTTTTTTGCCGCTAACCGTCATGTTCGGGCAGTTTTTAGCGTCGCCAGTGCTGAAGTCGGCTGTTATCCCCAAAAGCCTAAGAGCATCCTTTATCGCCTCGTAAACTTTGGCGTAAACAGTTGTTATGTCTGCCGTGCCTATGTCTGTTGTTTTGGCAATTACGCCATAAGTAACTTCGCCATCAAAGTCGTGGTAGACGGTGCCTCCGCCGCTAATCCGCCGAACCACATCAATACCTAGCCGTTTGCAAGCGTCAAGATAAACTTCGGCTTCGGGGTTCTGGTTTCTGCCGATGCTAACGGCAGAAGGGTCCCAGCGGTAAAACCTAAGAGTATTCGGCACTTGCCCAGCGATTCGCGCAGTTAAAATTGCCTCGTCGATTGCCATGTTCATAAACGCATTATCTGTTTGAAGCGGTAGGAAACGCCAGGTATCCATAAAGTTTCATCCTTTCCAATGAAAAATTGAGTATTGCTTAAAACTGTTATGCAAGGAGTAACACGATAATTTAGAGATATTAATAATCAACTTAGAAAGCTCAAGAAGAGGGACATGGACGTCAGTTACTTTTAGTTAGTGAAAATACGTCTAAAAAAAATAGTGCCTTCTCATAAAATAATCTTTATAAATATTTTACCCAAGCTTAGAGATAAAGCCTTAAAACCTGAACTTGCATTCTAAAGGAAAAGAGGAATCATAATTGAAGGTTATCAGTGGTCCAGCGTCAAAGGAGCTTGCTGAAGTGGTTTCAGCCTTAACTGGATTTGGGAATGTTCCTGTTTCATTCAAGGTTTTTCCTGATGGGGAATCTTATGTTCGCCTGGAAGGTAGCGTCCAAGGCGAAAACGTTGCTATTGTTCAAACCACGTGTCCTCCGCAACAGGATGGGCGGCTTTTTCAGTTGGCATTCATTGCCGATGCGGCCAAGCGAGGCGGTGCCAACAAAGTAACTGCTGTTGTGCCGTATTTGGCTTATGCACGCCAAGACAAAACGTTTCTATCAGGTGAAGGCATAAGCGTTGAAACCATTGCGCGGATGCTCAAGGCAGCTGGAATCGATGAGTTAGTTACCGTTAACATTCACTCCGAATCCGCTTTAGAGCAGTTTCCATTTCCAGCCAAAACCCTAAGCGCCATACCTCTTTTGGCACAGTATTTCGTGGACAAGGGGTTCAAAGGTGCATTCGCGCTGTCGCCTGACAAAGGTGCTATGCACATCGCGAGGCAGGCGCAAGAGATCCTTGGCGGCGAGGCGGGGCATTTGGACAAGCAGCGTGACCGCCACACTGGACAAACCAAACAGTTCGCTGAGAGCTTAAACGTTAAAGGCCAAACCGTAATCATTTTTGACGACATCATCAGCACTGGCGGTACAATCGTTGGAGCAGCAAAAATTCTCCGCGAGCAGGGCGCTAAACGTGTTTTCTGCGCTTGTGTACACGGGTTATTGATTGGCGATGCTGAAAAACGCATCCTAGAAGCGGGCGTGGAGGAAATCGTGGGAACCGACAGCGTTCCTGGAAGTGTAAGCAAGGTCTCGTTGGCGCCGCTATTAAGTCAGGAACTTAGGGCGCAAAAATAGTGGCGAAACTATTTTTTCTTTTGTCAGGCGAGAACGCGTCACTTCCTTCCGCTGAAGTAAAAGCGATATTGGAAACTGAAGGCTACCGATATGTGAATGCTGAGCTGTTTGATCAGGTCTTGCGGTTGGAAGCCGACCCGGGTATCGTCCAAGTGGTTCAGATACGTTCGGCGTACACTCGCGTTTGTGCATTGGAACTTTTTGTATCAAACGCAAACCTGACTGACATTGCTAAGGCAGCTTCTGAAACAGACTTCAAGGCGGTGCTTAAAGTCGGCGAAAGCTTTGCTGTGAGAATAAACCGCATAAAGAACTACGCTGACAAAGCTCTTAATACGATGTTGCTTGAAGGTAAGCTGGGTAAGCAAATCCTACTTGGCACTGAAGGCACAAAAGTAAGCCTCAAGAACCCAGACAAAACCTTCCTGGGCATAATAACCGACGAAAAACTTGTTTTGGGCTTAAAACTAACTGATATTTCCTCCAAAACCTTTTCGGAACGCAGACCTCGCAAAAAACCCTTTTTCCACCCGTCTGCAATGCCGTCGAAGATGGCGCGGTGCATGGTAAATTTGGCGCATGGCAAAGCAGAGGCACTGGTGCTTGACCCGTTTTGCGGCACTGGGGCTTCGCTTATTGAAGCTACCTACATTGGCTGTAGAGCTGTGGGTGTTGATGCTCAGAGGCGAATGGTTAAGGGTACTAGGAAAAATCTGCGTTTCTTTAACATAGTTGCTGAAGGCCTGGTTTTGGCTGACGCACGCCAATTGCCATTCACAAAAGTTGATTGTGTAGTTACTGATCCGCCGTATGGGCGTTCATCAAGCACGCTTCGGTCGACGACTAAGCAGTTGGTGCAGGAGGTTTTGGTTTCTGCACACGCCTTACTTGGAGTGGGGCAACGGATTTGTATTGCTTCGCCTAAAACGTTAAACATTAAAGTGTTAGGCGCTGCGTTGGGGTATAGGCATGTGGAGTCCCATTTCGCTTATGTACATAGAACTTTAACAAGGGAAATTGCAGTGTTTGAAAAGGCGCATGAATAATGAGTATTCGCGTGGTGTTTTTGGGAACAAGCGGAAGCGTACCAACATTAAAGCGAAGCTTACCATCCGTCGTTATCCAATGCCCAAAGCAACTTTGGATGTTTGACTGCGGCGAAAACACACAGCGACAAATGATGCAGGCAAAAGTAAGCTTCCACAAAAAACTCAAAGTCGTCCTCACCCACCTCCATGGAGACCACGTATTGGGCCTCCCAGGGGTTTTGCAGACGATGGCGTTGATGGACCGCAAAGAACCAGTCGCGGTGTATGGACCACCAGGCATTAAGGATTTTCTAGTTTGCACCAAAGAGACCCTCAATTTTGGCTTAACATTCCCGGTAGAAATCACAGAAATCCTTAGCGAAGGCACAATTTTAGACGAAGAAGACTACATCCTAACAGCCGCCAAATCCAACCATGCAGTAGACAGTTACGCTTACGCGTTTGTGGAAAAGCCGCGCCCTGGAAAGTTCTACCCCAAAAAAGCCCGAACAATGGGAGTGCCACTTGGAGAATTGTGGTCTAGGCTTCAAAGCGGGGAAGAAATAACGGTGCCAGAGGGCAAAGTGGTTAAGCCGAGCGACGTTATGGGGCCACCTCGGGCTGGACGAAAAATTGTGTATACAGGCGATACCCGACCCTTCGAAGCCTTTGCAAAGTTTGCCGCAGATGCCGACTTAGTAATTCACGAAAGCACTTTTGACGATGCACTCGCTGAAAAAGCGGCACTGGATGGGCATTCAACGCCAAGCCAAGCGGCACAGGAAGCGAAAGCAGCTAACGCGAAGCGTCTGGTTTTAACGCACATCAGTGCACGGTACCCTGACGCTGGTTTGCTTTTGGAGCAGGCGAAAAAGGTGTTTGCGAACACGGTATTAGCTGAGGATTTTATGGAGTTAGAACTGCCGCTCAAAGAGAGCTAAGAAAGAAGCTGTTTTAGTTTTTTGACGCTTTCGGGAACATCGGTCATGGATTCGATGATTACCGATTTATTGTAGCCCATTTTCTTTAGGGTTTGCGCAAACCAGTTGTAGTCGATTTTGCCCTGGCCTATGCCGAGGTGCTGATCGTCTAAGCCGTCGTTGTCGCTCGCATGGATATGAACAATTTTGTCTGAGAGCATGTTAAAGAAGGGTTCAATTAAACCTTCCAGGTTAGCATGCCCGAGATCCATGACAATGCCTATAGGTAGGCCAGTTTCCTTGTAAAATCGGGTAAATTCTTCGGGTTTATTCATTAAAAACCAGTATTTCCCCGGTAAGTTTTCCAGGGCAATATTTATGCCTTGCTCTTCGCTTGTCTTGTAGAGTTCTTGGATGCTTTGGATATTCTGTTTCCAATCTGCGCCAGGATAGAATTGGCCGATGCCTGTTTTTGCTCCAGGATGAAAAACCCAAATCTTTGCATCTATTGCATTTGCATTAGCGAGGGATTGTTTGAGGCGTTTAATGGTTGTGTTTAATATTGGTTTGATGGGTGAAGCAATATTGATGTCGGCGAAGGGTGCATGCAAAGAATATTCTAAGCCGTATGATTTTGCTGCTTCTTTGAGGGAAGCGACGCGTTTTTTGTCAAGTTCATGGGTGCCATCATCTACAAGTTCAATGATATTTGTGTTCATGCTGGCTAAGCGTTTGACCATCCGATTGAACGGTTCGCCAAGGCAGTAGAGCATTGAAACGCCAACTTTGACTTTAGACATAAGCAGCTACCTCATTTGTTAATGGATTAATTTTGCTGGTTAAGAGTTTAAAACACCTTTAATAACTTAATTGAGGAAAGCCAGAAATAGTTGGACAAACAGGGACATTCGAGGACATTTTAGAATTCAACCTGCAAACCTGCAAGCTCTTAACCAGAAAAGCAAGAATGGAAAATTAGTGTTGTTGTTCCATTAAAGAAAATTACCCGCAAAATATGAAAGCCAAAGACGCAGGATAAATTTGATAAATATAGGTTTTAAATTCATAAGCCACTTATACATTCACTGCATACTTGACGCTAAGAACCCAAGTGGAACCAAGATGAGACAATTGAAAAACCAAAACAGAGAGCAACTAAAAAACAAAATTGCTAAAGCTTTGAATGGTGATATCAAAATGCTTCCAGCTGAAATGCAAGACATACTTTTGGACGACCTTGTTACTGCATTCGAAAGCAGACTTAAAGTCCTCAGCCAAGTACACTTAAATTTGCGTTGTTTCATAGATGTGGGCGTGGAAGTTTCAAATGAGACGCTCCAAACTTGAAATGTACATTGACATACTCCAAGTGTTAGCTTCCAAAGGATACCTAAAGATAACGCACATTATGTATAAATCAAACCTTAACTGTAAGGTCCTAAAAATGCAACTAGACTTTCTGGTGAAAAATGGCTTGATTGAAGAGCGAATTCTAAAAAAAGAAAAAGTTGTCTACGCCATTACACCAAGAGGCACATCAATACTGAAAGCCTTTACCCAAGTAAAACAAGCATTTCCTTCCGAGGAAAACGAAGCTAAGCAAACATCATTTCTCTTCTAAACTCTTAAGATTTGCATTTAACTAAGCACTTAAATTCTCTCAAGTTAACAGAGAATTTTAAGGTTTAAAAGGCACTGTACTCTTTTTTCTTTGGACTTTGCGCAACCTTGACTTGAAACTGCTCGTCATGTGTTCTTGTGTTCTCTGTTCCTATTGTTCTGCAAATTTCCCTAAGGGAACCAGCAGTGTAATTAAGCAAACATTTTCCATCACTTGTTAGCGCATAAACTTTTCTCGGGCGCTCCCCATTCATGTTCCATTCGCATTTAATATAATTCTTTTTCTCCATTGTACTTAGTATGGGGTAAATAGTGCTTGGACCAAAGGATACGCCGTAGAATTTGCGGATTGTCACTATTACTTCGTAACCGTGCATAGGGTGTGCATCGAGTAATTGGAGGATTATTAGGTCAAGTAGTCCTTTTGTGAGTTTTGTTTGGACGTTTTTGTGTATTATGCTCATTTTGTTCCTCCTGTATTATTGTTGGACAGATATACAATATGTCCTTATTCGGACCTATGTTGTAGTATACGATAAGGTGAGATATAAAGCTTAATACATACTACAAGCATACCAAAGTGCAGCAAAAAGATAATTCCTAACAAAACAGGATTAGAAAACTAATTAAGAACCATAAGAACCCTATGGTCAAACTAAAAACAAGCGGCAAAAAAGACCTGTACAACACAAACACACAAAAGAGTAGTTCTATCAAAAACAACTAGACGATTATGTTGCCAATTTGAGAGGTTCCACTAGACCTACTAACTCAAATCTTAATACTACATACTTACGCAAAGTCCTGAGCAATTATTAACAAGCCATTTATTACAAAAGGGGCAGTTCTTACTTAGGCAACTATAATGAGAAGATCTAAATTCGAAATTTGCCTAAATGTCCTAGAAACACTAACATTAGAGGGACCAATGAGAATAAACAAAATTACATGCAAAACAAATCTCAACTACGTTTATCTGAAGGAAGTCATGAACGACCTGAGACAACGGCGACTTGTTGAAGAGAGAAAAATGAATAATTCTTTTACTTATGCTGCAACTTCAAAAGCTATTTTGGTGCTCTCACAATTTAAAGAAGTGCGCCAAAGCTTGCCATTTCTCAATGATACCTTGGCAGTTTAGCAAAAATAAACTCGATCTGAATTTATTATTTTTAGTGATTTGCCAGGAAATGATAAAAAAACCATTTAGCTTCCTAACCAAGCATTGTGAGAGCGATTTTTCTCACTATTGTTTTGTTTAACTCAGAAAAAGCCATGGATATTTTATTAGGACTTAACATGGAACTTGTTCCGGATATCGACATTTGCGAAACCTGATATGTGCAACCGAAAATATCGACCAATGGATATCATGCCTAAACGCTCTCTGTTTGAAAAACGAACATATGGGCGTACTTTTCGGAGATTGTTAACAGCGCTAAATTTTCCGTTGCAATATATCACAAACCGAAATATTGCAAAAACAAGCCTAAGATAGTTATATTGCACTGAGAAAGAAAAGAGGTGAATCGGATATGCGCCGATTCAATACAGAAAGGAGAAAAATAACATGAATACCATTGAATTATTAATTGCAGACAACATCAAGAAAATAGATTCAACATTAGATCTTCAAGGATCCGACCGGAAAATGCTCCAGCTCGCGTGCAAAGACTTCACCAACTACATGAAATTCAACGCCAAAACAACTCTTAACCTACGTCTTGAAATAGACTTGGAAAAATTCTCAAAGGAAAAACCAGAAGAGCTTGGGTCATTCTTAAGCATTTGGACTGCTATGTGGATGAAAAAATGGCAAGCGCGAGTTAAACTTTTCATAGGGGTTCAAAATAAGAAGGAACTAACAGAGTATTTAACAACTTTTGCTAAAGCAGAGCCCACCTGGCAAAAGTTGGAATGTAAACAGGAATTAATCGATGTAGTCTTATCTACATTAATAAACAACGGAGAAATCTGCGGCACAGAAAATATGGCAGAATACACTTTGAAAACAGAGCTAACTAAGAATAACCTAAACATCTCGTATAAAACACAAGCATTAACCTTTTTGAACAATGTGATGCACAGGGCCCATCAGATTGCCAAAACTGCTGGTCCTTTAATGTTCGTAGAAGTAAACAAGGCGTACTATAGCTCAGTAACCACTCAAAAATGCACCGCTCCCACCTAAAAATAAGGAATGCGCCCTCCCCAATTTTTCAATTAAATGTTAAAGTTTGCACATAGTTCCTTTCGTCATGGCCTACTCCTCTAACATTTGAAAGGCGCGGTCACTATCTTCTCAAGGGTCTGAAGACAGAAACTTTGGATTAATGCTCGATTCGGCGCTTTCAGCCTTTGCATTTTGTATTAAAATCGTGTTCAAAACTCTTAGTGAATTTGTGGTAAGAATCAGAAATTCATAAGCTTTTTACTCTTTAATTCACCATTTTTGATTTGCCGGCTTAAAACCTAGGTCAAGGAGACGCCTTGAATATTAAAAGAAGAGAATGCCTGAGATGAATAAATGAAGAAGAATCATCGTCGCAAGAAGTTTGGACAAATCCTGCTTAACTCGATAGATGAAACCTTGTCAGATTTAGGAGAAATAGGCAAAAAACTCAAACTGCTTTCAGCAAGAGGAAAGATTTCGTGATTGCAAGACAAGATATTCCATATAGCGTTGACGAGTTTCCAGATGCTATACAGAAGATTTTCGGATTAGAGGCAAGATTCCTCGAGATTTTCTTTATGAAAAATTTTCACTGCAAAGCTAAAGTTACGCGTAAGAGGCTACCTATGGATGCCACTTGCCAAAATGGAACGTTTCAGAAACGACAGTTCGAGTACATGCGCTTTACGCGGCAGAACTTTGAAACTCCAAAAATCATAAGTGGAAATGAAGGGTTCTATAAATGAAAACGAACGATTATAGTAATAAATTAACAGTCAGGGGTTTTTTAGACTTCTTATCGGACCCAGCAGCCATTGTTGATGAGAAAGGAAATTTCCTGACTGTGAATGATATGTTCCAGAAAGTATCTGGATTAAGCCGAAAAGAATTAGCCGGAACCTCCTTAGTTAAACTGAAAATTATTAAAGAGGAAAATGAAAAGGTTTTCTTAGAAAATCTTACGAAGGGAATCCAAGGCGCGACTGCTGAGCCATACGAAGTTTGTTTTAAAGGGAAACATGACGAAACCCAGTTGGTTGAACTAAAAGGAAAAAAGGTTAGCTATGTTGGTCAACCTGCTTTCCTTCTGATATTTCATGACGTGACCGACCGAAAAAAGAAAGCTGATGAACAAATCAAATCTTCCGAAGAAAAATATAAGAACCTTTTTGAAAACGCACCAGACTTCATTGTTACCATAAGCTTAACTGGAAAAATAACTTCGGTAAATAAAGCCATTATTCAATACGGCTTTAAAGAAAATGAAATCGTTGGAAGTAGCATATTTTCTCTTGTTCCAACAGAATACCATCAAAAAATGTTCGCAGGGCTAAAGAACATCGCCGCCGGAAACCCAGCTCACGGTGAAATCGAAATATTGACACCTAATGGGAAGAGAAATGCAGAATACAATAGCAATCCAATACACCTAAACGGCAAAGTAGTTGGTTATCAAACGATGTTGAGAGATGTGACTGAACGCAAAAAAGCTGAGGAAGCACTTCGTGAGTCGGAAGAAAAACATAGAAAGTTGTTTGAAGGGGCAACAACTGCTATTCGCGAGACATCAACTAAAGATCAACATGGCAATGTTGTTTGGGCCGCCAACGTAATTACTTCTCCGATTAAAGATGGAAAAAGAAATGTGTTTGCTGCTTTAGAAGTCGCAGTTCCTACAACTTGTTTCAAAAAAATGGAGCTAAAACTTCGAGAGGCTGAAAATCGATATCATGCCTTATTCAATGGATCTCCAGTGGGAGTTTTAGTTATTGATCCTGAAACAGCCAAGTTTGTTGAATTCAATGATGTTGCTCATCAGAGTTTGGGCTATTCCAGAGAAGAATTCTCGAAGCTTGCCATTCAAGACATTGAAGCTAAAGAAACAAGAGACGAAGTGATCGCCCACATCGCAGCAATGGTAAAGAAAGGAGGAGCTGAGTTTGAAACTGAACATCGAACCAAAAACGGCGAAATCAGAAATGTCCTTGTGAGCACGAACACAGTTGAACTAAACAACAAGATTTTTCTACAAGTCATTTTCCACGATATAACTGAGATCAGAAAAGTGCAAGATGCTCTTATGAAAAGTGAAACGCAATATCGTCAACTAGTTAACGTTGCACAAGAGGGCATCTGGGCACTAGACAGTAACTATTCCACCGTTTTTGTTAATCCTAAAATGGCAAAAATGTTGGGATATGTGGAAAGTGAATTGGTAGGAAAAAGCCTTCTGGAATTCTTGGATAAGAAGTGCACTGATCAGGCTAGGCAATTTCTTGAACAATTCAAACAAGGCGGCGAAGGATATTTCGATTGCGAACTTAATCGCAAAAATGGCTCCCGCGTCTACGTCAGTATCGCTTCATCAGTAATTATGGATGATGATGGGAAACCATCTGGGATTATGATGATGGTTTCAGACATTACGGACCGCAAGGCTTTGGAAAGGAAAGTAGATAACTATTCAAAGCATTTGAAAAGCATGGTTGAATTGAGAACCGCTCAGTTGAAGGATGCAAATGAGAGACTCGTCAGATCTGAACGTTTAGCAGCCATAGGTGAACTAGCTGGGATGATTGGGCATGACCTGCGCAACCCATTAACAGGCATCAAAAACGCTGCCTACTACTTGAAGAAGAAGGGGGCCACGTGCCCCGAAGATCAGGCTAAAGAAATGCTTGAAATCATCGATAAAGCCATCGAACACTCAAACAAGATCATCAACGACCTCCTAGACTACTCAAGAGAGATACGTCTTGAACTTACAGAAATCGAGACATCCGCCCTTTTGAACGAGGCAATGCGGATGATTCAGGTTCCTGACAGAATACAGGTTGTAAACCACGTTCTTGGAGAGACCTGGCTTAAAGTAGACGCCGACAAGATGATGCGCGTCTTCATAAACCTCATAAAGAACGCAGTAGACGCCATGCCTGAAGGGGGAACGCTCGAAATCACAAGCCGCCAAACAGGAGGAAAAGTGGAAATCGCTTTCGCCGATACGGGTAAGGGGATACCTGAAGAGATTTTGCAGAAGATTTTCATGCCGCTGTTCACGACTAAGGCGCAAGGCATGGGCTTTGGCTTAGCAATATGCAAGCGCATCATAGATTCGCATGGGGGAACAATAACGGTGGAAACAGTAGTAAACAAGGGAACAACATTCACAATTACTTTGCCTATTAAACCTAAATTGGAGGCTGCAGATAAAGAAGCATGGGTAAACATGCCAGAATCCTTATCGTTGACGGTGCCAAAAACGTTAGAAACACGATAAATGTTTTCTTAGTTGACACAGGCTAACATGTTACCGTGGCATCTGCGGAAGCGGAAGCAATAATTAAAACTAAGAAACAGCCCTCAAATAGACGCCTATCCATTGAAGACAGCTAAGAAGCTATTTGTGCCGCTAACAATTTCCCTTTTACTTGCTTGCTAAGTAACTAACTGTAAAGCCTGACATTTCGTCGCTAAGATCTGAGACTGATGTTAATTGAGAATTCTGACTGTTTGTAGCTTGTATTTTTAAAAATTCAAACTTCGCTATGGGACCATTAACATTGTTTACGTCTACGTGACAATCGGTAAACGTGAGGTTTCCGAAGTCGGCTAAATTGCTGATTTGTTTATTTATGGTTGGCCTTTCTACTATCCATTCTGCTGAAGAACGGGTGGAATTGTAAACAACATTTCTACTGAAGGCTTGCCCGGTTGTTGCATCAATTATTAGTATGCTCCACTGATTTGTTGCTGAGTTAACAAGATCTATATGCGCGATTATGGTGTCTCCTGGAGAGACGCTTATGCTGGTTAATTCTACAGCAAAACTCGGCAGTAATTCATACCACGCAGTATAGGTGTCTACTCCATTTACCGCATCTTGCTCCGTTCCGACTTGAATTAGGCTTTTGTCCGATTGACCACCAATTCCAATCCAAGCAGAAGAGTGGCCATCGCCTGCTGAAGCGTTGACTTTCGGCACTATCCACGAAGCATTTACGGCATTTACTTCAAACTGCGGTTTAGAATCTTTTGGGATGATGTATCCAGCCCAGCTTAAGCTTGAAACGCTTAAACCTTGCGGATTACGCGCAAATAATGACGCCAAAACCGACAACAAAGATAAAGTTAATACTAACAAAAGAACCCAGACTAGAATAAGAAACACCGTTCTGTTTCTAGGCCTTCTTTTTTCCTGCAAAATCATGTTGCCTCAATTTACCGTTGAATAAAATGAATCATGCTTACTGGTAAAAAAGCGCTTCTAATTTATTATAGATATTGGAAAAGACCCTTGACGTTCTATTTGGAAATAAACTGCAAATTTGTCACTATTCAAATCCTTAATTCCCAGAGATTACAGTATGTTTTTTATGTTTCAAGTGAAACCGATGCGAGTGGGCGATTTTCCGTTTGCAATTAAACTTACAAACTCTATGGATTGGAACATGGCAAAGGAAGATTTTGAGTTTATGACTTCGCTTGAGCCTGAAGGTTGTTTTGTCGCGTTTAAGGGTTCCGAGCACTTAGGCATAGCCACAACTATTAGTCTGGGCAAAATGGGCTGGTTTGGAAACTTAATAGTTAAAAAGAACTGTCGAAAAAAGGGCGTCGGAAGTCTTCTTGTCAAGCACGCTGTCAAGTATTTGCAAAGCAAAGGCGTCAAAATCATCGGGCTTTACGCTTATCCAAGCCTGCTTGACTTCTATAGCAACTTAGGCTTCGAAAGCGACGAGGACTTTTCTGTATTACATGCGGAAGCGTTGGGTTCGTTGACCGCTGAAACTCTGCCCAAAATTGAAACGCCGCAGATGCAGGCAATAGTCGATTTTGATAGCAGATGTTTTGGCGGAGAAAGGAAAAAACTTTTGGAATCCATCATTTTTGAAAAGGGGAATTTAAGCTGCTGTATCTTTGAAGGCAACGCGGTTGTTGGATTCGCATCAGCTAAGGTTTATGAGAAAATGGCGGAGATTGGACCATTAAATTGCCTGGCAGGTCACTTTGATGATGCTGCCTCGCTGCTTAAAGCAGTTCTTGCAAAACTAAAGGGTTTAAGCGTTTATGCAGTGATGCCAAAAAAAGAAACTGCTCTTACCAACATGCTTTTCAGTGTAGGTTTTAAGGAAGATTTTAGTGTAACAAGAATGTTTCTAGGTCAAACTGTCTCGAAACATTGTATTTATATGGCTGAATCTTTAGAAAGAGGTTAATTTATGAGTGAAGATTACTGCAAGATTTTGCTTGAAGATTTTCTCAAGAGTTCTTGGTTAAGCATCAAAGTCTTAGTTAAGAAACTAAGCAGTTTCAAAGAAGAAAAACGCGACAAACAGGTAACCTTATTTCATTATGTTAACGGTCAAAAAGTAAACGTTCAATTTGAGGGGAACCGATTTTTTTTAAGAGGTTCAGTTGAGTACACAAATCCTCAGCTAACCGTTGAAGAAGTACAGGGAATTATTGGCACGCGCATGCTTGAGGCTTGCGCAAACTACTTTGAAAAATACGGCTTACATGAACCAAACAATGGCGACATTGCCCAACTCTTAGAGATATTGAAAAAGCCGCCTGAAGACTGCATTGTTCCTTTTTTGCTAAACACAGATGACGTGGAGGCAGACCGGTACTCGATGAACCCGCTTAAGCATTCGATAGTCGCCAGCGGGCAAAGCGCTTTCCCTGCCGCATATATTAAAACTGACCAGCTAAAAATTGATGAGGCGTTCGTCAAAAAATATGATGGCACCTTAATCTCTAAAGGCGAAGCGGAACTAATAAGCAACAGTCTCAAAGGCGCTAATGGTTCTTACCTGGATTTTGTTGATTCAGTAAAATACAAGCAGCTTGAGGCGCTGTCTGAGTTCTTCGGCATGAACCTGTCACTTTACGCCTTACGTATGCCTCTTTCCACTCTCCAAACTGAAGGAAGAGACGGTTTACTGCACCACATTA
>JBEKPG010000047.1:0-19980 GCA_049520955.1 Bathyarchaeia archaeon | reverse complement strand
CCCGCAAAGAAAGAGACTTTTCACACAGTCTGATTTGGGTCTGAGACCCAGCGGGCCCACCATCCCCCGAGTGCAAAAGAAGCTTGATTTGCGCTCTGATCAGCGGGCCCTTGATAAGTGGTGCCCTAAAGTTTTTAAAATGAAATCGAATATACGCTATAGCTTGACCTGTGTATATTAGTTAAAGGTGGCGATAGAACAGATGGCTCCACTGCCAAAGGGGATTAACTATGTTGGGTTCTTTTCTTTGTTTGCTTCAGTTGGCTTAGCCGCTTTTGCCGCACTTGTATATGGTGCAAGTGATAGTTTGGCGCAATATGGTTATGCATTTCCAATAGCTTTCAAGCTGATAATAGCCTCTTGGGTGGTTTTTGCGTTGGCTGGAATCGTCTTATCTTCCATGCTTCTCGGCGGGTTTTCTTCAAAGCGTCTATGGTTTGCTTTTCTGTCTTATTGGATATTGCTTCTCGCTTTTTGGGTTGGCTTTGACCTTAGAGACCTGAGCGGTACATGGCGCGCTGTTACATACGGTTTTGCGGTAGAGATTTTTGGGCCGATCGTCTACTCAGCCTGCGGCATCGCATACTTTCTTACTAGGAAACCAAAACGATACTTCCATTTTGAAAATTCAGGGATTCAAACGGACTTAAAAGGTAAGTTAACTCCGTAAGTCCCAGATAGAATGCCCTATGTGCTGTGCGAAACTTCTGTATCCTTAGGACAGCGTTTTAGTCAAGTTTTCATGGATAATCAGCCTTAATCTACATAGCGCAGAAATAGTCTAAGAACAGAAAACCATAGAGAAAGTTGAACATATTATTAATTGGTGCCTATGAAAAGAACAACATTGGCACCGGGACTCATAGACCGATTCTTAGTCAAGATTTCGGTTTAAGTTTTAAGAAACAACTAAACTAGCGACACTTGCAAGAGCTAACCATAATTGAATTTGAGACGCATTATTGGTAACAGGTCGCGCACTGGGCAGGGGTGTTGGGTTCGGTATCTGCATTGTGATTTTTTCTACACTGGGGGATGTTAATGGGTAGTTGTCCATTATGCTTCCATAAATCGGGTAAGGCGTATTGTATATCCCAGTAGTGGCTATTTCTCTGCCATTTGGACTTTTAGTCGCGTAGTCGCTCCAGTAATTCCCGACGGACCCATTGTCGAACCTATCTCCAACATAGGCTTGAGGCGGATTGCTAACGTCAATGACGGGGGCAACATTGCCTGCAAAGTTGTTAAGGTAGATAACGTTTGATTCCATACCTCTTCCGCTGATGCTGATTCCAAATGATGAATTGTCTGCTTTCAACAGGTTGAAAGTGTTGCCCATTATTGTGTTGAAGCTTGTTTGACCCCACAGTGATACCCCTGAAGAATAGAAAACGTTTTCTGACACACTGTTATATGCGCCATACAGTTCGATTCCGCCACGGGTAATGTTGTTTTCAGTAAAATAATCGTAACCTGTTGTTGTAATAAAAGAGCCAACTACCTGATTTCCAGCAAAAGAATCGTTGGAGCCGTGTACCGTGATTTCAAGGCTATACTCTGGTTGGCTAGCCAAATATGTTTGGGTAATTGCGTCATTAGAACCAGTAACGTTTAGTGGCGAATTAAAACCCTGTATGTTAAGGTTTGTTATCTTAACTTGGTTAGCTTGTAAATTAATTCCTGTGTTCCAATTCATCACGCCGCTCGATATCCAGTGGCCTGCACCATCTAATATGATGTTGCTGCATTGGATGTCTAAAGAATAATTCTCGATGTTTCCAGTTAAGGTATACACTGAACCATTTGCAGAAATGGGCACGGGAACAAGCGAACTCTGAATACTCCCAGTTCCTAAGATAGTGATAATCGGCAAAGTCACAATTTTCTGAAGCCCAGGAATCTGTGCATGAGGACTAAAAGCCTGAACTATAAACAATGTTAAGATCAAAGCTCCAAGAAAGAAAAGCGTTGCTTTAACAGCTTTTTTCATGATAGCTTCTATAAGTGAAATTTCTTTAAAAATTTATTCAATTGATATTGTGATCCGCTTGGTTTGCTTTTCTGTAAGCATTTCAATACAATAATTTTGAGGGCTAACTCTACAATCTTTTGAGAGACTTTTTCGATAAAAGAAGTCTTTAAAACTAGTTAAAGCCCGATGCCAACCCCTTTTTTGTGTAGCCGAAAACCGCACTCCCAACTTTTGGGTGAAGGGAGCGAAGACCGAAACAAAGTAGAGCTAGCGCTCGCCCAAATATCGAGCGCAGTAGATATAGCTTTACACTTAAAAACCCATTCACTATGCTTCTAACTCAGTACTCAGGAAACGAATTATCTTGCTTCTTAATTTATGAACTTTCTCAAATTATACAATAGCCATAAGATTCTGTAGAAAATCAATTTTTGTTCACATTTTCATCATTTGAAGCCGACACTGACCCAATCTTTGAAACCTTGTAACTATGCGGGGATTTGATAGAGATCGGTACAATTCAGTAAGAGCCAACGACATTACTTTAGGCGATGAAGATGGAACATGAAAAACTCTTGCTTCACTAAATCAAGTCAAGTCAAATCAAACCTAATTGACTCCGCAAAACCTGCAAACCCCAGACCTGCAAAACTAAATAAGCCACAAAAAAAGGCCATTGACTAAAACCAACCCAAACTTGGTCTTTTACAAAAGGGTATCCCCCAAAATTGTTCAAAATTGAACAATAAAGAAATATGAATTAAGATTTGAAGCAAAAGCAATCAAACCATAAGGCACAGTTAGAAAGCAAAACAGAGGAAAGAACTTTGAGGCGAATTCTCCATATAGTCCGGGGTTCAACTAAACCCTCGTCTTCAGCAAAACTTTAAAAAATTAAAGTATTAAAAGAAAAAGAGGGGGATTTTGCGGGAGATTTCGCGACTCATTTAAGGATAATTACTTATCCTCTTGTTTTTCCGTTTTGCTGCCTCAATTAAAACACTTTTTAACTGAAGAAATTCTATGACTTTAGTTATCTTCTTCAAAACTCGATAAGTATTTCTAAAAAGACTCAAGTAATTTTAAATAACAATAACAATTCTAAGGGAAGAGGTAACTTACGTTGAATGAAGCTCCCAGCAACCCCGTTGCCACATCTGGAAGGCACAGTAATATAGTGTTAGCCATCGTGATGCTTGGAACTCTTATGGGCGCGTTGGACAGCACCATCGTTCTTTTGGCCTTTCCAACTATTAATGACAGCCTGCACTCAAACCTAGCGACGTCACTTTGGATAATTATTGCTTATCTTCTTGTCCTCGCCGTGGCAACTACGCAGATGGGAAGAATAGGAGATATCTATGGTAGATGCCGAGTATTCAACTTAGGCTTCGTAATCTTCACTGTTGGCTCAGCTTTATGCGGTTTCTCAACTCATATTTACCTGTTGATATCGTTCAGAGTTGTTCAAGCGATAGGTGGCGCTCTCCTACAAGCGACCAGCGGAGCCATCATAGCTGATTATTTCCCAAGAGAAAAACGCGGCAAAGCATACGGTTACAATGCACTTGGATTTACAGCTGGAGCAATGCTAGGCATCGTTTTAGGAGGAATAATCACCACCTTCCTTAGTTGGCAATACATCTTTTTCATCAATATTCCCATAGGCATAATCGCGGTAATAGTTGGGATAAAATTCATTCAGGACGCCGAAAAAACATCTGCCAAACTAGACCTGGTTGGAATGGCGCTGCTTGCCGCTGCATTAGTGTTGATCTCTTTAGGATTGGTAAATTTCGCTTCACAAGGAATCAGCACATTAAACATTACTTCGACGCTCATTGGAGCTTTGCTGATCCCAGTTTTTGTTTTGTATGATCGTAGGATCAAAAATCCCATGATTGACTTCGAAGCACTCAAAATTAGGGTTCTTCGAAACGCAATCTTATCAGCGTTCTTTACAAGCGTCGGATACTTCTCTGTCGTGTTCTTAGTGATAATGTATTTGCAGGGAATAAGAGCGCTCTCACCACTAAATGCTTCATTGCTTCTAGTACCCGGATACGTTGCAGGCAGTTTTCTAGGACCAATTATGGGTAGACTCTCCGATAAATACGGTTCAAGAGAAATCGCCACAATGGGAATATTCTTCTTGGCAGTTGCCATATTGATTTATTTAACGATGAACGCAACCTCCCCACTCTACATTGTGCTTTTAGCTTCAGCAATATCTGGCTTAGGAACCTCCATGTTTTTCCCAGCTAACAACAGCGCCGTAATGGCAAATGCGCGGGCAGGTTCGTACGGCAGCATCTCGGGTTTGTTGCGAACCGTGCAAAACATTGGGTTAGTCGGGAGCTATGTCTTGGCAATCTCGGTTGCCGCTGCGTCAATACCTAGATATGTGGCTTTCGAAGTGTTTATTGGAACAAGAAGCCTGACAGGCGGTGTCAGCCAAGCTTTCATATCGGGCATTGATCACGCGTTTTACGCTTCAGTGGCCATACTTGTGATTGCGGGAGTACTATCATATATTAGGGGAAAGGACGTAAGAAAACAAGTACCCTCTAACTGACAGCTAGCACACTAAAGCCTAATTACTCCGCAGCATAATTGAAATTTAATTATAACTAGCAGGCTGGAGTCAGAGCTTGGAAAAACTAAAATTCGGAATATTTCTTCCATTCTACGCGGTCCAAGCGAAAGATTCCAAAGAGCACTTCACCCTAATTCGAGACTTTGCTTTAGAATGTGAACAATTAGGCTACCATTCAGTTTGGCTAGATGACCATTTGATGTATAATGAATGGCCTATTCTTGAATGTTGGACGACCCTCTCCGCACTCTCCTCATTAACCAACAGAATAAGGCTCGGGACAATGGTTTCTTGTAGCGCGCATAGGAATCCAGCTTTGCTTGCGAAGATGGCTGCCACACTAGATGTGTTGTCGAGTGGCAGATTAGAGCTTGGAATAGGAGCAGGTACCCAAAGGATTGAGCATATTGCTTACGGTTTTGGTTTCTCCCCGACAAGCGTCCGAGTAGCGCGTTTAAGCGAGGCTGTGGAAGTTATAAGGCGACTTTGGACCCAAGAAAAAGCCAACTACCAAGGAAAATACTTCACGCTGAAAAATGCCGTTTGTGAACCTAAACCCTTGCAAAAACCATACCCACCAATAACTGTGGGCGGAAGCGGCGAACTACTGATGCAGAAAGCAACCGCACCATACGCAGACAGGTTTGATTGGGGCTTCTTGCCATCCCTTGAAATGTATAAGCATAAACTTGCGGTTTTAGAGAATCAATGCAAAGCAGTTGGAAGAAACTTTAGTGAAATTGAGAAGTCCTGCTGGCCCGGTGGCCAAGTGCTGATTGCACATGATCAAAAAGAATTGGGTGAAAAGATTTCTAAGCGTAAACTAGCAAATATTAGCTTGGAGGATTTCAAGAAAACTACTTTGACAGGCACGCCGGATGAATGCATTGAGCACCTACAGGTTTATGTGGATTTGGGCGTGACTTATTTTATGTTGTTTTTCGCTGATTTTCCAAGTTTAAATGGATTAAGGCTTTTTGGCAAAAACGTTATAGGTAAAATAAGAGGTTAGAGGTCGCCCTTTGCTATATGTGATAATTCGTGAAGAATGATTTCATCTAAGTTGTGGTATGGTTTTTCTCTGACAAGTATGATGTATTTGGCGTCGGCGTTTTCTTCAGCATTAAACACGCATGCATCAGTTCTCTTAGGTGGAATAATTCTGCCCCATTCCTCAATCTCGCGAAGTTTATCTTCAAAGCAGTGCCTGTCTTGAATAGCACGGTTAAAATCCTCATCGCTTAATTCGAAGGCTTTAACTTTAGGCAGTGGGTTGCGCGATAGGGTTTTCCATGCCTTAACAAGTTTATGTTTACGTATAGGCTTCGTTTTCATTTTGATTTTGATTCCTTAAACTAAGACCATGAAAGAACACTTCGAACCGATATTCATGCTTTACGCACCAAATCAACAACATGCCTGATTAAATCAAGACGCTGCAAAAATTACCGACTTTTGCCGTAAAAGCATTTGCAGAGAGTTACCCTACTACCACAACCAGACCAGCATGTTAAATCGGCTTAAATAAATGAAAGTGCCCGTGATTTTAGCGCTTGTTTAATGAAGAAAAAGCTTGGCGTACAAATGTTAAGTTTTATTTATGGTGCATTTCCACTTGTTCCTTTAGAGCTTTATTCATTTCGTTGAACCCGCGAAGCGTGTCTTTGTCTAAGCTTTTGGCAAGCAGTCTGACAAAAAGCCCATTGAAGATTTCTTTTTGTATAAAATGTGCTTTGTTATTTCCGACTGGTTCAATTGTTAAGATATGTTCTCCGTCAAAAAGTCCGCTTATCCAAAGATGACCAATCCACCTTAGCTCTTTTGGCGGGTTAACGTTGAGCACTGTCGGCTTGAAAGTGTTTCCTCTTGCGCCCGTAGGCTGAATGCGCACTTCAAGTTTAGCCCCCTTTCTCAGTTCACCTCTCACCCAACGCATAAACGGATTCCAATCGGGAAGCTTTGCGAAATCCGTAAGAACAGCCCAAACCTCTTCGGGCGACGCGTTAATATCGATACTACTTGCCAATTCTTTCCTCAAGAATTATCCCCATATTATTTTCAGGTGAATTGGCGAATTTATGCCTTCCCTTATTGTGCCGCATCTCTGACTCACAGGAATAGAATGGTTACGGGCATGCAGGTTCGGTGTAAATAAATTAGCGGTTTCCAGCTCTTCTAGTCCCTTTAGTTAATAGTATGGTTAGCTTATTCTGAGGGAGTAGGCGAGTATCTGCTTAAGTAGCCCTTAGAGATTTTAGGTTTCCTGGGTTTCCACGCAGCCAACCGCTTTTTTAGCTCTTTGTCCGATAGCTCAACTTTGAGAACTCTGTTGGAGATGTCGATGGTTATCTTGTCACCGTTTTTAAGTGCCGCAATTGGACCGCCTTCGAAGGCTTCAGGTGCAACGTGTCCGATGCATGGTCCGCGTGTCGCGCCGGAAAATCTTCCATCGGTTATTAGGGCTACGCTTTCGCTTAAGCCCATGCCTGCAATTGTGGCTGTTGGAATTAGCATTTCTGGCATTCCGGGGCCTCCTTTTGGTCCTTCATAACGAATAACTACAATGTCGCCTGCTACAACTTCATGGCGCTTCATGGCTTCTTCTGCTTCGTGTTCTGAATCGTAAACTTTCGCTGGACCTTGATGCTTCATCATCTTAGGCGAGACTGCAGCCATTTTGACGACTGCTCCTTGAGGTGCCAAGTTGCCTCTTAGTATGGCGATGCCGCCTTCTTTGTGAACTGGGTTGTTTAACGGGCGGATTACTTCAGCGTTTATTACCTTGGCTTCTGCAACGTTTTCGCCAACGGTTTTACCTGTAACTGTTAACGCGTCAAAATGCACAAATGGTTTAAGTTCCTTTATCAACGCAGGTAGGCCGCCGGCGTCGCCTAAATCTTCCATATCGAATGTGCCAGTTGGAACCATGTTGCACAAATGCGGAACCTTCTTTCCTATCTCATCATAAGTTGAAAGGTCAAGTTTAGCTCCCGCTTCCTTGGCTATGGCTGAGAGATGCAAAACTGTGTTGGTGGAGCCTCCAAGCGCCATGTCAACTGCGGCAGCGTTTTCAAATGCGCTCTGTGTCATTATCTGTGAGGGCTTGATGTCTTTTTTTATTAGTTCCAGGATTTTTCTGCCTGTTTCTTTGGCAATTCTCTGCTTCAGTGCACCGTTTGCTAATGCTGTGGCGCAGTAGGGAAGAGACATGCCTAAGGCTTCAGTCATGCAAGCCATGGTGTTTGCTGTGAACATACCGTTGCATGAGCCGCATCCGGGACAAGCCACGTTCTCCAGTATTGCGGATTCCTCCGCTGTCATTTTGCCTGCGAAGACTTTGCCGACTGCTTCGAAGACGTTGTTGACGCCGACTTTTTGTCCGTTTAGGATACCTGATTCCATTGGTCCGCCTGTAACGGATATTGCAGGCACGTTTAGCCTTGCCGCGGCCATAAGCATGCCGGGTGTGACTTTGTCACAGTTCGAAATCAGCACCATGCCGTCTAAACGGTGGGCTTGCATCATGATTTCTACTGAGTCAGCGATTAATTCGCGGCTTGGAAGTGAATACCGCATCCCTTCGTGGCCCATGGCTATGCCGTCGCATACTGCTATGGTGTTAAATTCAAAGGGTGTTCCACCGGCTTCGAGGATGCCTTCTTTTACGGCTTCACCTAAAGCTCTTAAGTGAATGTGGCCAGGAACAATTGACGTGTAACTGTTGGCTATTCCAATGAATGGTTTAGCTATATCTTGGTCTGTTAAACCTAAACTTTTAAGCAGGGCTCTATGTGGTGCCCGCTCTGTTCCGAGTTTTATCTCGTCACTTCTCATTCCACTAACCTCTTTGCTCAAGTTAAGACACCAATAATTTTATATTTAAGGTTGACGCTCTGGAAAAGAGATGTGATTTAAGTGGGGTATTGCTTTATTCAACCGCTTCCCTAAACGCGTAAAATTTTTAGACACCACCCTTCGTGATGGTGAACAAACACCTGGAGTATCGCTTGTTCCTGAAAACAAACTCAGGATTGCTCAGCGCCTAGATGAACTCGGCGTCGATGTGATTGAGGCTGGGTTCGCTGCTGTTTCTGAAGGTGAAATGGAATCTGTAAGCCTAATAGCTAAGCAGGGTTTTAAGGCTGAAATTTCCAGTTGCGCACGCGGCACAAGAGGCGACATTGAAGCAGTAGCGAAAAGCGGAGCTAACAGTATACACCTTGTCATTCCAACATCTGATATCCACCTAAAGTACAAGCTCAATAAGACCAGACCGCAGCTGCTCAAAATCACCGAAGATTGCGTGCAAATTGCCAAGAGTTGTGGTTTAATAGTTGAGCTTTCAGCTGAAGATGCAACACGCACAGAGCTTGATTTTCTCAAGAAATTCTATGAGGTTGGCATTGCTACCGGGGCAGACAGAGTTGTCGCCTGCGATACGGTTGGTGTTTTGACGCCTGAGAAATCCTACGAATTATTCTCAGCGCTTTACGATTCGGTAAAGGTTCCGATCAGCGTTCACTGCCACAACGACTTTGGAATGGCAGTGGCAAACTCCATTGCAGCATTACGGGCGGGTGCAACGCAAGTTCACGCAACCATAAACGGCTTAGGAGAGCGAGCTGGAAACGCTTCGTTAGAGGAAATTGTAGTTTCGCTAAAGCAACTGTACAATTTGAACTTAAACATCAAAACCGAGCTTCTCTACAGCACTTCACAGCTGGTTTCAAGATTAACTGGCATCAACGTACAGCCTAACAAAGCAATTGTTGGCGAAAACGCTTTCACGCATGAATCCGGCATTCATACCCAAGGTTTGCTTGCTTGCCCATTGACTTATGAGCCTATTGCTCCTGAACTAGTCGGTGGCACACGACGAATATCACCAGGAAAACACTCAGGAGCTCATGGCATAAAAGCTGCTTTAGAAAAGATGGGGTTGAAACCAACTGATGAGCAGTTTAAAGAGATATTCCAGCGAATCAAAGACTTAGGCGACAAAGGCAAAACAGTAATGGACGCCGATGTTCTGGCAATCGCCGAGAACGTTATGGGCTTAAGCAAAGTCGAACCAATACGTCTTGAAGAGATGACCGTGGTCAGTGGCGACAAAGTAACAGCAACCGCATCAGTACGATTAAGGTTAAACGGAAAAGACGTTTGGGGCGCAGCGGTCGGCGTAGGACCCGTAGACGCAGCTATAAATGCGGTAAAAACCGCCATCGCAGAAGTGGAGCCCATCACTCTGGAACAATACAACGTTAAAGCTATCACTGGCGGCACAGACGCAATGGTTGAAGTGGTCGTGCGAATGCGCAAAGGCGACAGAGCAGTAACAGCCATGGGAGTACGCGAAGACATAGTTAAAGCCAGCATGGAAGCAGTTCTAAGCGCAATGAACGTGCTAACAACAGACTACAACAACAAAAACAACAACAAAAAACCCTAATTTCTCAGAAGATTCTTTCTTCTGTTGCCTCATTGAAATCTTTCTCGTTCTCTTTTCTTATGCACTTATTTTTGCTAGAAGAGTTACTGAGTGCTTTTCAAGGCAACCTTTAGATCTTGAGTCAAGGATTTCACTTGGGCGTCGGATAAGGCGCTGTTGAGAGTCAAACCGAAAGTGAATTGTCCTTTACCTACGTAAGTGGTAGTCCAGAATGGAATTAAGGTTTTATCACCGATTGTAATCGCTGCAAATGGATACTTGTTAGCATAGGGTGCAAGTGCATGGTTTATCGCGTCGCTTGTTGCAAGTTGAAAGGTTTCGTGGGTTCCAGTCACGTTAAAAGCATATTGAATATCGTTGGGATAGAGCGGGTCTGGCTGTTGCTTCCAGTATGTAACGTTAAGGCTTGATTGTGAATTTGATTGTGTTAGCTGCATACTGATCAGCAGTGAAGAAACAGCGACAATGCCAATGAGAAGAACCACGGCTGCTATAATCAATTTTTTGTTCTTGTTTTTTACTCTTTGTATTTGAAGTGTTTTCTCTGGAAACTCATCAAGGAGCCGAAGTGCCAAGTGGCCTCTTTCTGTAAGAGCATATCTTCCATCGACCTGTTTTTGAATTAGGTCACCCAGTATCTTTAGGTGGTAATTGAATCTGCCCGTGTTCGTAACCTTTGTAAGTCCCATAAGTTCAACATAGGGCAAAGGTCCTTTGTCGTTGAGGCACTGCAGTATGTCTCTTCTTGTAGGGTCCTTCAGGATTTTATGAAGGGAAGAGAGTTCAACTGTCATCTACTCGTTCACCGCTTTTTCTCACGATGAGAACGACCATAACTAATACGAATGCAACAATAAGTATTACAAGAACAGCAATTAATATTCCGTAAATGCTAATCCCCTTTGTCGGTGGCGACGTCGGATTCTGGGAAGCAAAAGGAGTGGGAGTATTGGTTTGATTTGGCTTTGCGGGCGAGGTTGGTGTTGGTGTAGGAGTTGAAGTTAAGTTGGGGGTTGAGGTAGGTATGGTTGATAGGTTTGGTTGAAGCATCGCCTGAGTGTTTTGTTCAGTTAGGAAAGGAACGAAGTTGACTGTGCCCAAAGTGTTATCATTTTTGGAGTCATGGATTGATTGGTTTATTGCTAGCGCGTCGGTTATTCCCCACCAATTATTAGTAGCATCGAGATTGTTTGAAGATACCAGATAAATGCTTTGATTGTTGTCAACTAAGTTATTGTAAGTGACCGTTGATGGAACACTTGTTAAAATTCCATTTAAGTTGTTGCTTATGGTGTTGTTTTCCACTGTTGCTGGGAAAGCTAAGTCTATTCCAAAAGTGTCGTCAAAGATAATGTTTCCCTGAATCGTCGTTGCAATTGTAAGTGTACCATCCTCCAGTGGGTCCGTATCATTGATTCCAATTCCGAAGGAGCAGTCATAGAGCGTATTTTCTAATATTGTAACATTGCCTGTCCCAGCAGAAACCGCGATGCCTGTCCCTCCTCCGCTTTGAAATCCATAAATCGTATTGTTAGTAATGTTAACCAAGACGGTTCCGGTACTTCCTTCTGTTCCAAAACCAATTCCGCACCCAACTTGACTTACAAAGCCATTAATGATATTGTTTGAAATCACAGCAGATGCATTATTACCAACAAAGATCACAGCGTTATTCCTATCATAGCGCTGAGCGATAACCGCCCAGAAATAATGTGTTTGTTGAGAAATAATGTTGTTAGAAATCACGGTGGGACCGCTATAAACACCGATTCCCCCTAAAATGTTATTATTTGAAATTTCAGCCGATCCACCGAAAATATCGATGTTCAATAGAGAACTATCGGTAATTTTTGGTGAGCCTCCATTAATAACTACGCTGTACATAACTGCGTTTTCAATAATACTGCCAGATTGGGCTTGCGCGTTCCATGCAGTGCTTGATGGCGAAAAAACAATTTCAGAGCCATAATCTGTTCTCAACATTGTTTCCACACCAGCACTTATTGGACCTCCCCCGATAAAATTGATCGGATCGCTGTTTGTTCCGCGGGCGCTTAACGTACCGTTTATTTGAAGGTAATTAGAATTAAGATTGACAATGGCTCCAGGCTCGATTGTCAGTGTTACCCCGGGGTCAACTGTGACTGATCCAGTTATATTATAAGGACCATTTGCCATGGTCCATGTGGTATCTGAACTGATTGTGCCAATTTCGTTGGTCCGCGTTGGAAATTCAGAAGTCGGTTGAGGCACAGGAGTAGAACCTGGAAAAGGACTTGACGAAGGACGAGGTATTAGCGGCGTCGGAGTCGGAGAACCTGAAAAAATTTGTGACCCGACAAAATGCATGCTACCAGCTAACATTAAACCGCTGATTATTAGCACTACTATGAACGCATTTGGAGGCAACTTCACAATCAACAAATCCATTTTTAACGATTAGATTGATATTGATTAACAGGCAATTTAAGAATATTTGACTAAGAATTTTATCAGAAATTTATCATGATTTAGAAAACCAGTTTTCGTCTTGTTGACAACTATTTTGTTAGCTATTTTACAATTCTTGTTTTTGGTAGTGAACACGTTCGTCTTCAAGGTTAATACGCGAAATTGCATGCTTCTGTTTGCCGTAGAAGTTAACCCGATTCTTAACATTTTTGTTTTAGCCTGAAAAAGTAAGAATACTTCAAAAAGTCTTGAATAAAATTCAAGTAATACTAAGTTAATAAGTATTAATCTTTGAATAGTGGCTGAACATGGTAGAAGTTGTAAGCGTTACCAAAAAGGGTCAAGCAACGATTCCTAAAAAGCTTCGAAAAAAATACGGTATTAAGGACAAAGTTTTCTTTGAGGAAAACGAAAAAGGCATTATTATTAAGCCTCTTCCTTCCCCGGATGATGACTATGGTTCATTGAAGTTGGCTGCTGAGGGCAAAACCTCAAGAGAATTATTAGAAGAATCACGGAAAGAAGAATTTGCGCAAGACAACGAGCGGAGTAAAACGTGAAGGAACGTTTAACATTTGACTCAGAAGCTATTTTAGCCTTTTTCTTGGGCCAAACAGGCGGGGATTTAGTTAGGGATAGTCTTAAGAAGATTCAAAGCAGCCAAACAGACGGTTATATAAATATTATCAGCTTAGCTGAACTCTACTATGTTTTATCAAGAATCAGCCCTGAAACAGCTGAAGAGAAGCAAAGAAACCTGCGTCTCTACGGTCTAAAGATTATTCCAGTTGAAGATAATGGTTTATGGCGAGAGGCTGCACAATTCAAATGCAACCATTCAATGTCCCTTGGGGACGCCTTCGCAGTGGCTACAGCTAAAAGCTTAGAAACCAAGCTTGTAGAGGCAATGATAAGGAATTCAACAATTTAGGTGTTGAACTTCTAAGAATACGCTGATGTTGAGAGAATACAAAGAAAGTTTATGCGCTTATTTTTGGCGGTGGACGTACTCGTCGGCCAAGCTTTATGCGTAAAGCTATCCGATACAGTTTCCGCAAGGACTTTACCAGTTGCTCGACGCTGGGCGCTGTCGAGTAAATGAGCGGTATCTGCTCGTACTCAGCTATGCGTATAGCTTCAGCGTCAGGTTGGGTTTTGTGAAAAACTACTATCCGCGGTTTTAGGCTACTGACTCGTACAATCATCATGGGCAAGCAGCCTGCTTCAACGTTCGTGAAAATCAGTGCCCGATCAGTCGATGCCCCAAACAGCTGCGCGTACTCCGAGCCCGAATACGCCTCAACAGCTTTTGTGCTGTCGATGACTGTGTAACCGTTTACTTCTTTAACGTACTTTTCCTTGCAAGCTACTACTTCACCGCCAATAGCCCTGCACAAATATTCAATCCGTACCGGAATAGGAAACTCGCGCAAATCCACAACTGCCATGCTTGGCGAACTGGTTAGCCTCGCAAATTCTCTAATGAAGCGACTGCCTTTTCCCTCGTCAATAAGTAAGAGGGAGAGCACAAACCTTCGGATGAATTTGGCTCCAGGGCTTTTTCGCCGTCCACTTTCATAATCACTTATAACCGAAGAAGAGAGGCCCATCATCTCAGAAAGGGTCAATTGGGAAACAGCGAAAAGCTCCCGCCATTTCCGCATAGTAGCGCCTGGTTTACCTGAAAGAATTATTTCTCCAGCAATCCTTCTTGCTAAAACTTCTCTGAGGCTAGGCGACACCGACATGAAATAATGCTCCAAGTTGCACTCTTCCCTTCAAGGTTGAGGTATAAAACTCTATCTAAAATCGAAAATGACAACGTTAGCCACTTTAATTCTGTGTTATTTTCTTCGAGCTTAGAAGGAATTGAATCTGCAGCTAAAACATTATCAAGGCAGAGGCAAAAGTTTTGAGCCATTACGACCAAGAAATATTCTCTTAAAATTGAGTGCTTAAATTGTTCAGTTAGTCCTTCTTCAATAAGATTGCAGAATTGAGTTTATTAGGAAGTTTCGCGTAGTAATGCAGTACTACCGCAATGAACAATAAAAAGGAGTGAAATATATGGCAGAAAAACCAAATGATGTAATCTTCGTTGGAAACAAACCACCTATGAGCTATGTTCTAGCCATTATAACGGCATTCTCTTCCGGCGTAGAAAAAGAAATAACCCTAAAAGCACGAGGGCAAGCAATAACTACCGCTGTTGACGTTGCAGAAATCACAAGAAGTCGGTTCCTAAAAGACCTCAAAGTGACGAAAATCGCAATCGGAACAGCAGAGATGCCGCCAAGAGAGGGCGAAAACAGGTCTCGAATGGTTTCAACGATAGAAATTACTCTCACAAAGATGTAGTTGTGAAAGGCAACAATTAACCTGGGAGTTTTAAGCTCTCCAAACTTTTTACAATATCAAAAGGCTCTGTTATTTCTTCAGGTAAGCTTCAACTTTCTTGACAATTTCCATGAACGCCTTAGCGGCAGCAGAATCCTTATCAGCAACCACAAAAGGATGCCCATTATCGGAATCTATACTTACTTTGGGATCAATTGGAATGCTTCCAAGAAAGGGAACACCAGCTTCCTGTGCCATCTTTTTTCCGCCGCCTGATTGGAAAATTTCAGTTTTCTCTCCGCAATGAGGACAAACAAAACCGCTCATGTTCTCGACAACGCCGATTATAGGCATGTTTAATCTTTCAGCGAACGTAATTGCTTTTCTAACAACTGAACTCGACAATTGGGAAGGCATAGTGACAATTACTACTCCGTCTAGATCAGGCAAAAGCTGAGCAATACTTAGTGGTTCATCCCCTGTTCCAGGCGGCAAATCAATAAAGAGAAAATCAAGCTCCCCCCAAATAATATCAGACAAAAACTGGCGAATCGCCCTCATCTTTAACGGGCCCCGCCAAATCGTCGGAGCTTCCTCGGGCAAAAAGAAGTCAATCGACATAACCTTCAAACCAAAGGGTCCATCAACTGGAAAAGCGCCTGGAGGACCATATTTGACTCGTTGCCCTTCTAACCCAAGAAGCCTTGGAACGCTCGGTCCATGAATATCTGCATCCAAAACGCCGACCTTGTAGTCTTTCTCTGCAAATGCCGCCGCAAGGTTCACGGTCACGGTGCTTTTTCCGACTCCGCCTTTGCCGCTTATGATAGCGATTTTATGCTTAATTTTGCCCATTCTCTCTTTTAGTTTCTGCTGCTCCTCTGATTGCTGCTGCCTGTGAGCTTCAATTTGAGCCATATTTCTCTCTAGAGCCATAAAAACACCTTTCTGGACAAGTTGTTAAATTTTGAATCTGAAGTAGACTAAAATAGTTTATGGTAATTAAGTTAGCAGGTTAGCAAGTTTCTTAGGCGATGAACAAGATGGTCACATTTGGAGATATAGAGCAAGCACAAAAAACCATCGCACAGTATGTAGTTCCTACCGCTTTGACGCGCTCAAAGTTTCTAAGCGAACTATGCAACGGAGAGGTCTTTTTGAAGCTTGAAAACCAGCAGGTAACGCACTCCTTCAAAATTCGCGGAGTCATAAACAAACTCCTCCACCTGTCGCCCGAAGAAAAAGCTAGAGGAGTGGTGACGGCTTCAGCTGGCAATCATGGTCAAGCAGTAGCTTATGGCGCGCAAAAGCTAGGTTTTTCGGCGAAAATAGTAGTTCCTACCAATACCCCGAAAATCAAAGTCGATGGCATAAAAAAGTACGGCGCGGACCTCTTGTTGTTTGGTGACACTTACCCTGAGGCTGAAAAGAAAGCTAAAGAAATTGCAACACAGGAAGGTCGCCTATACATTTCTCCCTACAATGACCAGCTGATTGTGGCTGGACACGGAACCATAGGTTTAGAAATCCTCAAAGAGCTTCCAAACGTTGACGTCGTCGTTGTGCCTGTTGGCGGAGGAGGCTTGATTGCAGGCATAAGCATAGCAGTCAAAAGCGTAAAACCAAACGTGCAAGTTATCGGCGTGCAATCTGCTGCTGTACCCATCATGTACGAGTCTTTGAAGGCTGGCAAAATAGTCCCTCCACACAGGCACGAACCCTACACTATTGCTGAAGGTCTCTCAGGGGGCATCGAGAAAGGCTCCATCACATTCACCATAGTACAGCAATACGTTGATGAGGTAACTCTGGTCAGAGAAGAAACGATTAGGCAAGCGGTTTATCAGCTTTGGAAAAATGAAAAGCAAGTGGTTGAAGGTTCCGGCGTGGCAGGCATCGCGATGTTGCTGGAAAATAGCGCTTCATTCAGTGGGTTAACTGTTGCCGTAGTGGTGACTGGAGGAAACATTGATGACTCGCTGTTTAGGAGCATTTTGGCTTCTGAGCAATAAGGCGTTAGCCTAGTTTGTAGCCTATTTTTCGCAAAAACTCACGCCGCTCCTTAACATCTTTGTCAGTTTCTATGCCTTTGCTTTTTAAGCCGTCAACAACCCCGATAATGCCTCGTCCCTGACCGGTTTCGGCAACTATTACTTCTAACGGGTTCGCTGTAGCAGCGAAGATAGTGCACACTTCAGGCACATTCTTGATTTTGTCGAGAACGTTCAGTGGATAGGCGTTTTTTAGGTAAATGAGAAAGCTGTGGCCGCAGCCGATTTCAAAGGCTTTTTGCGCTGCCAAAATACTCAGTTCCTCGTCATTTCCTTCACGCCTAACCAAGCAAGGTCCTGAGCTCTCACAGAAGCCTAAGCCAAACTTAACGTTTGGAACAGAATTAACTAGGGCTTCAAAGAGGTCTTCAGCAGTTTTTATGAAGTGAGCCATGCCTAAGATAATGTTGCAGTCTTTAGGTGGGTCAATTTTAACTGTTTTAAACTCCAAGCTTAAGTCTCCTCACCCTAATGACCTATCTGCACTTCAAGAATATATTAATTTAAGGCATCCTCGATTACCACAGATGGTTAGCCGCAACAATAAGGTTTCAAGCATGGAGCAGCGAAGCTTATTTTTCAAGGTTTTTTAGCATTTGCTGTATTGGCTTCCTAAGTTGAGGAATGTTTTCTTTTACAGTTTTCCATAATGTTTCAACGTCTATGCCGAAATAAGCGTGAATTCATTTGTCTCTCATTCCAACCATTTGTTTCCAAGGCAGCTCGTTATACTTTGCCTTCATTGTTTCAGGAATATTTTTGGATGCTTCTCCGATTATTTCGATGCTGCGTACCACTGCGTTCAACGTTTTTCTGTCCTTTTTGAACTCTTCATAAGTCAAATCATCAACAAAGCTTTCGATGTCATTTACAGCATCTAAAATACCCTGCAAATAATCTCTGTAATCACGGAATTTCATACCATAATTACTTCCTTGAGGATATGCTCACCAATGTGTGGTTTGAGTGCCTTCTTTGATACCAAGTCAACCTTAACACCAAGCAAGTCAGTCAGATACATTTCTAAATCCATAAATTCAAACAATCCTACTGCTTCCTTGAACTCTACAAGCACATCTAAGTCGCTTCGCCGTTGTTGGTCGCCATGAACATACGAGCCGAAAACTCCTATGGTTTTCACTTTAAATCTTTTTTTCAATTCTGCCTTATGCTGTAAAATAGTGCTCTTAATATCCTCGATGTTTCGCATACTTCAAACATCGATGCTTTAGATTTAAGCCTTTTTAAACCAGTTTGATCTTAACGTAGCCGAAAAACAAAAAAATTGGGAAGCTGATTTTCTTTGATAAGTCCCGCAGGACAAGTTTTTTCGAACAAGTTCGCTACTTTTTTCTAACGATAAATCTTATATGTCTAAATGCGGTGCATAGAGTTGTTGTGCAACAAGCAGTTTTTGCACATAAACAGAAGTAAGGAGTTGAAAAGTAGTGTCCGGAAAAGAAATGCACAAAGCAACTTGCGCTGAATGTGGAAAAGAATGTGAAGTCCCATTCAAACCAGACCCAAGCAGGCCAGTTTACTGCCGAGAATGCTTTGCTAAAAAACGACCAGCAAGGCCAAGACGATATTAAGCTAACCGCCAAACTCCTTAGCTCTAAAAACTTGTTTATTTTTTTATATTTTTTATTATTTTTTCTGCGTTAGCCCTGTTTCGTGCGAACAAAAGCTAAATATCATTGAATAGTTACTCAATTGGAAAGCTAGGGCCGGTAGTTCAGCTGGTATGAACGCTTGACTTGCACTCAAGAGGTCGGGGGTTCAAATCCCCCCCGGTCCACAATTAGATCTGAACCTTTTAGGGTATGGATACCACCAAATCGATTTTGGGGTCAAATCCCATTGTAAAACGGCTTTCTTGCTCTTTGTTAACAATATGACTGTACTTAGTTGTGCATTGTTAAGTAATCGTTTTGGATCACCAGTTTCATTGTTAGCCAAAAATATGAATTTCAAATTCATAAATACTATAAGTAGCCTCAATAAATATTTTCCATAAACACGTTTCTACACAATCAACTTGGAGGTGGGAACGAGGTATGAGCGAAGTTATTCTGGAAAAGTCAAACAATGTAAAAAGAAGAACCTGTTTAATTAGACACCCCGACACTACTCGAACACATAACTATTGGCCTTTAGCTTTTTCTCATTCAGAGGATTTAACAAACGCCTACCTGTTGGAAAACAATACGTTCGCGGTTTTGAATAGACTTGAGCATGCTATTGAAAAGCTGAAGGAAGCTCGCAAAGAGATTAATGAGGCTGTTTGGCGGCACTAGAAATGAAGGAAATTGGCGACGACATCGCGAACCAGACGATAGTCGCAATGGTGGCGCAAGTCGCTACCAGAAATGCCGAGACTATAATGGGTCAAGCTTGTCCAAATATAGAATACCTCAATTTTGAGCACAGAAACGTGGACTTTAAACAAGCGAAGGAGGAAAAAATGGGATTACGGAAAAAGAACTTGAGCATTAATGCGGATTTTGTTATCGTGAAGGATGTGTCTCTTGAAGAGAGACGTAGAGAAGCGGAAAAACCGTTATACTTAGCAAGATATGAATAATAGGGTAACGCGTTCAGGTCTATGCGAAACACCTTTAATTTTCAGTACAGATGCCACGCATTTGTTTTCTTCGCGGTATTTTCCCTCTTTTTTCTATGGAAAAACTTTTCATGCCACTTCAATGAACGCTTGCGTTATAAAATTTCTTTTTAGAGAGTACATTTTGCCGAGTGGAAAGAAACTTCAGAAGATGAGTTGGCTGAGTCAGAAAACAGTGAAATGCCCTCATTATTTCAGATCTGGAAATAAAATCTTTTTCAGATTCGTTGGCTTTAGGTTTTGGAACAGGCATCAAAAATCACCGAAAAAATATTTTCATAAGCAACGCACTGGCGCGCTGCTAAAGTTGATTGGATTAGATTAAGCTTTTTCTGTCAAACAGAGCCAGTGTGGAAAAATTTTTGAAAGCAATCTTTTACTAAACGAGAACGCCTACTTGTTTCACTTTGCTAAATACTTCTTTGTTGTGTGGTGCGGTTTTGATAGCTTCAGTGAGGTCTTTCCCTGCTTGGTGAGCGCCCCTATGATCGCCGCCCTGCC
>JBEKPG010000046.1:0-19535 GCA_049520955.1 Bathyarchaeia archaeon | reverse complement strand
TACTTCGAAGGCTCCGCATATGAAAACAGATTTGACAACCCAATAATAATAGATGGTTATCTCTTCTATACTTTGCCAGTTTCATTCACTGGTTCTCAAGCTGGAGCAACTGTCTGTCAAAACCTGCAAACAGGACAAATCTTATGGACTAACCCCAACATACCACCGCTATCATTCGGTTATATTTATGACGTTCAATTCCCTAACCAGCATGGAACATTCCCAGCCATACTATTCACAAGTAGCTTTGCTCAAGGTTTCGATGCATGGACAGGACAAGCACTTTTTAACGTAACTGGAGTCCCTTCAGGAACTGCAGCCCAAGGTCCACAAGGTGAACAATTACGTTATGTCTTAACAAATCTTGGCACCTCAGCAAATCCCAGTTGGAATTTGGGTGAATGGAACTCATCCAGACTATGGGACTTCTCAACCGCAAATCCCTACACAGGCGGAAACGTATTAGCATCATCAATCATAAACACAACTGGAACATTCATCACAACTATCCCCATTCCAATTACTGGCACAACAGGCACTTTGCCCACTGGCGCAACCACCTCAGTACCTTATGGTTCTTGGCTCGTAGTGAACGCAAGCGTTAACAATCCGAACAGTCCACAAAACAGTTATGACTGGAACGCTAACTTAACCTGGGACGATAGCCCCAACGGCGCAATTAGCGTAGTTTATGCATTCTACAACAATATGATGATTGTGCGGAACGGCACTTTGCCCGCATTAGAAGGGTCACAAGCACCTTACGAATACATCGGCGTTAACCTCAATCCAAGTAAAGGACAAATCGGTTCAGTATTATGGACAAGCATAGTCTCACCACCTGCGAATAACTTAACCGTCTCAGCTGGTCCAGTAGATCCAATGGCCAATGGCGGTACCGGTGTCTTCACAGAGGGATATAAAGAAACAATGCAATGGGTAGGCTATAGCATGGCAACAGGCAAGCAAATCTGGGGTCCAACTCCATCTCAAGCTCCACTTGACTACTTTGGCAATCCAATCTATCCTTATGTAACCGGTCAGACAGCTTACGGAAACCTTTACAGCAGCGGATACGCAGGAGTGCTCTATTGTTACAGTTTGACCAATGGAAATCTAATATGGACTTACGGTAATGGTGGCACAGGCAACAGCACTAACGGCTACATAGCAGTACCTGGCAACTATCCAACTTACATACAAGCCGTGGGCAACGGAATAATATATTTGGCTACCACTGAACACACAATCGAAACGCCAATCTTCCCAGGAGCCGAAGCACGCGCAGTAAACGCCACAACTGGCCAAGAACTTTGGACACTTTCAAATTACAATGGCGAATTCAGTGCGATTAGTTATGCCATCGCAGACGGATATGCAACAATGTTTAACGGTTATGACGACCAAGTTTATAGTGTCGGTCAAGGGCCAAGCGCAACTACACTATCAGCACCGGATGTTTCTGCAGCATTAGGAACACCCATACTATTGAAGGGTACAGTGAAAGATGTTTCAGCTGGCACGCAACAGGCAGAGCAAAAAGCAGACTTTCCAAATGGAGTTCCATGCTCATCAGACGCTTCTATGAGTGCTTGGATGAGTTACGTATACCAACAGCAACCATTCCCAACAAACTTCACAGGCGTTACCGTTACCTTATCAGTTATTGATCCCAACCACAATACATACATCATCGGCAATGCAACCTCTGACGGAAGCGGCACTTTCAATTTACTGTATACTCCAAAAGTCTCAGGCTTGTACACTGTCATCGCAGCTTTTGCTGGCACCAACGGTTACTGGGGATCAAATGCGGAAAGCACCTTTAACGTATTACCAGCACCCTCTAGTTCATCTGCAACATCCACACCCACACCTGCTCAAACCTCTGTCGTTAATACTTACTTTGTTCCAGCCGTTATTGCTATAATCATTGTGATAATCGTAGTCGGTGCTGTACTAGCGATGCTGATGCTTAGGAAGAAACCATAAGAATTCTGTTATAAAAACAACTTTTCCTCTTTTTTTAATCTACAAGAATGCTTCTTTACTTATTTAGAGTAAATCTTCTAATAGTGCTCTAAAAGTTCACGTTTAATTCGTTTAAGAAAAAGATAAATAAGCTCTTTTTGTAAATCACACGTCTTAGTCAAAGGGAAGAAAGGGAAGCTGAATGAAAAATTATGCCATCTTACTTGTTATACTAATAGCTATAATATTTTTGGGCTCAGTCTCGCTTCCAAGCATATTCGGTCAAGTAAGTCAGGTGGATACTAATGTCAAAGTTTTGAGTTATAGTTGGTACTCTAATCCGGCTGGTGATTTTATTGTGGTGGGTGAAGTTCAGAACGTGGGTGGCTACATTTTATCTTTAGTGTCATTGAACGCGTTGGTTTATGCTTCAGATGGAACAGAAATAGTGTCTGGCTCCACCACGGCATACGCAAGTTATCTTCTTCCACAGCAGAAAGCGCCCTTCTATATTGATTTTGGTAATCCTGGTGCTGACAGCAACTCAATCTACTCAAGCGTTAGCTATGTTGACTTTACAGTCTCTAATGCTCCCACCACTAAAGACTCAGAGTATGCAGGGCTTTCCCTGAACCCTGTCTTTAGCGGTGTCGTTGAAGGAACCTACATAGTCTTGGGAGCAATAAACAACATCGGTAATCAAACTGCAGATAGTATCAGATTGGTCGGAACTTACTATAATAGCGCGGGTACAGTAGTAGCGGTAGGATTCAATAACATAAACGGTTCTTTAACACCAAACAACTCCACAGAATTCACAGTGAGCGAATTCGATGCGACACCTAACTTAGTGGCTCAAATTTCTAACTACTCCCTTCTTGTTCAGACATCAACTCTTCAAAATACACTAAGCGCCTCGTCACCATCGCCTTCCTCGTCATCCTTTGATTCTTCACGATTGATTTACCCCGTTGTTGTTACAGTAGTGATTGTAGTAATTGCAGTTATGGTTTTAGCCTTTCTAAAAAGACGACGCAATCTACCTCCTCCACCTCCTCCCCCATCTAAATTTTAATCACCAACTTACTTTCTTTCGGCAACAGCCTCTCGATAACTTATAAGCGGAATTTAGCCAACCCAAAAGTTTGAAACATAATAGTCTTTGTTGTGCTTTTTCATCACATCAATTATTCTTAAACATAAAAGATGCTAAACTCATTAGAAAACTAAAATAAAACATGTTTTACGATTTGATCGAAGCATAATTAAAATTTTATTATCTGCGCGTGAGGTATGCCCTCTATGTTCAGAACTGCGTCAGGATGCACATAACCTTCTGCTATGGCTTTTTCTACACAGCACTTGCCTACAAGGTTCACTATGGTTGAATTGTCAATCATTCCCATAGCTTCGTCGACACTTGCTCTTCTACCATTATAAAACTCTTCTTTAACATGAAAGACAATTTTGCCTTCACGAAGTGTTCGTCCTAGCAATTCGCAATCGCAAACAGCTAATAGCACGTTTCTGCCCGCCTGTTTGAGGTTTACGTAGACTTCCAACTTTTTCGCCTACAACTGTTTGATAGATGATTTTGCTCCGCAAGCATTGCATACCAGAAAAGACAAGCGTTTTTCCTTAACAATTCTGGTATCTGGACGTTTACAAATGGGGCAAACTACGTAACTATCTAAATATCGTTGCAATAAGCGTTCGAAACTTTCGCGTCGAAATTTTCCTTGAAAGATCGCCCGTGAATCTTGAAAAGTGGCTGCTGTAGCCATTTCCCGAGTTAAGAACTTCAATATATGTTGAGGGTCACGATCCAAAGCGTCAGACACTTCCTTGAAATTCGAAATAATCGTTCTCATGCCAACAGTATTAACAATTAGTCTAGGCATTTCCAAGCGCTCATGCTTTGTGGACACTTCCGGCATCTGAGCGCACGCTTTCTTAAGTAGATCATCGTAATTAAACGACATGGCTCTCAATCGTATCAAATCATTGTGACAGCCTGTATTTAAAAATTCTAATTTGAAAGCAACTGTTTTCCATGTTAATCTACATATTTTGCACAGAAAATCATTATAAATGCTAATGCAACTATGGTCATAGGCTTTAACAATACTAGAGTGGCTAACTTAAATGTCAGAGCAACAAAGACCCATTAAAATAGAAGAAATCAATCAGCAAATTGAAAAATTAAGAGACCAAGCTAATACAGCTGATGTTCAAACTAGAAAGTATGTCGAACAAAGGAACCAATTGAACGACCAAGTAAAGAAAACCCATCAAGAAATTGACGAGTTAAAAACGAAGCGAGACACCATAAATGAAAAAGTTAAGGTGCTGAAACAGCAAAGAGACGAAATCAGAGCCAAAACTGCCCCAATCACCGAAGAGATAAACGTCATAAAAGAAAAAATTACTGAGCTTAAAAAGAAAGTACCTCGCGAAAGGCAGCAGGACTTGCAAGAAGAGCTTGATGCAATTGAATGGAAAATTCAAACCACTTCTCTTGATTTACAAGAGGAAAAAGGGCTAATTGAGAATGTCAAACAGCT
Source organism: Bathyarchaeia archaeon (assembly GCA_049520955.1). GTDB lineage: Archaea > Thermoproteota > Bathyarchaeia > Bathyarchaeales > Bathycorpusculaceae > Bathycorpusculum. The sequence continues at coordinate 15,000 of JBEKPG010000046.1, read as the reverse complement.
CGAAACTCTTCTTATCAGCTACAAAAAAATAGACCTCAAATACAAAAAACTCAAAGAATTACTAAGCCAACGTCACACAATTGAAGACCAAGCTGACATCATTCATAAAGAATTAACTGATTTAGCAAAAAACAGCCAAGAAATACATTCCCAAATGATTGAAAAAGTAAATGCCGCGAAGGTAAGCAGAGCTCAAGCTGATAGCCTACATCAAGCTTACATAAAAATGAAGGAAGAAATTGTTCTCTTTCACGTGAAAATCGCTGAATTGACTGGTCAAATACAAGGTTTGAGAGCTTCCATGAGAGAGGACGAAAGAATTAGAAGAATGGCTGCTCAGCAGGCTTTTAAAGAAAAAGTGGACGCTGATAAAGAAAAACAGCAAGTTGACAAAGAAAAACAGACCGCTATTAAGGAAAAGCTCGGAGCTGAAGCGAGAAATAAACTACAGAAAGGCGAAAAACTAAGTTGGAATGAGTTTCAACTCGTGATGGGCGACGACGCTGAGGATGATAAACAAACACAAGATTAAAGTTAAGTGGAAGTATTAGGAAATAGAGATTAGATGGCTAAAAAGGAAACGCAGGAACAACCGCAAAAGCATATCCTAATTTTATGCGTGGATAGAGATGGCGATATAGAAGTAAAGACCGGAATAAAAACGCCTCTTCTCGGAAGAGCCGCAAACTTAGAGGGCGCAGTTTCCTTAGCTCTAAAAGACTCTGAAGAACCAGATGCAAACGCCATGTTTGAAGCCATTGGCCTTCTTGACAGGTTACAAAACGAAAAGCAGCCGCAGGAAATTTTTGAAGTCGCTACAATATCAGGTTCTGAGTTGGGCGGTGTTAGCGCTGATAGAAAATTGGTTGCAGAACTAAATAATTTGCTTGAAACGTTTGCTGCAAACGAAGTAATTCTGGTTAGTGATGGTTATTCTGACGAGGCAATTTTGCCTCTTGTTGAATCCAGAGTACCTGTTTCGTCTGTGAGACGAATAGTAATAAAGCATAGCGAATCAATCGAAGAGACTGCTGCACTCTTCACAAAATACATGCGACTACTAGTAAATAATCCAAGGTACGCGCGAATGGCTTTAGGTTTGCCTGGATTACTAGTTTTTATCTTCGGCGTTCTTTGGGCTATTAACAATTTCGTTTACCCAGGCGCCATTGCCTATTACGGAATCGCTATCGTGATTGTTATTGGCGGCTTCTTACTTATCAAAGGCTTTGGTGTTGACAGGTCAGCTAAAGATTTCTATACTTGGGTGAAAGAGTATTCGCCGCCGCCTATGCGGATGCAAATCTCAAATTACACGGTTTTCGCCGGAATTTTGTGCATCGCAGTAAGCGTTTATCTTGGAATAGCAAACGTTACTCTTAACGCAGTACCATATCCGACTTCCTTCGCTGGCTGGATAGCCAAAACTCCAAACATTGCAACTTTCTTTATTAAGGGCGTCCAAGACCTTTTGGTATCAGGCATAATCATCGTTCTTTTCGGTCGAAGCATACGCTTATACTTTGAAAGAGATTCAAGATTGCTTCGAAATGCTGCTTTGATAGTTACAGTTGCATGGTTCCGCTGGATTCTTGAAGCAACAGCAAACGTAATTTACGACACATACAACTCTGGTGGGAAGCCAATAGTTGGCTTAAACAGTCCAGATTTTTCAATGTTCATTTTTACAATAGTGGTAGGTATTCTAATTGGCATCGCTTCTGTGCTATTAATTTACATAGTTAGTAGGTCAACTAAAGGCTTCTTCCAAAAGCACGATAAGAACCCAGAGTCAGAATAGAATTTTCCCCACTATTTTGTGTTGGAATTAGGGCAAGATTTAATTGAAACTGTTAAGGTTAAAATATGAAGCAAAGTTAATAGGAAAATCCCTCTTTGAAAAGATCGTTTAGCATGCGAGGTTACATTTAGTGGTTCTTAAGAGAATGCTTTCTGTCATTGGCGCGTACAAATTGTATGAGAAATGGCTGTGGATGCAGGTTAAGGATGGAGTAAGACCTGAGCATATTGCCATAATTTTAGACGGCAACAGACGCTGGGCAAATGAGCAGGAAAAAGACCCTTGGCTGCTTCAAGACAAGTGGGGCCACAAGAATGGCGCCGACACAGTTGAACAGCTTTTAGATTGGTGCCATATGCTTGATGTCAAATACGTAACTCTCTATACTTTTTCGATGGAAAACTTTACTAGAAAATCTGATGAAGTACAAAAGATCATGCAGATTGCTGAGGAAAGATTCCGCAAGTTGCTAAAAGACGAGCGCGTACATCGAGATAAGGTTCATGTCAAAGTTATCGGAAGAGTTAACCTTTTGCCTAAAAGTTTGCAGGAATCTATTGCTGATGTGGAGAATGCAACGGCTAGTTACGATAGATATTTCTGGAACTTTGCCTTCGCGTATGGAGGTAGAGCTGAAATCGTCGATGCTGCTAAGACTATTGCTGAGAAAGTTAAAAGCGGCGATTTAGAATTAGCAGATGTTACCGAAAGCACCTTTGAAAAGTACTTATACACTTCACACATGACTAAACAGGATCCTGACATGATCATCCGAACTTCAGGCGAAGAACGCTTAAGCGGTTTCTTACTTTGGCAAGCAGCCTACAGCGAGCTTCTGTTTTTGGATGTTTACTGGCCTGATTTCCGCATAATTGAATTATTAAGAGCCATCAGAACTTTCCAATATCGCAAACGGCGCTTCGGAAAATAGAAGGCAAAATAAGAAAAAAAGGTTATGTTAAGTCCGCTTTTTTGCACTTACTATACTTATAACTTCTCTATCTTTGAGAATGGCATCTTCGCCGATTCTTCTCTTGTCTCGGGCATCGATGGCGTAAATGAAGCTTTCTCCGAGTTCCGTGTGGATTAAGTAAGCAAACTGATGCGCTGTTGTTCCTTTCGGTATAAGGTAGGCGTCGGACAAAACTCTCCCGTTATGGTCTGAAAGGTGCTCTAAATCTTCCACAGGATAAACGGTTATCATGTTGAGAAGTTTGAAGTACGCTGTGTTCATGGCCTCTTGGATGCCTGTTGAACCTTGCTTTTGGAGCACTTTTTCACGTATAGCTTCTAAAGCCTTAATCTGTCCTTGCGATAGCTTTTCAGGCGCTGTTATCTTAAAGTCGCAGTCTCCTGGTTTATAGTCTACCAACTGTTTTTCAGCAGCACGCCTGAGCGCCAATTCAGCTTCGGAAGAGCATGGGATAACAAGGTAATCAAGCTTCTTCATACGTTCCAAATTAGCCTCAGCCGTCGGCAAATCAATCTTGTTGGCTACTATCAGCATAGGCTTTGATATACGCCTTAAATTGTCAACAAATCGGTAGAAGTCTTCGTCGGTCCATGTAGTAGGTTTGTCAACATTTAGGTTTGCTTTTCTGATAGCTTCAGCAACATATTGGCGTTTTATTCCTAGACCTGTAAGACGTTCTTCAAGCGGCGCGGCAATACCTTTTTTATCCGCTTCCGCAGTTCTGGAGATTTTAGACCAATCTTTCTTAAGGATCGTTACCATCCACATCGTTATCTCACGTTCTAAAAACTGCACATCTTCTAAAGGATCATGTTCACCGAGTTTGCAAGTTTTTCCTTCGCAGTCTGTTCCACCTGAAGCGTCAACTACATGGATAAGTGCGTCTGCTCTTCGTATTTCGTCTAGGAACTGGTTTCCTAAGCCGCGTCCTTCCCAAGCACCTGGAACAATGCCTGCAATGTCGATTAATTCTACAGGAACAAGCCTCACACCATCTAGGCATAGCGAGTTTTTAGGGTTGTCTTTCACTTTGAATTCTTCATGGACGCATGGTGTGCGTACGTAGCCGACTCCTCGGTTTGGCTTTATCGTGGTGAAAGGGTAATTTGCTATTTCAGCCGCTACCAAAGTTGCCGCGCTGAAGAACGTGGATTTTCCCGTGTTCGGTTTTCCAACAACCCCGAGTAATCGCGAATAGGATCTTTGCATAGTTTAATTCACAAAGTATTGTAGCCTTTGTTGTGCTATATTATTTGCGCTTTTGAAAAATAAATAGTGCTAGCTTTGTTGAACAGAAAGCTGACTCAACAGATAAACCGACATAATAATAAGAAGCAAGTTATCTGATTAATCAACAAGCTTCAATCAACAAAGGTAACTGAGACAAAGTGAATCATAATCGTCTTTCAAAATTTCTCTTAGTCTTCATCATTTCTTCGCTTATTATCAGCTGCTTTTTACAGTTTGAACCAGCCTCTGTAAGGGCACAGGATGAGTTGATTGCTCAGCCTATGCATATTGTTCAAAACGCCAGTCCTATGAATTCACCCTCTGGCTATTCGCCAACCCAAATAAAAAACGCTTACGGACTGCCATTTTCGGGAGGAGCAGGAACAACGATCGCCATTATCGACGCTTATTTCACACAGACCATATGGAACGATTTATCACTATTTTCCAACCAATTCAATCTGCCAATTCCGACAAATAACACTTTTGAGGTTTATAACATGTCGACAACCATAGGAGTAGCAAACAACAAATGGGCAACCGAAACTTGTCTGGATGTAGAATGGGCTCACGCTATCGCTCCAGAAGCTAAAATACTTTTGGTTGAGGCTAAGTCTGCTGATTCTAATGACCTTATCTCAGGAATTGATTATGCTTTAAGTCTCCCAGGTGTGGTTGCTATTTCAATGAGCTGGGGCATTCATGAATTCTCAGAAGAGACTTCATACGATTCTATTCTCACTAGCAATTATGGAACAGTTTTATTTGCATCCTCAGGAGACAATGGCGCAGGAGTAGATTGGCCTGCTTGCTCACCGAACGTGGTTGCTGTTGGAGGAACTACACTTAACCTTAACTCTACTGATGGGACAGTAACGTCTGAGGTTGCTTGGAGCAGAAGTGGTGGGGGAGTGAGCGCCTATGAACCTATACCTAGCTACCAAAGTAGTTATGGTCTTACGACAACAAATCGGGCGGTTCCCGATGTCTCTTATGATGCAAATCCATCAACAGGAGTTTCAGTGTGCTATAATTCCCAATGGATTGTAGTTGGCGGTACAAGCGTGGGCGCCCCTCAGTGGGCAGCAATTCAAGCACTCGGACTCTCAGCCACAAGCGCTAACCTTTATGGGAAAGCAAAATCAGCTTATTCTTCTTATTTTCGAGATATCACTTCAGGATCAAACGGACTCTACAACGCAACGGCGGGGTATGATTACGTTACAGGATTAGGAAGTCCGTTGACAGACAACTTTAATTCGACATTTACCGTTTCCCCAACTTCTGGACCAGGCGGAGGCTCAATTACGCTTAATGGATTAGGCTTCACCATGGATAGCTCTGTAAACATTTCATACCTAAACCCAATAACTGCCAATTGGGTCTCAATAGTTAATAATTCGCCAACAGGATTCTCGCAAAACTTCAATTACACTCTTAACGCTCCTGATCTACTGCAAAACGACCCAACAGGTGACAACCCACAACTCTCTGACAACATCGTTTTCCAAGCACAAGACAATAGCAACGGCAACTCGTACAACACAACAGTTCCATACACTGAATGGCGAAGAGGCCTAACACAAATTGCCAACGCATCCGCAACAGGAGTATATGGCAACAACACAGATCTAGGCACAACCGTTTTCGTTCAGAATAACCAATCAATAGCTGTTGTTGGCACATCGTTTAGTCCCGGCAATGTATCTTTGTTATGGGACAGTATCGTAAATTTGGGAACAGCAACAACAGATCCAACCGGATTCGTAAATACAACCGTGTTAGTGCCTAATACATCTGCAGGTGAACACACACTTACAATAAATGATGGTATATCAAATTTTAGCGTAACCCTAACTCGTTTGCCAACGGTAGCTAACGATTATGACGGGTTATGGCACAACACAGATTTTTCGATAAATTTGACCCCAGACTTTAACGTTTCCGAAATCTATTACACAATTAATAATGGAACCATCTTCAATGTTACAGCTAACGGGCAACCAGCCATAACCAGTGAAGGTAGCAATAACACGCTTGAATACTGGGCAACATGGAACGTTTACGGAACGGGCACAATGGAAGAACTGCCTCACACTTATTTAACTGGAATTGCGCTCCAAAAAACACCTCCGCAAGGTTCAATCCAAATAAATAATGGAGCGACATCTACAGCCTCATCTGGGGTCACACTTACCATAAACGCAAGTGATCTTATCTCAGGTATCAGCCAAGTGAGATTCAGCAATGATGGCACATGGGATCAGAGCACTTGGGAGCAGTTTACCAACACAACAAACTGGCAATTAACCGGTGGAGACGGATTAAAAACAGTTTATTGTCAAATACAAGATAACGCTGGTTTAATAACTACTGTTAGCAGTTCAATCATTCTTAGTACTCCACAACCTTTGTCTTCCACGTATCCAACGCCTCTAAATACTTCGCCTACTCCAGCTCCGGCAACTCCTTCAATTACTTCAAGTCCTTCAGTTACTCCGAGTCCTTCAGCCACCTCCACTCCCTCTTCTTCTACTTCAGTCATTTCACCTTCCCCGGAGTCTTCAACAGCACCTCAAGTTGTAGAGTTAAGCATTCAAGTGACACTTGTCCTGCTTGCTTTATCCACAATTCTATTTGCAGTTTGTTACAAAAGAAAAGTACACGTTAATTAATAGCGAGAATTCTTCGTCTTTATTTGCATATGGAATACATTTTTAAACCTAACGAGTTTACCTTTCTCTTGGATGGTTTATTGTGAAAATTGTCGAAGGAATCTATCAGGTTGAAGGAACAAACGGCAACGTCTACCTCGTTGAAGACGGAGACAAGTTGATTTTAATTGATACTGGTTTACCTCGTAACGACAAGAAAATAATAAAAAATATAGTAGCTTTAGGTCGCAAGCCAACAGATGTCTCACTTATAGTGTTAACTCATTTTCACATCGATCATGTTGGAAGCGCCAAGAAAATGAAGGAACTAACAAGTGCAAAGGTAGCAGTTCATGAACTTGATGCGGATTACGTTGCCGGAAGGAAAGCGCCGCCAAAACCAAAGAATTTAATGTTTAAGGCTCTTAGCTCAGTTTATAAAGCTGCACCAGTTGAGCCTGAGCTGCTGCTGAAAGAAAACGATAAAGTTGGCAGATTAATTGTTATTCACACTCCTGGGCATTCTGAAGGAAGCATTTCACTGTTAGAATCTGAAAGAAAAGTCATGTTTGTGGGGGACGCGATTAGATTTATCGAAGGAAAGATTACAGGTTCGCCTGAACAATTCACGTTGGACGTTGGTAAAGCTAAGGATTCAATTAGGAAAATAGCAACATTTGATTTTGACATTTTGCTTAGCGGGCATGGTCAACCTTTAATGCCTAATGCTTCCTAAAAAGTAAAAGATTACGTCGTTACCCTAAAGTAATTTTTGATTGATCTTTTCCTCAGAACCACTTTTCTATGAATTACCTAATTTTTGATTCTTAATCTTAAGTTGAAACGTTATCGGAGTTTTTGGACTGCAATAATGCCTGGAGCGTTTTATGGCATTTGCTGCATTCGAACGCTGAGGTCCCGCATGAAGGACAAAATAATTCTTGCTTAAGCATCCGGTCCAAAATCTTTAACAACTCCGCTTTATTGTGTACCTCACGAGGGCTCTCTTGCTTTAAAACCGGAGCCTCAGAAGCTGCTTCATTTTTCAATTCAGGTTTTCCGCTTGATGCGATTTCTTGGTAAACTCTTGCTATGCTAGCCTTCCCTTCACGCAGCCTCTGTTTATCATCTTCACTTGCGTTTTCAAGTATTCTTTTGCCTCTTTCAAAGGTTCTAGTTGAAACGCCTGCCTTTTTGGCCACTAATTCAGTTGCTTTAGCGTTAAACTTGGGCTCAGCGTCATCTGGCGCTAATCCCAACTGCGTGTCTCGCCCGTTTCTGCCGCCTTTTGCCTGCCGATTCTTTGCAAGTGCCTTTTCAATTTCGAGGAGCGGCAATGCTAACTCTATGAGCTGAAAATTGTTTAGGTGGCGACGCCTAAGGTTTACTTCAATTACGAATTTTTTTTCTAAGAGTTTGTCTTCAAACTTGCGAACTTCAAAATCTGGTTCAATTCCCAGTTCGGTGCATGCACGGTACCGGTGGTGTCCATCTAAAACTTCCAAGTCCTCATTTACTATTATAGGATAATGTTGCCCTTCTGCTTGTATAGATGCTTTAAGCTCAGAGAATTCTTCCTCAGACATTTTTGGAAGCAGTTTTTCATATTCTAGGTTTAACCGTAAGCTCATATGCATCTCCGCTGCCTGTCTAGACTTACCCTTTGGAAGAATTATTATTTAAGGTGAAGGGTAAAGTCTGTGTGGAAAAGGGATGTTTTTTCAGGAATTAAAAAGCCATCTAACAGCAAGCTAGGAGAGCGTGGATACTATCTATAGCTAGGGTGCTGCTATTGTATATTGGTTGATTATCTGAATTGTTAAACCGTAAGTATTATTAAATAGCGTCTCCTAAAATGTATCAATCTAATAATAAACTAAAAGTCTCATAATTGCGAGAAACACTCGCTCTAATGTGATTTACATAATCAATAGAATTACAAAATTGGAAGTGCATATTTACGGGAACATCCCAAACATTTACTATAAAGTACGTTATACACGCGAGATTTGAAATTGAAGGTGTAGTAGAAAAACCTGATGTGATAGGCGCTGTTTTTGGTCAAACAGAAGGACTTTTTGGACCTGAACTTGACTTAAGAGAACTGCAGAAAACAGGCCGCATCGGAAGAATCGAAATCGAACTTCACTCAAAAAATGATAAAACCTCTGGTTTAATAACAATTCCAACCAGCCTAGATAGGGTCTCAACAGCACTGATTGCCGCAAGTATAGAAAGCATTAATCGTGTCGGTCCATGCTCAGCCAAAGTTAGTTTAGAAAAAATCGAAGACATTCGTGAAGCCCGCAGGAAAATAATCATTGACCGAGCAAAAGAAATACTGCATAAATGGACTATTGAGTCAATGCCAAGCGTGGATGAAGTTTACAAAGAAATCTCCGAAACAATGAAAATCGGCAAAGTCGAAAAGTATGGTCCAGAAGACTTGCCCGCTGGCCCAGGATTAGAGAGCGCCAAAGAAATCATTGTCGTTGAAGGGCGGGCTGACATAATTAATCTAATGCGTTGTGGAATATTCAATACCGTTGCCCTTGAAGGCGCTAAAGTTCCTGAATCAATAAAGAAGCTCACTAAGGAGAAAGCAGCTACTGCATTGCTCGATGGCGATCGTGGCGGCGACTTAATACTCAAAGAGTTACAGCAGGTTACAAGTGTCAAGTTTGTTGGTCGTGCTCCAAGAGGCAAAGAAATCGAAGAGTGCAACTGCAAAGAAATCACTGAGGCAATAGAAAATAAGGTTCCAATTGCCGAGGCATCGGGTAAACCTTCTAAGAAGCCTGAGCCGCAACACATCAAAGTAGAAGTCCCAGAACCAGTGAGTCGTGCTGCAAAGGCTTTGCTGGGTACACTTGAAGCAGTCTTGCTAAATGACAAGTTCGAGTTGATTGAGCGTTTGCCAGTAAGCCAATTAGCAGAAAAGCTGCAGCAAATCACTGGCGTTGATACGGTGGTTTTCGACGGCATCATCACGCAGAGAATAGTTGATATCGCAGGCGAGAAAAACATTAGACGCATAATTGCTTCACGAATTTCAGAAGCGGTAAAGCCAGCACTAAACGTTGAATTGGTAACCTTCCAAGATGCAATCGTACAGGCATAAGTACTAATCCTTATTAGCTTATCGAAATTGACGCTTGAGGCTATGAAAGCGCAATACTGCACGGTGCGATGGCGAAATTGAAGAAGATAGTCGCGTTTAATCATTGAAGCTCAAAAAGAACTACTAAAACATTGACCGAAGGGCTGTAAAACAAAAAGGATTCTGGAAGATTTTCGAAACAATTGGGGTCTACATTGTAATCGCGTGAGTTTGCGTTATATGCAACCACTTATAAAGTTAAGCAAAAGACCGAAATCTATTACTAAAAAATTTACTAAGCAAATGTTGTTGATTTAATGTCTCAAGACAATTTAAAATCAAACGTGGTATATCTGATACTAAACGGGAAAACAGAGGAAGCACTTACTTTGCTGTCAAACACTTACAAAGTGAGAACCCCCAAACTAAAGGTCGGTTTACCTAAAGGCCACAAAATTAAAGCGTATGGATGTTACACATCTAAAAACGAAACTATCTCGGTTCTGAACAGCGATGCGGTGGCAAATCCCTTTGTTATTCTCCATGAGTTTTATCATCACCTGCGCAGCAAAGCTGTGGATAAAATGCACAAAGGTACTGAGAAAAACGCTGACAAATTTGCGATAGACTTTATCGAAGCCTACAAAAGTTTCGCGCTTAGGGGAGGAGCTACTCCATAGTTACTTCTATTGGCAATTTTTCCCCACATGAGTTATACACACTTACATTTCGCTCACTTGTATAGGGGAACCCTACAATCATAAGGATTCGCCCGAGGAAATGGTTAAGATCCACGTCCGATGGCGTTGTGTTACCTGATGGATGCGAATGTACACTGCCTACTATAGAGAAATCCATCGGCAACAAATGAAGCTGGTAATTAGCAAATCCATGTCCATAGGTTGCCAAGGGGGGCACTACAAGGTCAACAATGCGTATGGTGTCCTTTACTTTTTTTCCTCTGAGAAGCAGAATTGTCTCCCTTGGATAAAGTCGTTTTGCGCCCTCAAAAATTGAATCCAACAGTTCCCGGCTCATTGACACCGCTATAGTTTTCGCCATGAACGCCCATTCGTTTGCAGCTTTATTACCTTTACTGAGTTCTATAGGTAAAAACAGAAATAAACAACCAGCCTCATTACACTAAAAAGAGCCGGGGTGGCAGAGTGGTTAACGCGCGGGCCTTGAGAGCCCGTGGACCTTCTGGTCCGCATGGGTTCGAATCCCATCCCCGGCGCCTGATTACTAAAAGCAGCTTGATTTAAGTCTTGATTACTGTTACCTGTTTTTCAGCTTTAGCTGAGAACTGAAATGGATTCTTTTTGGGCTGTTCTGAATGACGGTTATTATTTCAACTATAGTTAACGTTGCAACTGCATAAAGCGGAATCCAATCGTACTGGTACATTTGTGAGATTATGCCTCCATTAACTTCGGCCCTCAAGAATGCAGAGCCAATTCCATAATAGAAGAAAAAAGGCAAATTTGTAGCTAAAAGAAAAATAACTGCGGCTGTAATGAACTGCGCTATTTTTTGCCTGTTAAACCACAGAAGGAGTGGAACCGCCAAAAGGGCAGCACGCGGATCGAATACACCAAACGCAAACATCAATGCTGAGAGCCAAGGTCTTTTGGTGAACCCAAAGTACAAAGCGCCAATCAATAGGACCGTTTGGAGTACATGGGCATTTACTGTAACAAATCCGCTAAAGTAACTTGGTGAGAAAGAACCGAGGATGGAGGCTGAAGTTAAAGAGGGTGAAGGCAGGGGATCAAGTAAAATAATAATTGCCGCTATACCACCAAGAACTAGGCTCTTGTCTTTCAAAAGCTTGTAGACAAAAAAAGCCAAAGCTGGCATTAGAGCAAGTTGCATCAAGTCAAAAGCGGCAAGAGAATTCTGATAGCTTAAGGCTAGAAATGGCGCAAACAGTATCAAAAAAGAAGGAGTATACTTGAAAGTTTGAGGATGGGGAAGAATCTGAAAATCTCCCGGCTGTGCGTTTCCATCATAGATTTTAGCTGGATTATGGAATAATCTCCATTCTCCCAGGTAATATGCTGAAAAATCTCTCGCGTAAGTGGCACTTTCTGGTTTAAACGTTTGAGGAAATGCAAAGCAGAAGGCAATTACATTCAACACGACAGCTATGAGGATGATTAAAACAATTTTCTTTTTTTTGGACAGCATCTGTCTTATTGTCTACTCCATATTTTGCAGCGAAGGGCAAAGGCTAGATAAACTTGTTTGACTTACGCTTATTTTTTGCCCTACGGACATTTAACGCTTGTTATGTGTTTCAAAAAGTGCTCTAAAGATTTAGCCTTGCTGGCGTCAAGCTTGCCGAAAAGCCTAACCAAACCTCAACAATACTTAATTGCTTCTGCATAGAAATACTCTTGATTTGCGATCAACAGTTCAAATCATTATTAATATTCTGTAAATAATTTTTTTAATATTTATTCTAAGGGCATACATAGGCGAATTGCATTACGTAAAATAGGTAAGGTCTCTCAGGCGGCAATATTTTTCTAGTACTTGACGCTTAAGTAAAGCAAAACAGTCAATGCAAAGAACTCGAAAATGCCTGGCAGAAACGCGAATGGCCCAAGTCCATAAGCTCTAAATCCAAACGGGGATGTTATGAAGGGACTTGATGTCACGTTTTGTACTAAGAAGACTAAAGCAAAAATTATGAGTCCGATTGTGAATTGGGAACGCGTTTTAACATAGATGTTAAGGTAAATTAGTGCTAAGATGGCTAAGAGCGCAATATTGATTGTAGAGATAATTGTATTTGCAACATAAAAATACTCGAAGTCGCCTGGAACAACACCTCCAGGCGGTGGGATTCGTCTTTGTTGGAACGCGGGAATCTGATGCTGACGCAATACTAGTGCCCAAAAAGCTGCAAAAATTGCAACTGCCACTAATATCCCAATTATTAATCCAAACTTTAATCGTTTATTCATTTGTTTCTCCATCTTGCCCTTTCCCCTTTTTCTACTTTTTCCCGATTTTCTTCATAATCTCTTCAAACATTGCATAGTTATCTTCCATAGTTTGAGTCAAAAAATAGGTAGCGCCATATCTATCGCCTACGGAAGTGATTATTCTGTTCTTTTCCAGTACATCAAGGTGATGCCTCATTGTTTTATAATCCATCTTAAGAATAGTTGCCAGTTGATTTGCGTTCTGAGGGGTTTCCTTTATTGCCTCAATTATTCTTGCACGGGTTGGTCCGCCTCTGGTACCTGCGATTAGCCATCCTAACAGGTATTTTAAAGAGCGGGCATTTGTGGCCATTTGTAGGTCTCCGTGTGTGAAGAGATTCTTGCCACTCTTAATCTGGCTAAAGTAATAAATGTGTTCTTTTAAAATTTCAAGATGTACAAGTTAAAAATAAAATTAGGAGTCAATTTGGGTCTAATTCTGAAAAATCGTTTAATAACTCCTCAGCAGTATGCATGGAAAGGCAATCAAGAAGAGAATAGAAAAATAGAAAAGGTCTCAAGCCCAAATTAACTGCCCAAATAAAATTCCCCTTCAATTCTCTCTTGGTTGCCTTTTAAAGTTAAACATGAAAGGTGTAAAATACGGGAATCGTAAGTAGAGCTTTGAGAAATATTTCAAGAAGAAAAATGCGAGCGTTACTAGTAATTATCGCTTTAGGTTTTTCTTTAGCAATCATGATTTCAATACCTGCGGGTGTTTTGGCTAATGAGAAGACCGCAAACACTGTTTCAACGAATTTAAGTGACCTTATTAATCAAACTGGCGCAACAATTAACCAAACTTTAACTCAAATAGATTGTAGTCTTGCGCCAAGCTTTTCAGGTTTCGGTTTCACGCCTGGCAGCGGTGGTACTTCCGGCGGTAGCGGCACGTATGGAAGCGGCGGATTCGATGGTGGAGGGACCGGAAGTGGTACGTCTGGCGGTAGCGGCTTTACGCCCGGTCAATTCGGCGGCGGTACTGTACGTGGTTATTTTGGTGGCGGTGCATTTAACGGTGGTCAAGCTAACCCTATGAACGAGAGCCTTTACAGTGATATTAATAGTAGTATCTCTGGGATAGCAGCTGTTGAGCCTATTCTACAAGCTTCTGAAGGAAATAACGTAACCAGAAACTTGGATTTCAACGGATATTCGAGAACCATTACGACTCTCGATGTCGAGTACACGATTGATGGGGTCCCGCTGACTGCTTCTCTTTTAGACAATTATCCAATTCTGCCAACAAACATAACTGCTGGAAGTAACTTACAAGCGGGCGAGAGCGGGGATGTTCTTCTCAGCGAAAACAACTCAGCGTACTTTGGAGCAGGAGTAGGCGACGCAGTTACCATTTTAGGCCAAAGCTTTACGGTAGTAGGTATCTATAGTCCATCATCAGTTTCGGGCACACAAACATTATACATGAACCTATCAGACGCTCAAGCCATAACAAACAATACCGGATATATAACTAGTCTCACAGTCTTTGCTCAAAGTAGTGATGTTGTTTCGCAGGTAGCTAGCTCCATCAGCGCACTGCATCCAGAGCTTACAGTTACTACAGCTCAAGATCGCGAAAGCCAACTTTCAACCGAAGAATCAGGCTATACTACTGCACTATCAAACGCTCAAGCATCTGATAGTCAAACAAATTCAACCGCAATTGAAGAAATAGCTGTCGTAGTTTTGGCGACAAGCTTGATAGTGCTATTTGTCATGCTCTATACTGTCAAAGAGCGAACCAAAGAGATTGGCACCCTTAAAGCAATAGGCTTTAGCAACTCTACAGTAATGGGTCAATTCATGCTTGAAGGTGTCCTCTTAAGTATGATCGCAGGAGTAGTTGGTATTGCAATAGGCAGCATAGCAGCACCTACAATTTCATCATATCTGCTTCCAAATGTTGGCGGAGGAACCAGAACAGCAGGCGCCACGATCATTGCAGGCACAACGAGAATCGGTGGATTAGCAGTAGCGACGTTGACTCCTGAGCTTGTACTTTTGGGTTTCGGTATAGCTATACTGCTTGGAACAATAGGAAGCCTATATCCAGCGTGGAGAGCAGCAAAAATAAGACCAGCAGAGGCAATGAGATATGAGTAAAACAGAACTTCAGTCGGATAATGCAGCTATCCAATCAGGTAAACCAGTATTAAAATTGGAGAACCTGAGCAAAACATATACCCTTGGCAAACGCGAGGTTCCAGCCTTAACGAATCTTAATCTTACAGTGAATGCTGGCGAAT
>JBEKPG010000045.1:0-19537 GCA_049520955.1 Bathyarchaeia archaeon | reverse complement strand
CACTCATTTTGCATTTTTTGTTCAAGCCGTTTTGGGTTGCTTTTTTGGTTTGGGGTTTGAATTGTTTGCAGGTTGCGGCTAGAAATGTGTCGGGATGTGTCGGGATGTGTCGGGATGTGTCGCAATGTGTGGAAGCGGGGCGGGTTAATTTGTTGGTAACTCAAAGAGTTAATTTCAAGAACTTCGTTGAAGAGGAGAATCGCTTGCTTGTTGAGGCTAGAAAAGGTGCTGCGCGTCACCAGACGTCATTGTGCGTCAAAGGGAGAATATTTGCTCTGCTTTAAAGCTTGGATCTGTTTAGGTGACCATAATTGTTTAATAGCCTATTCTTCTAGTTAACAATTTTATAGAAGGCAAGTTAATGGCTCTAAACGAAAATCTGGGAAAACTCTCAAACGCCAGCGGAGTAACAGGCAGAGAAAGTGAAGTCAGAGAATTAATGATTCGGCTAATGACTCCCTACGCAGACGAGATAGTTGTTGATAAACTTGAAAACGTCATAGCCATCAAAAAAGGCAAATCCGCCGCGCCAAAAATAATGCTTGCCGCTCACATGGACGAAGTTGGCCTAATGGTGAAAACAATCACTAAAGACGGCTTTTTGCAATTCACTAAAATGGGCGGAATAGATGACCGCATTCTACCGGCCCAAAAAGTCACAGTTTTCTCAAGGAAAGGAACTTTTCCCGGCATAATTGGCTCAAAACCACCACACATCCAAAAAGAAGAAGAACGGAAAAAAATCACGACTTTCGACGAGCTCTTTATCGACATAGGAGCCGAAAACAAGGAAGACGCCGTGGCATTAGGCGTTGCAGTCGGCGATCCAGTAGGCTTTGACATAAAATATGTCCAGTTAGGAAGAGATGTTGTTATCGGCAAAGCTTTTGATAACCGAGCTGGCTGTGCCACTATGGTTGAAGCGCTCAAATTAATGGAAAAAACCGATTACACAGTTTGCGCAGTCGGCACTGTTCAGGAAGAAGTTGGCCTACGAGGTGCAGCAACAGCAGCTTTTGGTGTCGACCCCGATTTAGCGATAGCGCTCGATGTGACAATCGCAGGCGACGTTCCTGGCGTGAGAGAATTTGACACCAGCGTCAAGATGGGCAAAGGCCCAGCGCTCACAATTTCAGATTCTGGCTTAATTACTCACCCCAAGGTCTTGCGGTGGCTTTTGGAGACGGCTGAAGAAGAAAAAATTCCTTTTCAGCTTGAAACAGGATTACTCGGCTCAACTGACGCGGCAAGAATTTCCCTCACTAGGGAGGGAATTCCAAGCGGCAACATATCCATCCCCACACGGTACATTCATAGCCCAGTAGGCATGCTGAACTTAAAAGACATAGAGAACTCGGCTAAACTTACCGTCGCAGCAATACAAAGAATTCCAAAATACTTCTGAACTTTTTTCCTGTAGCAGTACGCGTCAGCGAAAGCATTTTTCTTAAAACGTCAATTTTTCAACTTTACGACCTTCCGCTACTCAAATTTTCCGCCGCAAATTGGGCATTCTAACGGCAGTTTCTTCTGGGCGCATACGAGCACAGAAAGCAGAAGTAGATTTGGCATTTAGGGCAGTGCTTGAAGCCGCCGCCGATCATTTTGCCGCAAGCATCGCAAGGTCTGGATAAAATCAACCATAGTAAACCCATAGAATTCAACTGTTAAAAAAAGGATTGTTGAAACTACATTTCAGCACAGTAGAGACGTTGCTGAGCACACAATAAATTCCTTAGCGATTTTTATGAAGTGCGTGCTTATACTTCTCAGCGTTCAAATACTGCTCTGCATATTGGGAAGGCGAGGCATCGGAATGGCTTCATGGGCAGAG
The DNA here is from genome assembly GCA_049520955.1 of Bathyarchaeia archaeon. Lineage (GTDB taxonomy): Archaea > Thermoproteota > Bathyarchaeia > Bathyarchaeales > Bathycorpusculaceae > Bathycorpusculum. The sequence continues at coordinate 17,703 of JBEKPG010000045.1, read as the reverse complement.
TTCTTCATTTGGAGGATATTCAGGCTGATGAGAAAACTGCAGCTTACAGGGATATTGCGTTTGGGAACTTCAACTCGAATGTTTCTGGATTACTTTAAGGGATTCGAGAAGTCGCAGGCTGTGCGTGGAATATTCGGAGATAATACTGATGAGGTGCTGAAGAAACAGAAAGTCGAATTCATCTGGTTTGGGTACATGGGCGTCGACGATAACGATGGGCATTTAAGGGTTAACGGGCGTTATTTGAACAGTGGTGACAAAACTGACATCTACTTGGATGTTATCCATGAACTGTGCCATGTTAAGCAGCATTTGGAAGGCAAAGAACTGTTTAGTCCAGGATACGATTACGTGGACAGACCGACCGAAGTGGAAGCCTACCGATACACTGTGAAAGAGGCTAAACGGTTAGGGTTAAGTGATGAGCGAATTCTCAGTTACTTGCAGACTGAGTGGATGAGCGACTCAGATTTGAAGCGTCTGGTCAAGAACATAGGCATCGATCTTAATTTCACGGAGAACTAGCCAAATTACTAACTTGCTTGGTTAGACAGTGCTTAATCCTATCGTCTTTCGCAATCATCGCAAGGTAGGGATAAGTCGAGCATAGAGGAACTTGTGGCTGAGAAGCCTTAAAAGACGAGTGCTGAGACGACATATCAGCGCAGCGAGAGTGCAGTGAAAGGAAAAAGAGTATACAAACAAAAGAAAATTGACCAAGGATTGAGAAACGACTGTATAAAAAATGTTGAGTAGGCACTCCACACTAAGAGGATAGAGAGTGCGCGATAGCGGCAGTTTTGCGATGTTGTGGCTAAGTTGGTTGTTGTGTTGTTGATTCCGAATCTTGGGGTCGATAGATGGTGAGCGCGTGCGTAATGGCAAAGACCCTTAATGTGGCACGTTGACATGTTAGGACGTAAAACGTTATAAGCAGCAAATAGTCTCTGTTTATTGAGGTAAGTTTTTTTGAAGAAAGGAGTAGGAATTTTCTTCATTCTACTCATGATTGGGTCGTTAATTTTAGTTTGCAACTTTGAAAGGGCGAAGGCAATGAATCCTCCCTCAATACAATGGACGCAAACATACAATGCATACCCAGGTTCAGGCGCAGTCGATTCTATTGTGCAGACAGGTGACGGAGGATACGCATTCGTGGGTACAAATATAGTTGGCTCGTTGCCAAATTTAACAAGCTATGATTTGTTGATTAAGACTGACTCAATGGGCAATGAACTCTGGAGGAAGACAACTTGTGAAGTAAATTCCAGCGCCATTGAATTGCCCATGGCAACTTCATCAGCATGCTCTGTTATCCAGACCAAGGACGGAGGATATGCACTAGTAAACGGCATCCTTCATGGCTTAGCCTCTCCAACTGGTATGTCTTTGCTGATTAAAACTGACTCAGCAGGCAACCAACTCTGGAATATTTCATATCCAAGTTCTCATCCTGTTCCATCTGTGGTGCAGACCAGCGATGGAGGACTCGTTTGGGGAGGCTATGCACCTTCACTTTCGATACCAAATTACATATGGCTAAATAAGACCAATTCGTCTGGCAATCAACTCTGGGGTAAAACATACGGGTACGGTTCCTATGCATTTTCTATAGTGCAGACAAGTGACGGAGGATTCGCTTTAGCAGGTCAACAACTCATTCCCGCAGTAGCAGGTTCTGGACAGTTGTTCTCTGGAGAAGAGGCTTTGCTTATGAAGACCGACTCAGCAGGCAACGAAATTTGGAATAAAACATATGGAAGTTTCACCGGGTTCTCTTCTGTTGTACAGACCACTGATGGCGGCTATGCTTTTATAGGAGATTACGATGCGTTAGTTAGAACTGATTCCTCTGGAAACTTGCAGTGGAATCAAACATACGGACTTTGGAATAATACCTACGGATTTTCTCTCAGCTCGCTTATTCAGATGAACGATGGCGACTACATTTTAGGAGGAGGAAACATCTTAGCTGAAACTGATTCAGCTGGAAACTTACTGTGGTATCAGAGCTTTACATCAGCAGAAATAGCTTGCATTATTAAGACAAATGATGGAGGATTTATAGTAGCAGGCTCATATAACAACTCTGATTTTTGGTTGGCAAAGTTTTCTTCCTCTCCCACTCCTACTCCGACACCAACTCCAATACCCTCATCGACTCCTAGCCCAACACCATCACCAACCCCAACAGCATCCCCTAGTCCTACTCCTTCACCAACCCCAACTCCCACACCAACTCCAACGCCATCACCCTCACCAACTGCTACACCTACGCCTGCTCCAACACCAACGCCAGCACCTTCTCCTACGCCAAATCCAACTCCAACGCCTTCACCTACTCCGTCTCCCATAGCTTCTCCAACCCCTTCTCCGTCACCGACTCCACCGCCTACTGCAACTTCTACACCCTCTCCAACACCTGTCCCAACTGCTTCTCCGACTCCAGATTTAACAGCAGCTCCGATTGTAACAGCCGCGCCTACTGCCGCTCCAACTCCGGTACCTACGGCAACGCCTACAACTCCGCCAACGGCTTCACCGACACCGACTGCTCATCCAACAGCAACGCCTACAATCGCTTCTTCTTCGACTCCTGTATCTGCGTCAAGTATACCTCAAGGGTACAACTATGGAATGGTTTCTGTGGTAGCCATCGTGATAATCGTTGCATTTGTGCTCGTACTAAGAAAGCGTGGAACAAGATAAAGCAAAGCTTAGTTCTGATTTTGGCGAAATCTCCACATTTCCTCTTATTTCTTGCCTTCTGACAGTTTACTCTCAAGCTCCAAATACTCGTTTAAGCAACGCTTCAAACGCAGGCTTGCTGCTCTCGACCTGGGCGACCTTAGCTTTTAACTCATCCATTTCAGTTGATTTCTGATATCCGTTTTGATTTATGCTTTTGTGGTGCGTCTGGCTGCGCATTTTTGAAATCTTGTATCTTATTTTACGCCACACAACACAATGTTAAAACGTTATTAGTTAGTATACATTAATTAATCAGCTTAGCCCTCAATCTGGAATCTTAAATGTCATATTATACGATAACCCTTTTAAACAAACGTTCTTCTTATCCTATGTGGCATAACCTATGAGTACGGCGGAGAAATTTGCTGGAAAATTCGAGTATTTAGAACATACCGCTGACATTTACATTCGAGCGCATGGCAAAACAATGGAGGAAGCCTACGAAAACGCCGCGCTAGCAATGTTTGAAGTAATGACAGACACTGACAAAATCAGTCAGATGCAAGAGGAAACATTAGATGTTGAAGCTGAAGACCAATACGCGTTGCTTTATAATTGGCTTGAAGCGTTGCTTGTAAAATTTGAAACGGACAATATGCTTTACTCAAAATTCCAGATAACAAACTGGGAAGAAACAAATGAAACCTTCAAATTCAAAGCGAGAATTTGGGGCGAAAAATATGACCCTCAAAAGCATCCGCAGAAAGTCGGTGTCAAGGCTGTGACTTATCATAGAATGGTAATAATAAGAGAAAGAGACCGAGTGGTTTTAGAATTCATCTTAGATATTTAGGCTAGTTTTAGTTTTTTTAGTTCTGCAACTATCTTGTCAACTATTGGTTCTGGCGGTTGGTCAAGGCTTGTGGTTCTTGAAGTAATGAATGGCACTTTCTTATCTATGAAATACTGTAAGAGTGGCCTTGTCTGCTCCTGATAGACCTGCAGTCGTTTCTTTATTACTTCAGGGTTATCGTCTGACCTCTGGTATAATGGTCCTGAGCATTTATCACAGATGCCTTCCACTTTTGATTTTAAGAATCGAATGTTGTAGACCGTTCCACAATTGCGACAAATTCTACGTGAAGATAAACGTTCAATAATGATCCAGTCTTGAACGTCTAATAGCAGTATAACGTCAATTTTGCTGATAGCATCTAATATTTTGGCTTGTTCAAGAGTTCGTGGGAAACCGTCAAGAATGAAGCCCTTTTCTTCAGGAATTTTGCTAAAGCGCTGCTTCAATATTTCTACAACAACATCATCTGGGACAAGAAGGCCCTTTTCGACATAGCCTCTGACTTTCCCGCCTAACTCTGAATTTTCCTTCATTAATTCACGGAATATATCGCCCGTTGAAATAACTTCAACGCCAAGTTTTGTTTGCAGCCTTGAAGCATAAGTGCCTTTACCCGAACCCGGAGCTCCGAAGATAATTGCTTTCAATTTACTTCTGTCACCCTCAGCCCCCACCATAGAATAGTAATGTATAATTAAGTTTTACGTGTTCCAGCTTAGCTTTAACGGAAACGTTTATGGCATAAAGCACTTATCAAAGCTAACCAAGGATGAAACTTTGCACACAAAAGAAATCGGCGAAAACCTGTACCTTGTTGAGCTTGAAACTGGCGGATTCAAAAACCTCATCTGCAGCTACGTGATAAAAGGCGCTAAGACTATCCTTGTGGAGTCTGGTCCAACTAATTCAGTGCCTAGGCTTGTTTCTGGCTTAAGAGAACTCAACATAAAATTTGAGGATGTAGAATACGTCGCCGTTACACATGTTCACTTAGATCACGGCGGCGGAGTGGGCACATTGCTAAAGTATCTGCCTAACGCAAAAGTCTTGGTTCATCCGAGGGGAATGCCACATCTGATTGATCCTGAACGGCTTTGGCCTTCCGCACAAGAAGTTTTGGGTTTTGTTAGCGAAATTTTCGGAAAGCCCGAACCGGTACCAAAAGAACGTATAATTCCTGTAACTGAGGGATCTTTTGACTTAGATGGCGGCGGTAAATTGAGTGTTATTGAGACGCTTGGTCATGCTTCACACAGCATTAGCTTCCATGAATCTTTGAATTGCGGAGTTTTTCCAGGGGATGCCGCTGGCACATTCTTCCCAGAGTTTGATGTTGTAATGCCGACCACACCGCCTCCGTTCTATCTTGACGCAGCCTTGGCTTCCTTAGATAAATTAATCAGCTTTAACCCGACAGTTTTATACTACAGCCATTTCGGAAAAGCCTCAAACGGTGTTCAACGCTTAAAAGATTACCAGGTACAGCTCAAGTTATGGGCAAAAATCGCGGAAGAAGGCGTTATAGAAAACCAAAATTTAGAGGAAGTTCTTAATAGAATAATTGCTGAGGACAAGGTTATGCATCTACTAGCGGATTACTTAAAATCGCATCGAATTTACTCTAAGACCGCTCTTGAAAACAGTGTTCAAGGCTTCATCGACTGTGCAAAGCAAATTCAGACTCAAAAGGGTTCATAAACGTTTTATAGTGTCGTTCCACTTTGTTTTTAAGGTGAAAATTTTTGGGCGAAAGTGAAAGCAGAAGGGCGCCGGAAGAAATTCCCCTTGAGAAAGTAAACGAATACGCTTGGCGTATACCAAAATACAAGTCAGCCATGCGAGTTCCAGGCATGGTTTTTGCAAACGAAGCGCTTCTAGAGAAGATGAAGACTGATCGCACTCTTTGGCAGTGCACAAACGTAACACAATTGCCTGGAATTTACAAGTATGCAATAACATTGCCAGATGGGCATGAAGGCTACGGGTTTCCAATAGGCGGTGTTGCCGCAACCGATTATGAGGAAGGAGTCATTAGCCCGGGCGGCGTAGGCTATGACATCAATTGTGGCGTTCGCCTCTTAGCAACAACACTTACAGAAAAAGAGATCCGACCCAAACTTGCACCATTAGCTGAAACTATTTTCCGGAACGTCCCCTCGGGACTTGGGAGTCGACGAAAAGACTTAACCGTTTCATCTACTGACTTAGACCATTTAGCAGTTGAAGGTGTGCCCTGGCTTATCAAACGAGGGTTTGGCTGGCCTGAAGACGCAGAGCACTGCGAAGAAAACGGTTGCATGGCCAATGCAAACCCAGAAAAGGTCTCGTCGACCGCTAAGAGCAGAGGATTAACACAGATTGGAACCTTAGGTTCGGGAAACCACTTCTTAGAAATACAAAAGGTAGACAAAATCTACAAGCCTAAGACGGCTAAGGCTTTTGGAATTGAACAAGAAGGCCAAGTTACAGTAATGATTCATTGCGGTTCAAGAGGTTACGGTCACCAAGTCTGCTCCGACTATCTGAGAGTTATGGAGCATGCAGTGCAAAAGTATAAGATAACGTTGCCGGACCGTGAATTAGCATGTGCACCCGGAAGCAGCAACGAAGCTCGGGATTACTTCCAAGCGATGGCTTGCGCTGTCAACTATGCTTTTTCTAATAGGCACGCTATTATGCATTGGGTCAGGCAAAGTTTTCAGCAAGTTTTCCATGAACCGCCTGAAAAGTTTGGTTTAAAACTTGTTTACGATGTAGCGCACAACATTGCCAAGATAGAAACGCACAAGATTAATGGTGGAGAAAAGAAAGTTTGGGTTCACCGCAAGGGAGCAACACGCGCTTTTCCAGCAGGCAATCCTGCTGTTCCAGCTGATTATCGAAGCGAAGGGCAACCAGTGCTTATTCCAGGCAGCATGGGAACAAGCTCATGGGTTTTGGTCGGTACCCAGAATGCTATGGATTTAACTTTTGGTTCAACAGCCCACGGAGCAGGCAGAATGATGAGCCGATCAGCCGCAAAGCGGCAATATTGGGGTGGAGACATAAAAGCGGCTTTGGAGAAGCGGGGCATTGTTGTTCGTGCCGCAAGCATTTCTGTTTTGGCAGAGGAAGCAGACCTAGCGTATAAGAATGTGGATGTCGTTGCCGAAGTCAGCGATAAGATTGGAATTGCCACTAAAGTCGCAAGGCTTGTACCTCTCGCAGTAGTAAAGGGGTAAATAAACCATCCATCTTTTCAACTTTTTTTGGGAAAATTTGGGAAATCGTATATCTAGAAGTTTAATAATGCACTTACCTTAAAACGAGAAAGCAGGAAAGGGTCAGTTGAGTAAGAAACAGGTAAGACTCCAGTACAGTGGGTTCGTCATTTTTACTACCCAAGTATTGAGTCTAATTACTGGAATTATCTTTACACTCTTACTGACCCGAAGCATGTCCAAAGTCCAGTTTGGCATTTGGACAAACATTTTTGATTACACTGGATACTTTGTGCTTTTCAGTGGTTTGTTGCCTTTTTGGGCGACTCGTTTTGTGGCAAGAGCTAAAGAGGGAGCCATTAAAACTGGCATTTTAGCCCAGTTGTTAATAGGTGCTATTGCAGTTGTAATTTATTTTCCAGCTATAGTTCTGATTTCAAGAGCAATCGGAACCCAAGTTTACCTGCTAATCTATTTTATTGCTGGCTTGTATGTTCTGACGTATTACATGATTACTATTTTTGAAAGCATTTTGCAGTCTGCAAGGCCTCAAGCAGTTGGGTACGGCCTGCTGATTGAGGAAATAGTGAAAGTGACTATTGCTTTAGTTTTGATATTGGGTTTTAGGCAGTTATTTCTCGGGGCAATATTAGCCCTAAGTGTTTCCTGCGTAGTTCAAATATTATACTATGTGTATCTTTTGTCTGATGAATTTAATCAAAAAGTAAACTGGGGCTACCTAAAAGAGTGGCTTAAGGGCTCAACAGCAATTGCTTACAACGCTATTGGCGGGCAGTTGGTTGCGTTTGTATTTATCTTGCTTTTCATATACGGTGGACCAGATACTAGAGCCTATTATCAAGCAGCCTTCACTTTTACCACTATAATTGGCTATTCTGCTTCTTTGGCGTACGCTTTGTATCCTAAATTGCTGGCTAACTCTTGTTCGGATGAACAAGTTGGAGAATCGTTTAGAACAGTGTTAATGTTGGCTATTCCATTTGCTGCAATAACCATGGTTATGTCTGCCGCATTCTTGACAGTTCTGAATGTCAGTTACAGTGTTGCTTGGCCTGTTTTAATTGCATTAACCATTGATACTTTAGTGACGGTGATGGCTTCATTTTACTCTTCATGTGTAATGGGCAGAGAAGCTTTCGATTCGGAAGGAAAAATTTCTATACGCAAACTGTTCAGAAGCAAAATCTTCAAAGTATTTACTCTGCCGTATATTCAGGCGGCAATTGCTTTGCCCATAGCATATTTCGTTCTAACGCGGTTGCCTGTTGCCGGATCAGTACAAGCGGTGTTATACGTTGTTGCCATACTGATTGGCGTTCATCTTTCATCTTTCATTGGATTATATTCGTTTATGCATCATTCAGTTAGATTACCTGTCGCTTGGAAAAGCATAGCAAAATACATTCTAGCCTCCATCTTAATGGGAAGCGTTATGCTTTTTCTGCTTCCTGCCACATCGACACTACTTTCAACAATAGCTAAAGCCATCGCAGGCTTTGCAATTTATGTAGCCTTGCTACTGGTCATTGATAGGCAGGCGCGAAAGCTAATCAGATTAATAGGGGAAGAAATCAAGGTCACTTTAACTCAGTTAACATCTAAAAACAACAATAGTTTTCAGGAAAAATCCGCTTGTTAAAAAGTGAAAATTAATATTCTTAAGAAAAGTGATATAGTTAAAGCGATTTTTCTGTTCGCCAGTTGAGGTCGTCCGATCCTTGAAGGATGAGTGCGGAATCTGCGGAAGAGTTCTCCGAGTAACTTACATGCGTAAGTGTCAACGTTGTAAGAAACTGTTTTGCCGAGACTGCATGGTTCCCGATGTTGCCACTGGAGATCCAAACATAATGCTTTGCTTGCACTGCGCTAGACGAGTGGTTGTGCCACGGTCAGTCTCCAAGTACGAGGCTCTTGGGAGTCATTTGAAGTTTAGAGCTGCTTTCACTGGGTTAGTAAAGCTTTCCTTTGCGAGAATAGACGGATTGATCGGTAGTAACCTGCCGATAAGCGCTTTCAGAGATGAAGCTTGGTGGAGTAACTCCTCATCTAGCGCTCATACTAAGTCTTGGTTGGAGGCGGGCTGGGAAGTGCAGGAAGTAAACCTCAAAGAAGGCTATGTTATCTTCAAAAAAGTGAAAGATGTTCCATTCAAGAAGTCTGGACGGCGCAAACTTGAGATTAATAAGCCATTCACGCCTGTGCCTGTTCATATGCCAAGGTCTAAAGTGCCGTCTAAAACCAAGGTCTCAAAGCTTTACGCTCGAATAAAAAACATGGAGAGAAACCGCGCTCTAGAGCGCAGGCAGATTAGAGGTTTTAAACATAAGGCGCGTCATTAGAAGAAGCTTTTTAGGTTCACAGCAACTAAATGCGAATCTTGAGGTGCCATGATTGCCTGAGCGAACTGTAAGTTTAGGAATCGATAAAGCATATACAGATTTGAAAGCTGCTCTCATAGAAAAAGGCTTCAAGATAATCTCAGAAGATTCGCCAAAAGAAATTTTGGTTAAGCAGGGCTCACTGTGGGGTGTTTCACCAAGAACAGCTAAGAAGTCAATAGTCATCAATTTTGATTCAATTGATTCTGGATCACGAATAAGCTGGTCTTCACGCGTAAGTTCTGACTGGAAAAATCTAACAATAGTTGGCTGCGTTTTAGCTGCTGTTCTAGTTGGTTTATGTTTGTGGATAACGTTTGATTTACAAGCATTTATGATTACTCAGAAACCTAGTTTCTGGAGTTGGCTGGCAACCGTTAATGGCAAAGTGGATTTCCAAGTAGGGCAAGCTCTTGTGAATCTCACAAAGGCTCTCGCCATATTCCTTTCTGCGATTATCGTTTTGGAAATCGTTGTTGTTGTTTATGTGCAGACTAGGCTAGACAAGTTTGTAAGTAGAACTCTCGATTCTCTGTTGAGCCGTGAACCAACTGGGACCTCATTTAAAAAGTGAATTTTGCGGCTAGGCTATTTTTTTTCCGCATTTCTGGCAGTATGAAGCATACGATTTATTGTTTGAGTCGCAATAGATGCAGAATTTGTTGATCTCTGAATTGGCGTCTGCTACTTTGGTGTTGCTTGGTTGTGGAGAAAGTGTTTGGTTAAGGCTTGGTCTTGGTTTGGACTTGCTTGCAGTTTTAACTGTAACAGTTATTGAAATTACTATTGCAAGGATAATTAGTATGAATAAGACAGGTTCGCTATAGATCAAATTAATTGAAATTGGCAGAACTGGTTGAATTGAGGGTCCGGCGATGTTGGGGGAGGGTGAAGTCATGGGGTTCTGTTCAAAATTTGAGGTTGACTGTAGATTTGGAACATATTGTTTGCTCTCATCTATCGGGTAGATAGTTGCGGTTTGACCGTTGAATTGCTGGGGAAGCACGCCAATTGTGAATCCGGCTCCTGTGGTTTCGCAATAGTAGTAATCTTTGTCATTGTAGGTCCAGTAGGTGAGCTGTTGCAGTGGCGTGCTTTGAAGGTTGTTTTGTTGTACCCCCACGGCTAAATGGTCTGGAGGGTTAATGAAAACTATGTCATAATTCAAACTGAGCATTAATGTTGCGAAAAGTATGGAGTGGGATTTGCAGTCCCCGACATCATCTACTAAGGTTTCAACAGGGAACCTTGGATAATCTTGGTAAATTGTGCTTTCATTGTCTGTCTTGTAAGGGATGCTTTGTACGAAAGATAAAACAAAGTTTACTTTATCGCTTGAGCTGTATCCAAGTTGGGTTGCTGTTTCGTTGAGTTTGTCAGCTAAGCTTTGCATGTAATTGTCTTGAGTTGTGGTGAAAAAGCCGAAGTCTGCAAGTCCATATTGTGTTCGGACTGAATCGGGAACTGCGATGTAGGCGTTATAGAGCGTTACTGGAATACTTAGGTTCCAATCCCAATGGTTCCCGCCGTAATCCCATGCGAAGTCAGTGTTGTAATATTGGATTTGATTGGGGGTTTGAGCGATAACATCTCCCAGTGGGCGAATTATTGGTAGAGAAATAATTAACGCTATCGCAACTATGATTAGTATTCTGGTTGGTTTATGGCTTAGCAGTGATCTGCTCATCTAAACATCTTCGCGCGGTAATATGAATTAATCAACTGTTTAAAACTTGTCCCAAATCATTGTTCTTGGTGAACTGTTGAACTGTTGTACCACGTCGTTAAGCTGTAGGCAGTTACTGCCAGAAGACAAATGAGCACCAGCACTTTTAGAAATGAAAAATTTTGTAAAAGAGACAAAGATAGAATTGCCGTTGGAAGCGGAAAAAGAAGAAAATAGACAAAAAATATTAGCCCTAACCTGTTTCCCCTGCTTTCTTTCTTGGTGAATCCTTTTCCAAAGAATGTGCCTGCAAGTCTCCCAAAGCCGCTTGAGCAAGTTTTGCATTTGTAGCAGCTGCTGCACCCAAGCCTGCGCAGAATAAGATAGATTACAATGGCTTCTAAAAGCAGGTATGCCCAACCATAAATCTGATTGTAAAACCATATGCCAAAAAATGCTAGAAAAACCCATGCGAGAAGCCCAAGATTTCCTAAAACAAGCAGCGGGCGAGCAAATTCAAGTTTTTCTTCAGTCACGTTTGGGCTCCTTTTATCTTGTAAGTTGTCGCAGAAGCCTATTTTTGTTTGATTATGCCGTAGCTTTGCTTTTTCCACAGATCCCTAAACTTGTTATAGTAATCTACCGGCTGAAAAACAGGTGCATACGTTAGCTGCCATTCAAGTCCACACTTGCAGACGGCGTACACTTCCTTTTTGTTTACATTCGCTAAAATCTGCAGCAGTTCCTTTCGGCACTTCGGGCAATAGTAGGGTCCATTCACCATCTGTTTCGCGTCTTTAGTTAAAATTTTAATGCGGCTATTAGGAACTTTGCGAGCTTCTTTTGCCAAACCCATCTTCTGATTCAATCCAACATTATATCCATACGTAGACTAAGATATACTATTCCATCTTGCAATCGTTTTTGTTTTTTCTCTGTCTGATAGAACAACAACACGCACGTCACTACGCGTCATTGAACGTCATTACGCGTCAAAAAGAGAATGGTTTGTTATGTCGCTACCTCGAAAGATCAGTCTTAAAGTTGTAATTCAGCAGGGCGACAGAGTGCAAATTCCAAAGTTTGTCAGATTACAGTACAAACTAGAAGCAAACCAGGTTCTAAAAGTTGGGATACGCGGCATAGGTTTTGGTTGTCAATGGCACTTTTTTATGCAAAAATTGGCAAGGAGGGAAAAATATTTGTTCCAAAACTGATCCAAGCGCTCCTCGAGGGAAAAAAGCCGGGTCTTTCAGGCTACATTTTTGAAGTAACACTTGAACCAACATAACACGGTTAACACCGAATTGTGACAAACAAAAATGTTTACGCTGAATCCCAAAATAAGTTTACGCTCTAAAACTAATTATTAGGAGTTTCATTCTCTGTTTGCGCGCGCGTTAGCAGCACAGGGGATTTACGATGCCATATTCTATTCTGTAACAGGGCAACTCCTCGAAGGATATGTTGAAATTACCTTAGCTCTTCTAGTTGTATCTATCGTTTTGTTAATTATAGCAATACTTTCTGTATTGAATATTAAGTGGCATAAAACGAAAGAGAAAGTGGGATTCTCCGACACTAGTGAAATAGTTGTTACCAAGAAAAGGGGTAATATCGACATTCAGATAAAACATGACGAAACAGGAAAAGGAACAATGACCGTCATCTACAAAGACGAAACTGGCAAAGAAACAAAAGTGGAACTGCCATATGGAAAAACAAATTCAGAAAACAAGCAATAGACAGAAAGACAAAGCGTACTAACACTGTATTACTATAACGTTTACTACTCTAGATGTTCTACTGACTGACTTAACGTACTAACTCTGTACTACTGTTACTGTTCTACAAGATGCATTAGCACTGCTCTACTCTGACTGTTTCTGTCAGTCCAGAAGTCTTAAATCTACACAGCGTAGAATAGAACTGAGTTGAGAAAGTGTCGATTGATAATAATGAATGGGAATCTGGAGAACGATTTTCACTCAAATATCGAATTGTCTCTTTTCTAAATGAAAAAGAGAATTCAAATCGTGCCTTTACTGCTGTAGGAATAATGAAGGGATTAGGATACAGAGTTTCTATTTCTGATATCACTCACCCAGTTTTAAACGCACCTGGTCTACTTATACTATCTAAAGTAATGGAAGCTCTAAATACTTTAGTAACGGAAGGAAACATTGATAAAAAAGAAATCAAAGAAATAACAGGTGAAGAACAAACTTACTATAGAACCGTGAAGTCAGCAAGAAGCTAAATTCGATTTGTTATTGTACTATCATTGGTTGTTGTTGCTGTACGTCCAAGTGTTCTAGTGCCTTAAAGACTCGGTCTCTTAGCTCTGTTAGTTTAGGACTCCAATAATGCCGAATAAACACATTAACGGGAATCCTACCCTGTAAAAGATTAACCTCTTGCTCTAAGATGCCATGCTGTAACAGTGATGTTCCAAAACAGTCTCTTAACTCTGATATGCGTACTTTTAGGTTATTGTGATTCAATCTCTTCCTAATCTGAGGATATGTTAACGGTTGACTGTTGACTATTTGATTGATTAGGCTTTCTGGTACAAAGCTGATATAGACGTTTTTAGTATTGCGTAAGAACGGCTTAGGATATTTGAAATGCATTAGACAGTTAAGCTCTCTATTGTAATATTCGGATAGCTTGTTTTGTTTTGCCAATTCGATTATCAGGTTGAAACTGTTAATTGCCTCTTCCTTACGGATACCTGACACATTGCTGAAACTAAGATAGAGTCTTTCGTTATCCCTGACAGCATCAAAAGCCTTAACATACCAATATAGAATGTCAGAATCACTAGCCTTCATTATTCTAAGGAAAGATTCAACAGCATCCTGTTTATGTAACTTAACCCCATAGTCCTTTAGACTCTCTTTGAATTGGCTAGAGATACCCAGAAACTTAGACAGTACAATAAGGCTCTTAATCACATTGTTTCTAATAGTTGGTTTCAGAATGTCAAGCTGTCTAACATCCATCATTAAGTACAGATATTTCCTTGTATTTGGCAGAATCACTTTAGCATAAGTGACAGCGTATCGAGCATGTACCCAATCACTGTACTGTTTCCAGTCCAGTTTACCCAGAAAAGAAGATATATTGCTGTTACTATTTACAGCATCAACATTGAGCGGTCGTCGTCTAGTCTGGTTTAGGACATTAAACTGCCTATTACTATTGGCAGTATGGAAGCCTTCCAAGCTAATGATCCCGGGTTCAAATCCCGGCGACCGCATCTTAACCGCACCATAATTCAGGTTCGAATACATAAAGACCTAAACAGCTTCAAGTTCGAATCCAATTAATTTTTCAAGATACAAAAAAGTTTTGTAACTGAGCCGTCGGGATTAATCACTATATTGCTGACTGTTTGTGCCTTGATAAGAGGAAGGCTAACAGCTAATGATGTTAAGAAGATAAGAGCGATTGTGAAGGTAATCTTTTGTTGATACCATCCATCTCTTTAAGCTGCTTGGTACTGTGAACGATAGAAGGTTATTTGTCAACTTTGTTTGATTTAGCGTGTCCAGAAAACTGGACTAACTGTTAAAAGACATTTTGATTAGGTCTACAAAAGAGGGATTAAATAGGCTAATAGCTATGACTTGGACATGGCAGATTGAGGTCGAAGGAAAGTGGAAGATGAAAGGCAAGTGGAGAATGACAGACAACGTGCGGAAGTCTTTGATGCATTAGGACACCCAACGCGCATTGTTATTTTAAAGGCTCTAAGTGAAGGACCTCTTGGCTTCGCCGATTTGAAAAAGAAAACAGCCATTGAAAGCAGCGGACACCTGCAACACCATTTAACCAAACTCAACGGACTGATAAAAACTGACGACTACGGGAAGTATTGCCTATCAGACCAAGGAAAAGATGCCTTGCTAACAGTGCAAACAGTGGAGAACACAACTCCAAAAAGCAATGGTGAAAAAGGGAACAGACCGAAGACAAATGGCCATCATTTTAACTCTAAGTTAGGTCTAAAACCAAGTGCCTTCCTGCTTGTAGCTCTTCTAATTGCAAGTTCAGCAATTGCGTTATTTGAATATAATCAAGCAGCCGATCTTAGGAAAGAAAATTCCTTCTTAAATGGGGTAAATTCAGACGCTACCGCATACTATAATGAATTTGGAGCAGTAGTTCCCATTACAAACGTTAACTCTTCCTTTGCGCCGCCCATTTCGATGTATCACGCACTTCTAATAGGTTTAAACGCTGACGGCTGGAACAAAACAACGCTTCAGGGCATGACAATACACGCCAGTCTTATGCCTTGGCAAACTGTAACCGACTCTGCTGCTTATAATAAAGACCTGAAATTGCCCATGAACTTAAATATACGAACTATGACCAACCCTCCAGCAAGCTATTCAGATACTTACGGTAATGGCGTAATTTACGAATATGTCTGGCAAATAGATATTGGCGTATCAGGGGTACTTCAAATGCCGCCGCCAGGTTTCATTCTAATTGACGCTTCAACAGGACAGATACTACCCAACCCAATTTTAGGTTAGTTTACATTCCCTTTTCATTAGCCTATCAAAAGAGCATCAACTTTCTAACATATTGACACACTGTATACACTTACTTAGGAAAAGGTCTAATGACATTATTTTTGTTAAAGTGAAAAAGGAGAAAACCCCTGCAGTGCGCTCCCTCTTTCTCACATTATATGAAGTTTATCCTTCAGATTGGGCTGCATTTTCACTCGCGAAGTTCGTTCGCCACAGCAAGTCCACCTGAACGTTTGTCTGCCGCATCGTCGGCAGAAACGCTTGTGATCTGCGAACTCTGGATTCTCCAAATCTTTCTTGATGAACTTACTCATGTACTTCACCCGTATCATTGGCTCACTTGCTTACTTCACCCTCACTTTCCTTAGACCTGTGTTTTTGCAGGGTTACGTTTTTTTCTATTGTTTTCACTTTGCGTTTTTCTTCGGAGCCAAATGCCTTCACTTAAGAACAGCACCATGGCAATGGCGGTTGGAGCCATCAGGTAAAACAGGTAGAGACTGGGTATCTGGCCGGTTTGGAAAAAGGGGATAGCAATGGTAATGGCTTCTACGCATAGAATGCCGACAAAGAAGAAGGAGTAGAAAATTAGGCGGGGCACAAGTGTTTTCCCAATCCAGAGGTACCCGCTGATATTTACTTTTTCTTTGATAAAGTATTCGCCGTATTCGTTCTTTGTTATAAAACCGAGCGATTCAAGTTTCTGCAGATGCCAATAAGCAACACTTGGGCTGCTAAGGCTAGCTAGTCGCATGGTTTCTCTGGGACCCAAAGGTTTGCCTTCCTTAACCATGCAGGCGTAGACATTTAGAGTTGTGCCTTCAAGTTCTTCGGCGTTAGCGTTTGTCACTTTGATTCCCCTCTCTCAATTTTTTAATATCCATTCTCAAATAAAGAAGGAATAGAGGTTAACCCTCTAATTTGCCATGTTTGTGTTGCAGTTACCCCAGGTTTGGCTTGGTTCGCGGTGGTCACGGGTTTGTCCTCGGCACAACGGTTACTTCTATGCTTGAAGTACCCTGCTGGAACATTTGGTTGTCACCTAAAATTGCGTTGTACAGGTAGCCGTTTGATGTTTGGGTCATTTGCAGTTGAGTTATCTGAGAGGTTGTTGAGACAGTGTTGGAGTAGACTCCGTTAACTGGCGCGTTATTGATGTAGTTTGAGACAGAAGAGTACAACGTGATATTTCCTGATTCGAGCGCTGCTAGGCCTGCGGTTGGTGGTGCTCCTGCTGGGTCTATGATGAACATTTCTGTGTTGTTTAACATAATTAGCCTTGATTCGTGTGGTGCCCAGGTGTTGTTGAATCCGTTTTGGTTCCAATTCCATGGGAACGAACTGTATGTTTGTCCAACACCCCAATCGCCCCATGTCGGCAGCGTGGTTATGGCTCCTAGGCTTGAATTCATGTTTTCGTATGGTTGCGCTCCCACTGGGAGGACATCGTTTACAAGCGTGTTTGTTATAGTTGTCATTGGCTGTGGGTTGTCGACTTTTACTTCGCCTGTCACGTCAACCCATGCCCCGTTAATGTACATCTCTGTTATCAAGGGGTTTCCGTTTTGGTCGTAGTATTCTGTGATGGGTACGCCTCCAAACCAGATGCCTGTGTCGCTTGCATTTTCTGGCAGAGCTGGAACTGTGCCGTTGATTGTGTGGTCTGCACTGTAGGCGCGGATGTTATCTGGGGTGAGGGGTCCGCTAATAGTGCCTCCGTAGTAACTCGTTTGAGTTATTGAGAACAAGCTTTCTGGGTAAGGTACAAGAGTCGATGTGCCGTTCATGTCTGTGTAGGTGTTTGGCATCCAAGTGGCGTTTACCCATTTGTTGTTGAGGTAAACTCCGGAAACTATGCCTCCGAAGTCCGTGTATGGAAAAGCGCTGGATGGGTTGGTGTATCCGGTGTCATAGATTGTGCCGCCTAGAATTGACGGCTGAGCATTGATGCTTTGAGCGGCTGCGAAGGAAAATTGGTAGACTGTGGCGGGTTGGTTTGAGGTGTTTGTGACGTTTAAGACGATGTTGTACGTGATGTTGATTGCTTGGTACGTGGGTCCAGGTGAAGAGATTCCTGCTGAGTTGATGTCCGTACTCTGGTACTGCCAGTTGACAGGGTTGAAGTCTGCGTAGACGACGTTGACGCTGTTATCGGCTTTAGGCCCTTCCGGCACTTGCGGGAAAGGCTGAACATTAGTCGGAGCTATTAAAAGCGGCGCAGCAAAAACCGTTCCAACCAACAAGGCTAGAGCGGCAACTGCAATGAGTTTAAATTTGAACTCCATTTGATTTCACCATGAAGCGATATGCTAAGTGTGCCTATTAGCTCTGGTTATAGAACGCT
>JBEKPG010000044.1:0-20227 GCA_049520955.1 Bathyarchaeia archaeon | reverse complement strand
CTTCTTAACAAGCTTATTGAAGGCGCCTCTAATGTCGGGAGACAGTCTCACACCATCCACCGGCAAACAAGTATGCAACCACTAAAGAAATAAGAGTAACGTTAGAAAGTTGACTTTACAATTTGCAAAGTTTTATTAGTAAGTTGTCGCAAAAGAGCACTTCGATTGGACGAGGGTATTTATCCTTCTTGTTCAATAAAAATTGAGGAAAAGAAAAATGCAAAATCTAAAAGGTAAATTTATGGCTATTTTGATTGCAGCAATTTTGACAGCTTCCATGGGAGCTTCAACATCATTATTATCAAGTGCTAGCGCACATTCACCTGCATGGAATATTCAAACATTTTCTTTCTGCAGCGTTTCACCTAATCCTGTAGGAGTAGGGCAAACAGTTAATATCAACTTCTGGGTCGATTTGCCGCCACCAACAGCCAGTGGACCGAACGGTGACCGATGGACAAATATGACAGTGGTAGTTACACAGCCTGACGGAACAAAAGTAACGCTAGGCCCATTCGTATCTGATGATACGGGAGGAACACATACTACATACATTCCATTGGCAGCTGGCAACTATACTTTCCAAATGATATTTGCTGGACAAACATTAACAGGCGCAAATAATGCCGCGCAAACTAATCCGTATATCGGTGATTATTTTGAACCCAGTCAAAGCAGCCCGTTCGCTCTTACAGTGCAACAAACGGCCATAGCATCCGCGCAGTTAACTCCGCTTCCAACAAACTACTGGACACGACCGATAAATGCGTTGAACAACAATTGGTATACGATTGCTGGGGACTGGCTTGGTCTTGGAGTACCGATATTCGGTAACACTGGAATGTACAATGCCACTGGAGACTTTAATCCATACACTACAGCGCCGACCACTGCTCACATTTTGTGGACAAAGCCCATGGCGTTCGGAGGCGCAATCGGAGGAGACTTGGGCGGAACCGAGACAAGCGACTACTATGCGACTAGGCAGTACGAACCTGATTTCAGCCCAATAATCTTGAACGGCATCCTTTACTTAGTTGACTTTCCTGGATCTTCAAATTATCCTTCAGGTTGGTCTGCCACAAACTTACAAACTGGACAAACAATCTGGACTATCAACACCCCGCTAACTTCGGCTGGTTTATGTACGATTCTAAGATGCGGTCAAGTACTCGATTATGTGTCACCCAATCAGTATGGAGGACTCGCCTACCTATGGAGCACTGGAACTCCTGCCTCAATTACAAATAGTTTAGCTGCCACTTCTACGACTCCTGGACTACATATTACCGGAACCACATATAACATGTTTGACGCCACAACTGGAAACTATATCCTGAGCATTGTTAACGGTACTTCGATGACTCTTACGGTGGATCAAAGTGGAGATTTGATAGGCTACTTTGCCAACGCTACTTCACATACGCTAAATGAGTGGAACTCCACCCAGTGTATCATTGTTGGAACAAACGGCTTACCGGCTTGGGAGTGGAGACCTACGCAAAACGCAATAATTCCGTTTTCAGATGGAATAATGTGGACACAGCCAATACCTACTAACATCTCTGGTGTTTCTCTGCCTGGAAATCTGGGAATTTCGGCTATCAATAGCGGTGTAATACTTATGACAATTCAAAGCACTATAGGTGGTACGATGTTCCAAGATGGGTTCATAATCGAAGCAGGCTTCAGTTCAACCGACGGCTCACAACTATGGATAACTAACCGAACCGAAACACCGGAAACACTGGTATCAACTGGCAGTACTTGGTGTGGACAGGCTGTTGGAAGTGGAGTAAACGTTGAAATAGATGAATCTACAGGGTTAATCACTGCTTACAGTCTTACAACAGGCGTACTGCTGTGGGGACCAACTGAGCTACCAAATTCTAATCCATTCAGCTCTCTCGGATCGAATGAAGTTGTCGCAGATGGCTCAATTTACATATGGCGCATGGGAGGAGACGTTTATTCCTATAACCTCATTTCTGGAGCTTTGAATTGGCAATATCACACGCCAAGCGGAGGGGCTGATTCTCCCTACGGTATTGAGCCCATATGGACTCTTCAAGTCGGGACAGTCGCTGACGGCTTGCTCTTCCTGCCTGAAGGGCATGAGTATAGTCCGCCATTATTCCATGGAGCACAGCAGTTGGCTTTGAACATTACCAATGGAAACGTTGTATGGAGCATAGATGCTTTCGACGTTGCTGGCGGTCCCGCTATTTCAGACGGCATAATGGCAACAGTAAACTGCTATGACAACCAGATATATGCTTACGGCCAAGGACCAAGCAAAACCACCGTTACGGCACCTGATATTGGCGTTACAACTGCCACACCAATAACGATTACAGGTACAGTAATCGATGTCTCTGCAGGCGCGTCGCAACAAGCAGTAGCAGCGAACTTCCCCAATGGTCTGCCAGCAGTTTCTGACGCAAGCATGACCCAGTGGATGGAGTACGTTTACGAGCAGCAATCAGAACCAAACAACGTGACAGGTGTTCCAGTTACCTTGACTGCTATTGATCCTAACGGCAACACAGTAACACTTGGCACCGCTACCAGTGATGCAAGCGGCTTCTACACTTATACTTACACACCGCCTATTCCAGGAGACTATAAAGTCATCGCTACCTTTGCAGGCACAGGAGCATACTATGGATCTTACGCTGAATCAGCATTCTACGCCAGTAGCCCGTCCGCAACACCAGCACCCTCTGCAACTCCTATAACTGGCCTAGCAACAATGTCAGGCCTAACTATTGGGATCGTTGCTGCAGCAATAGCAATAATCATTGCAATAGCTATAGTCGGATTGCTTATGCTCAGGAAACGTCCATAAAAACTCGAAGCCAAAAATCACTTTCCCCTTTTTGTTTTGAAAAGCTTTCGCGGCCTTTTTTTGCTCAGTTAGACTACCTTTCTGCCTCATTTTTTCTCTGTCCTTTTTTTACGTTGTCCTTTACTCTTGATCCGTTTCTGCGACCGCCTTATCACTCGCTGGAGTTTCACGTTGGATAGGTTTTTCACTAATTTGGAATACACCAATTACACGATTATCCTTAACGGCCTGCTCTAAGTCTATAAGGCCCCCCAACGATTACACAGTGCTGCATTCGGAATAACAAAAAATTCGGAAGGAATAAAATAGTCAGAGAGAGCATGGAATTATCGGTGGATACCATGAGCAAAATAGTTTTCCTAAAAAATAAGATTGAGGAAATGCTTCAAACTGAGGTTACCGATAGTCAGGGAAAAGCATTGAACCTCAAAAAAGAAGGGAGAGGTTACGAGTGATGATGAAAGTGTGCCTAATGTGGTAGAAACTACCTCACCTCGACCACTTACAAAAGCACTATTTAGCAGAGCGTTGGTGCGCGCCGCGCTCACTCTAAGTGTCTTTTACCAGTAAATTGGGGATAGAATCCCTACTTAGCACCAATTGAGGAGAAAGGTTTTGAACCCTTTTGGGTATGGGGACGGGCAGACCCAAACCGCTTTAGGCACGAATCAAATTAATTTTGAAGGCTCCTGCTCAACTTTAGCGCACTATTAATATAAAATCTTAAATGTTTGTTAAGGTCAATTCATCAAGCGTCATTTATGTGCGGGGCAAGATAATTTGACTATCGCGCGCACAGTTCCCCAACAATCAGGCACGCCTTCAACCTTACCACAGACCACACCGCACTCAAGAAGGGTGGATGGGGGGAGATGTGCCGCCCATCAAACACATCGCGCGTACGTTTTTTAGACTCACAAAAAGAATACATTTACTCCTTTCTGTATTTGATAGTAACCATTCCCACTAGTAGAATAAGCCAAGCATGCGATTTTTTCTAATATAGAATATGTATCTTCTTCATTATTGATTTTTTCATATATTTGTTCTAATAATTTGTCAAGATTATCAAAGAAATCATCTGGTAATTGAACAGTAACGTCTCCGCTAAGCATTAGGGTAATTCTAGTATTAATAGCATTATATGAAGAATTAAAAACTAAATGCATGATTACTAATTGAGGGTCATATTCGATATTGTAGATTCTTTCCATTATGGCGAATAATCCAGAATAATAGTATATCTTTCTTCGGGGATCTTTTTCTTGGTTCATTTTTTTTCTAACTATGTCTATTTCATTGAGAAGTAAATCTTTATTTATGATAGATAGTCTCATTTTATCACCAACATACAAATTAAGTATTCCCAAAATACTCGTATTCCAAAGTTATATTTCTCTTTTTCCTCAATTTTCCCATTAAACATATCATGTTGCTTTCAAGCGCACGCGGATATAGATTTTCTGCTCAAGAAAGCATCTTATATTAGAAAACGAAGATGAACATTTCTTCTACTCATCTATGAAATACTCCACTCAGATAGAGCAAGAGGACATGCTTAACAAATTCTCAGAGTTCAACCGAGACTTCACCGAAAAGAAGTAGCAACAAGTAATTAAGATGCTCGACAAGGAACCTAACAACAAGCAAAAACTATCCCAAACAAATTAAGAACCCACTAACGAAAGCACACTATCTGCTATATGCGCCAAAAAAACGAAAATTTGGCAATTCTTGACCATTTTTTCTAAAAATGGTTGAAGCGGGCTCAAGGGAATAGAACCCAAAAGTATCCGAGCTTGCCGAACATAACCAGCTTACAAATCATCGTGTTTCCTCCTAACATTCTGTAAGGCTGAGCTTATGTACGTCGAGTTGTGGCTAAACAGTATTCTTTGGGTTACCTGAAACGAAAGCAGTTACGTTTTCCACTGTTGTTTCGAGTATTCTTTCCATGGCTTCTTTACTGTAGAAAGCTATGTGAGGAGTAAAGACAACATTGTCTTTGCTCAACAGAATGTGATCCTTAACCAAGTTGCCCAATACTTCGAGGTTCTTAGGATCGTATAAAAGTTGTTTTTCCTCCTTTATGAGTTCCTCGCCTTCAAAGACGTCAAGCCCAGCCCCAGACAAAATCTTCTGGTCAAGAGCCTCGATTAACGCTTCAGTGTCCACGATGCTTCCTCGCGCAGTGTTTATCAGAATGGCGCCTTTCTTTACAAGTTTGAATGTATCTTTGTTCATGAGATGATGTGTGGCTTTAATGTAGGGCACGTGCAGCGTAATTACGTCTGATCTAGTTAATAGTTCCTCCAGCGAAACATATTCAAACCCCAAGACCTCCGATAGGAGTCTGTTTTGACGGACATCGTAGGCTACAACGTTCATGCCGAAACCCTTTGCAATCCTGATAACGTGCAAGCCGATTTGACCCGTTCCCACGACGCCTATGGTTTTATCTTTCAAGTCGAACCCCTCTAACCCCTCTATTGAGAAGTTTTGTTCGAAGCGTTTAATGCAGGTCTTGCAGATGTTTCTTGACAAGGACAGAATCAAAGCAAACGTGTGCTCTGCAACAGTGTTTTCCCCGTAAGAAGGAACGTTGCAAACTGTAATCCCCTGTTTCTTGCACGCTTCTGAATCGATGTGGTCGAAACCTGTGGATCTTGTGGTTATTAACTTCAAATTTGGGATTTCTCGAATAATTTGCTCGTCTATTTTAGAGTAGATGAAAACTGAAACAGCATCAGAATCCTTTATCTGCTGGGCATTTTCCAAACTTAGTTTTTCAGTTGAGAATTTCAGTTGGTGACCGTTCAGCTTATTTTTGAGGTAGTCTTCTTCCCAATCTTTGACCTCGAAAAATGCTATTCTCATCTTTTCCGCTTCCTTAACAACTTCTACTATCTTGAAGCTATTGTATCTTGACTTTTTCAGAGGGAGAGGACCAACGTACGCTATTACATTGTCATTGGTGAAGGAATGTTTAGAGATGTCGTTGCAATTCGGCAATGCGATTTTGAACGTTTTAGAAAGCTCTTTCGGCAAGTTTTCATGTTGCGACACTGTGCGTTAATCTGGCCAATTCTCTTGGCTAGTTCTTTATCGCCAACAGTGTTTTTGAACCATTTTTGAAAATCTTTACATTGAAAATGAAACACGACAAATTGAATAGGTATTATTTGGAGTTTTTCCGCGAACTCAACTGTGCTACTTGCAGTTATTCCAGTGTTTTTTCCGCGTTCAGTGAAAAATTGAAAGCCATGTTCAAGCGGGCACGGTATTGAGTAGGTTTAAGGTTTTCCCTTTTCGCGTACGTACACCTGTAGTGTTTAGTAGCTTGTATAAACGCACTTTTGCAAAATCAGTTACTACGAAAAGTGATAGAGCATAACCCCAAACGAACGCAGCTAACCCCCAGCCCATTGCAGGAAGCAGAATACCATACACCGTAATTATTGTAGCAGTAAGTTGAGTAGCAATGATTGCAAAAAGAAGAGGCTTCGCAGGTTTCACCGACCAAAAATGACCCTTAGTCCTCGCGACAAACACAGTTAAATGTCCTCCTACTGAGAGCTTCAAATATATAAGCGATTGCAGCACGAGCGGGTTTAATTTTAGCACAATCAATCCGATATAGAGCATTCCGAAGGACGAAAACACCCCGATTACACCAAGAAACGTCGCGATTCCCAACAAAGTCCGCATGTCCCATTCTTCGGGTTCATCAGAGTACTTCACATTATCATACGCTATAGTCATAATCGGTAGGTCATTTAGAAGCGCCAACAAAACAAGCATCAAAGCAGTAACAGGGAAAAACTGGAAAATCAAGATCGACGCAGTAATGAAAAGCAGAACCCTAATCGTTTCAGAGATGCGATACGTACAATAATTCGTCATACGCTGAAAAATCTTGCGACTCTCCTTAATCGCATCAATAATAACAGAAAGACCAGGCCGAGTCAGAACTATAGCCGCTGCGGATTTTGCAGCGTCGGTGGCGCCCTCAACAGCAATACCAGCATTAGCTTTCTTCAAAGCAGGCGCGTCGTTAACCCCATCTCCAGTCATTCCCACAATATGCCCTTTTTCTTGAAGAAGCTCCACAATACGGTACTTATGCTCAGGAAAGACTTCCGCAAAACCTTCCGCCGCTTCAACCACCCCTTGAGCCTCACTGTCAGACTTATCCAAAAAAGCAGCCGGCAATACAATATCGTTCCCAAGATTTACCTGACTTGAAATTTCCTTGGCAATAGCTATGTGGTCACCAGTGACCATTTTCACGCTAACACCCATCGATTGAGCCGTCTTTATTGTCTGAGCAGAATCTTCCCGTGGCGGATCAAACAAACCAATTAAACCCGCAAACTGCCACCTATTATCCTTATCAGTTCGAGCCACACCAAGCGCACGATACCCTTTCTTAGCAAATGCATCAACATCTTCTGTTAATTTGTCGGTGATTAATTTCTTATCTTCTATCAACGCCAAAATCGCCTGAGCAGCCCCTTTAGTTACCTTAAACTGATGTCCATCTTCGCCCTGCACGGTTGCCTCCGTTCTCTTTATGACCGGATTGAAGGGCTTAAAACCGGAAACGTTTAAGTGTTCAACTTTAGCAGCAATATCGGGTGTGCTTTTGGTTTTTGCCAAGATTGCTTTATCGATTGGATCTTGATCTTCTTCTCTTGAAGCCAGCGCACTGAACAATAGTACATCATTTTCTTTGAATTCGCCATAAGGTTTGGTTCCTCCCATAGTGAGCGCATTTTTTGTGATAGTGCCAGTTTTGTCTGAGCATAGCACATCCATGCTTGCCATTTCCTCAATTGCAACCAATTTGCTAACGATCGCTTCCTTCTTTGCTAGAGCTATGGCTCCTACCGCCATAGTGACTGACAGAACCACAGGAAGTGCAGCGGGTATACCGGCAACGGTTAATACCAATGCAAACTGAATAATGTCTAAGATGTTTTGACCGCGAAAAATCGATACCAGAACGATTACTAATACGAGTCCTATCGCTAGGAAAATCAGGTAATCCCCTATTTTGCTGATGGCTTTTTGAAAGTGGCTTGGGGTTTTGGCTATCTCTACGAGTTTGGCGGTTTTCCCGAAAAAAGTTTTGGCAGCAGTGTTAACGACGAGCGCATTCATTTCGCCCTGTTTGACTATGGAGCTTGCGTATCCGATGTCGGAGAGATGCTTCTCTACAGGAAGAGACTCACCGGTTAGTGCGGATTCGTCGGTTAAGAGGTATTCTCCATCTATTAGTTTTACGTCGGCGGGGATTATGTCTCCTAGGCGCAGTCGAACAATGTCGCCTGGCACAAGTTTTTCAGCCGGTGTTTCTTGCCATTTGTCGTCTCGCAGGGCCCGCGCTTTTAGGGCGAGTCTTTTCTTTAGTAGTTCTATGGCGTTTCCTGCTTTGCGTTCTTGCCATGATCCTACTATGGCGTTTACCATTAGCAGGGTTAAGATTATTGCGAAATCGGGCCATCGTTGTATGACTGCAGACATTATTACTGCTGCTTCAATCATCCCTGGTATTGGACCCCAAAAATAGCGAAGAAATTTTAGTAGCGGGTTAACTTTTTTCTCCTGAATTTCATTAGGTCCGTATTGCTGAAGTCGTTTTTCAGCTTCTGAGGAAGAAAGACCTCCCTTGCCCGCCGAAAGTTTGCTAAATAATTCGTCAAGGTTGGCTTTCTTCGCCTCTTCTGTGGTTAAAAGAACTTGACTCACAAACATCCTCGCCTGTTATTGCTTCTCTTCAAGTCCTACTCAGAGCGCATGACGGCGGTTTTAGCGAAATATTCCTAAACCGATGATGCTGCCTACACTAGCGCAACTAACTTGAAGAGACGGATTTCCCATTTCAATACTGCTTGATTTGAATTTGAATTATTGTCTTTGCTAGGTTTCGAATTAGATTCCTTCAAAACTATACTTCCAAATCTAGTTTTCGCATCTTTTGCGTTAATATGTTTTTCGGAAGACGGAGCTCTGGACAAAAATCTTGCTAATTCTTTGATTATAACGTGGAATAGTTTTCCGATCTATTTCTTAGGAGTGCCTATTTGAATGGATATTTAGTGACAAAGTGGATGTAATTTTTGAAGCCCAGAATCACACGATAGAGTCCGATGATATCTTATAACTAGACCACGACAGTTACATTACATCAACCATGAGGATCATGGAAGAGCGCTCCGAACTTTGAGGGGCCTCTAGGAAACCTGAGAAAAACTCTTCAAAGACAGAAAATGCCTCTTTATCAAACAATCTAGGTATCAGTGAGTAAAATACAAACCGTTTACTCAGCTGCTTACTTTTTGGAAAATGTTAATTAACTCATTTGGTAAAGATCTAATTAGTGTTTTGAATGGTTAAGTATAAAGTTGAAGTTGACTTGAAAGTATGTGTTTCGACTGCTGCGTGTTATGCGACTGATGGGCTGCATTTTGTAGCTGGTAAGAACCGGCAGTCTAACGTAGTAGGTGGTGAAACAAACGAGTCAAAATCTACTCGAGTATTCGATGATGATAAAATAGCTGATGCTCAAGACGGAGCTAAAGCCTGTCCCGTATCAGCCATAATAGTAACACAATTATAGCCTGTTCCCTTCTTAAGCCTGACCAAAATTTAGTAGTAACCCGAAGTCCAATTTGTATAAAAAAAGATAACTGATCTGTGGACGGCGGATAACATTAAGGCTTCTATCAAGTGATAGCTTGAATTATTGAGATCTTGATACAAAAATAAGTTTCCTTCTATTGAGAACTCTGCCAAACTAAGGCGGCAAATTAAATTAAAAAAAACATTTTTTAATTTGTTTTGGTTAATGTTTTTGGTTTGGTGTTTGTAATGTCCTCAGAATTGAAGGTTATCTTGTGTAAGGTTGCTGTAGAAGTTAACATACGTAAAGAAATAGAATTTAAGGAAGGGATAAACCGTTACAAATCTCTTCTGCTCAGAGTGGCGAAAGTTAGGCCATTTGATATATTGGTTCCATCTGAAGGAACTGAACAGGGCAATTTGAACACAAATGTTATGGATTTGGACGTGCTCGAAAGAGCCCACTTAGTGAAAGGACAAACAAAAGAAACTAATCACAATGTGTACCGTCAATACGAACTCACTAAGAAAGGAGCTGAATTAGTGGAAAGGCTCTCCAAAGAAACCTGATATATTCATCCATCAAAAACCTTCAAAATTCGCCCAAAAACCAATTTGTGTAATAAAACTATAATTTGATAGAATTTACGATTTTCAAGTAGCAATATGTTCTTTAGCTTTCTTTTGGACCGTGATTTGGTTTTTGACTGTTTAGCTTAGCGTATAATTGCATGAAATGAAAATTGGTAGATACAAGATAGTTGATGTTAAAATCGAAAACATAGCGCACGGAGACTACTGGATGAATTGTGATTTTAAATCGGGAATCATGGTCGGTGGAATTCGAAGACAAGACGAGTTCAGGGGACGACGCTTCAAAGGAAGAACTTCAATACTTCATCAGAGCTAAATAACAGACCATTTAGCTATGCATAAAGGTTCGGCTCTCACAAAAACCAGCAAAAGTAAAGATACGTGAACGCTGCCCTTGAAGGGTCTTTTTGCTGGGCTATTCATTAGTGTTTTTTGCGACTATTTTAACAACCTTGTAATACAATTCTTCTCGCATATTTTTTTTGATTGCTCTGATTTCAATAGATCCTTCTTCCGCCAAGGTTTCTAAAGTTCGGCGAAATCTCGATTCTGGGGTAGCACCATAATCTTGCATAACTATCTGAATAGAATATCCTGTGCCCTCTATTATTTCCTTAATGTCAAAGGCTTTGTCGGGATTCTTGCTCAGAAAAGACAAAATTTTTTCTTTAAGTGTATATACTCTTTTTCCAGAATTCCAATCAGTCATATCTATCGGCGTTCTCTCTCACACTCCAATTAACAACTTATCACTTTTGGTGTTAATAATTATTTACACACCTTGGAAACTAAGGTGTTTGTAACTATTCCCTTCCGTTAATACTTTGTGATTGCAATCTGCAGCATCAAAGTTTTTTGATGATGAAATTTTCAAATTAGCTACCCAAAAAAATTCAGCTTTTTCGCGTAGACCCACCAGAAGAGAATCATTACATGGTGTTTCTCTACTAAACTCACAAATAAATACCTTCCAAAGTGCATTTTTGGCAAGTTTGCACGATTAATCGAGGAACATGCCCACAAAGCGGTATAGTTTGAACATCGATAACAGTTTCCCATGTCGTATTCCTTAAGCAACTCTATAAAATCTTCAGAAAGAGACGAATGGCCAATTGAAATATTGTGCTCAGTATAGGCTTGTTAGTCATTTAAGACACCTTCTCTTTGTAAGCGATCGAGCAAAAGATGAAAATAAAGCTGTCCTCCATAAGGTTCCCAAGCTGACAATGCACTTTTTGTCTCATCGTAATTCAAGCGCTGTTTCATCTTCAACCATCGCCGCAAGCCGCGGCGCCCGCCTACATCATCGGCGGGAAAAATATGAATTCGCCCCAGCCCTCTGAGCATAACATATTCGCTTGTCCAACGCCCAACGCCACGCAGTTCATTTAGCGTTTCAAACGCGGTTTCATTATTCATCCTTTCAAGCGCGTCAAGATCGACTTTGCCCTCAATAATATGATTGGAGAGCTCAATCAATGCTTTTCCTTTTTGCCTACTGTAACCTAAAGCCCGGAAATCCTCAGGCGTCAAAGCTTCCAAGTCAACTGGGCGAGGAAAAGCGTAGACTGTTCCTTCTGGTAAGTCTAACTTGGCTCCGTATTTTATGGCTATTCTGTTGAGGAGGCAAATGCCTAACGTCACCGTGAGTTGCTGGCATGCTATTCCATTTACTAACGCCTCAAAAACTGTTGGAAAACGAGGAGGCTTAAAACCTTTAAAGCGCTCCATTAAGGGTTCAAATTCAGGACTGCGTTCTGCAAAATGATAGAATTGTGATAGATCTACATTCGTACCGAGCTTCTTTTCCAATAATATCGTTACTGGTTTCTTGGCGGCCGTCAGAGGAGCACTGCTTGTAATGGTTACATTGATTAAGGGATTTTCAAGCTTGCCCATTTGTCTAACTGCTATTTCTACCGGTTTTTCTTCAATAATGATTAACCTGCGGTATGTTTTCCCATCCCAACGGTCTATAATGTTATTAGACCTTCTGCGTAGAGTCCATACAGTCAGGTCCAAGCGAAATGGAGAAATTGGCCTTAAAACTAAAGACTTTTTCCATGATGACTCACAAGAACTGATTTATTTGCTTTCATTCCGGATGACTTCCAGATAGATCCAAGATATTTAGGAAAGTTTTCCTTATCATCACAATGAACTACCAGAATTTGACAACAATTGTGAGTATTTCACACTTAGTTCCTTAAACTCGTATCAACGAATTGTTTAGTTTTTGGTCAAGATTCTGATTTCAGATTATTCTTTTAATTTTTCCTTTTTCGTTAATTCAACTGACATCACGAAACATCCGATTTACTCCGTTTTTAAATAATGAAACTAAAGTTATAAACTCAATTAGGATGGCAATAAAACTCCCACTATTTTCATTCCGTCCATGACATCTTCTCCATGAGGCGCTGAAGTCATCTGCTGAGTCAAGTCTTTTCCCGCCATGTGTTCTCCAAAGTGTTCGCCATCAATCCACTGATAAGAATCAGAAACGTCATACACTTTACCTTTGTAAGCGACGTAGGAGGGTCTTCCATCCTTGCCATCGAACTGGCTCAACTCTTCAACGGTTAATTTGCGTTGATCTTCCAAGACTTGAATACATCTCCAAAAATTATTCTTTAAGTATTGAGACTTTGATTACACTTACGGGACAGGAGAGTTCTGCTTCCTGAGCATCCTTCACATTGTTTTCGTCGAAGATGCCTTCAGACTTTCCATTGCTTGTGCCACCTATAACTTTCGATTTGCCTTCCGCGTCTGCCTCAAAATGTGCAGGATCCAATGTATAACACGTTGCGCAGGCGATACACCCTTCTCTGTCAACCTCAATACGGAATTTCATTATAAAACTCTTCCAGAGGGAGAAATAATGTTCGCGGAATCCGATCGGTTTAAACTTTGGTACGAGAAATCGATTTCGTCAATCTTTGAGTCAAGGTAAAAGTCAAGCTTTGATAAACCGTTGGTGCAGTATGTTGTAAGTGTTAATTTCACGTTGCTTAGTTTCCACAGGATAATTTGGGGATGGTGGTTTTCCTTTTCTGCGATTTCTGCAACTGCGTTTATGAATTGGATAGCTTGCTTAAAATCTTTGAATTTAAAGTTTTTTGTAATAGAACCAGCTGATTGTTGCCAGCTGACGATTTGATCAACGAGTCTTGAAGTTTCTTCTTTTTTTAGCGGAACTTCAAATTCTTTCCAGTTAACTTTATCACAATTTGAACCGTTCATTTGCATAAACTTCATCTCCTCAGGACTGTTTACATTTTGTTTCAATATACTCTTTCAAAGCTGCAGCGTTATTGAGTTTCTCTTCTTTGGAGCCAAAAACAAATGTAATATTGCCTCGTCGGGACTCTATCCCCAACCTTGACAACAGTGCCTCCTTGTCTTCCAATTCCTTCCAATATTTCTCCTTAAACTTTGCCCATTTTGCAGGGTCGTGTCCATACCATTTTCTCAGTTTGGTGCTTGGCGCCACTTCTTTAAGCCACTCATCTATTTTTGCATCCTCTTTTTTCAGACCCCGAGGCCACAGACGCTCCACTAGTATACGTTTACCATCGTCCGCTTTTGACTTCTCATAGGCACGTTTTAGAAATATCGGCATAAAACCTGGGCTTCCTCAAACTTCCCTGCTTAAACTAAACCAAACATAGAATCCTTGATTCATAAGAAATCTGAATCACCACATCCGCCATTAACATTGTTTACAGCGACTTTGATAGGATATATTTGTTTGTAGTAGGATACGTGAAGCCACAGCTCGAAAACCTCAAAATACTATGAAAAGAGCGGTATTCACACAAGGGTCTATCAAAAAACCTTCATTGGTTCCTTTCGCCTAATAATATAGTGATAGTGATTTCGCAAGGAATGTTAATGATTTCACGTTATCAAAAAACTTTATACGTGAAAATCTATTTCTGTATTATGATGATTTTTATGAGCAAAAATGAACTAAATAAAGACAAGGTTATTGGGACCAATTGTTACAACTGCAAATTTGTGGGTAACAAAGAAGAACTTATTGATCCCAAAATACTAAATAATGAAGGCGGTATTGACCCAAAGAATGAAGAAGAAATGGACAGAGCAAAAGAAGCTGATTTAATTACTCTTCCAGGCGGTTCAAAAGCGGACGTTACAAACAAAAAACTTTGCTCTAATGACAACATAAAAATGTACGTCACTGTTCGGATGTGCTGTGCCTACTGGGATAATGATGGTGTCAAAAGGCCTTGGAAAAAAACTAAAAAACAAAAGAAGTAAAAAGCAAGTTTTTAGAGCCTCATTTCAAAACTTCATTCCAAGTTGAGCGAACAAGGGAGGTTTTTCATGGTTGTGGATGTTGTTTGCGGTATGGAAATCGATGAGAAAACAGCAAAATGGAAATCTGACTATAAAGGCAAAACCTACTATTTTTGTGGACCTATGTGCAAGTTAGAGTTTGATGAGAACCCTGAAAAGTACTTTGCAGATTCCCATGCCGTTTTGGACAAATAAACAAAAAAAAGGCTTTTGTTATTGCTTGTGTACAGCCACAATGTCTTAAATAGGT
Organism: Bathyarchaeia archaeon; assembly: GCA_049520955.1. Taxonomy (GTDB): domain Archaea; phylum Thermoproteota; class Bathyarchaeia; order Bathyarchaeales; family Bathycorpusculaceae; genus Bathycorpusculum. Next base: position 5,585 of record JBEKPG010000044.1, on the reverse strand, counting down.
CTCTTTTTCTTACCTCTGTGTGATTTTATGTCAGCAAGTACATCACTCAAGCAAGCTATGCGTAGACTGTGGATGGACCACACGGTGTACACACGCCTATACATCACTTCAGCGTTAGCTGGAATTCCAGATGCTCAAACCGTCGCAGGCAGGTTGCTTAGAAACCAAGAGGACATTGGAAACGCCATCATTCCATATTACGGAAAGGACGCAGGAAACAAACTCACAGAACTATTAAAGCAACATATCATGATCGCTGTTGAAGTAGTCGTCGCAGCAAATTCTGGTGATCAAAAGAAATTCGCCGAAAGCGATAAGAAATGGATCGCCAACGCAGATGACATAGCATCTTTTTTGAGTTCAGCTAATCCAAATTGGCCCAAGAAGGATGCGGCAGATCTCCTGCATCTACATTTGCAATTAATAAAAGAATTCGTGACGGCAAGACTAGCCAAAAACTATACTGAAGACATCAAAAAACTCGATGAATACTTTACAGAGGGCATGCTCATAGCAGATACTCTCTCCGAAGGCGTAATCAAGCAATTCCCCAACAAATTCCAGTAAGTAAGCGAGATTTCTATAATGTCCTCTTTTTTTTCAATAACATATCCTTTCGAAATAGGGCAAAAGGCACCCTCTTTTGAAAACCTACAAAGCACTGATGGCAAACGTTATTCTCTCTCCACATTCAATGACAAAGCAATTGTAGTTTTAATCTTCATGGCGAACCGTTGCCCTACAGCCAGAGTTTACACCGAAAGATTAGAGTCTATCCAAACAGAATTTGCCGATCGAGGAGTACAACTCGTGGGCATAAACTCTGACAATCAATACTTTTTCTCACTGGAGAAACTCTCCAAGATGGTTGAGATAGCTAAAGAAAGAAAGTTTAACTTTCCATATCTTAAAGATGAAAACCAAAGTGTAGCGAAGAAGTTTGGCGCTTTAGTAACCCTGCATGCATTTGTACTCGATAGCGAACGCAGACTCAGATATAGAGGAAGAATAGATGATTCGCGTGATCCAACAAACGTGACTACTCACGACCTTCAAAACGCAATAGATGACCTGCTCAAAAATAGACCTGTAAAAGTTCCTGAAACACGACCATTCGCTTGCAGCATCGATTATTTCTAAACCATATCGAAAGGACGCACTATAAAAAATTCTATATTTAAACAATTTAGGAGGTGAGTATGTGGCAAAAAAAGGCACAAGATACGAATGTGGAGAATGTGGAATGATGGTTATGGTGGAAAACCCATGTGAATGTGAGCCATGTCAAATGACATGCTGCGGTGTTCCAATGAAAGAACTGAAAGAAACTAAAGCGAAGAAGAAATAAAAAAAGCTCCAATCGGGAGTATAATTGGAATAAGAAACACCAATGATGCGACGCGCGCCAAGTCGTTGCTAAATTGGTGCAAAATGGTTTTTTTCTTCTTTTGGATTCAGATTCCGAGTTGTCCACGCCTTCTGCGATAAGCCTCTCTCTTCAGAGTGCATGTGCCATTGAAGTCATCGGAGAACCTGTAGTGGTTGTTAAATCAAAGTGATTGAGCTAATGACTATGGACTCAGATGTGAAATTTCTGGAAATAATGGATTCTACTTCCCCTTCGCATACAAAAGCCCATGACAGTTTCTTTAAACCTGATTCCGTTGGCTCGCGCGTGGCGGTTGCGCTAATCGTTGCCACTGCCATAGCTTGGAGTGTAACATACTGCTTGATGAACTCGATATTTGGAATGGGCATGAATAATGGGATGGTCTCGTCGGCGCTTCCTATTGCGGATATGTCTATTTTGTTCTCTTCTTTGAACTTAGGCGTTTTTTTACTCTTCGTTCTTGCTTGGATTGCGGGTACGGTTGCGATGATGTTTCCAGGCATGATACCTGCAGTTTCTGTCCACTACAGAATGGCCGACAAAATTGGCTTGTCATCTAAAGTCGCTAAAATCGGCGGCACAATGATTTTTCTCTTAGGCTACCTTATCCCCTACATACTTCTCGGTCTTGGAGCGTACTTAACGGTGTTCTTAGCGTTTCGGTTTGGTGCTATGATTCCATCATTATCGACATATGCAGCCCAAGTCGCAGGGGTCATCATGATGGTTGCTGGCGTGTGGCAGCTTACACCCTATAAGGATGTTTGTGTCAAGCATTACGTGTCTCCTTTGGGCTTCGTGCGGACACATGCTAAAAACGGTTTTGGCGGAGCTTTTAGAAACGGTGCTGAACATGGATATTACTGCGTCGGATCCTGCTATTTGTACATGATAGTGATGCTTTCGGTTGCGGCGATGACTATTCCTTCTATGGCGCTATTAGCCATAATAACAACGTTAGAGAAGGTAATTGTGAAGGGCGCAAAATGGTTCACGTGGCTTGTTGGATTCGGCTTCATCATCATGGGTGTAATAATCTGGTTCCTTCCAAGACTATTGCCAGCAATTGTCTAGTCTACGCATGTGAGAGTTGAAGGAAATTTAATGGAAGAAGGTAGTCAGACAATTTGGAAAAATTCATTAATCGTTTTCACAACTTTTAACGGAAGGCACGATTGTTGAGAATTGGCATTTTGGGCGGAACTGGAAACATGGGCAAGGTCTTGCGATTCGTTGGGCGTTGAAGCATGATGTTGTCATTGGATCGCGATCCTCAGATCGAGCTTCCGAGATCGCTAAGGAACAGGAAAATATTGCTCGCGGATACTATCAAGCAGAAATGAACGGAAGCATAAAAGGGAAATACAATATTGATGCTGCTAGAGAATCCGAAATAGTTGTAATGGCTCTCCCACCACTGCCGTAATTGAAACTACAACAGAGCTCGGAACGTGGCTACAACCGAATCAGATTCTTACATCGACCGTTGTCTCAATGAAGAAAAGCAAAGACCTTTTTATCCACACCCCGATTCCAAACGAGAATTCGGATGTTTTAATCGCAGGCAACTACGCCACGGGCTTCTTTAATGTACCTATGCTTTTATCATGATAAGCATCATTTTGAATTTTCTAATTGCTTTGAGCGCGTGTGGCTTGTTGGCAGGCAGAATTATCATTTCTCCTTCTTTTACGTGATAGATTTTTTCAGACATTGTAACTTCCGCTTCGCCATCGAGCACACTAACCAAAGCGTCATACGGAGCAACATGCTCGCTAAGTCCCTGTCCTTCATCAAAAGCAAAGAAGGTCACGGTTCCAGCTTTTTTGTCGATCAATGTGCGACTCACGATCGAGCCTTCTTGATATTCTGCCAAACTAATCATCTTAATAGTTTGAGCATTTTCAACAACTTTTTTGCTTTGCGCCATAAACGATTCATCTCAAGAGTACGCTTAACAAAGCCATTAAATCGCCCCACAAATTTAGAGTTAGTGGTAATGCACATTTGGTTTTCTACGAGGATTGAACATGGAGAAACTGAAAGATGAGTTTAAATGAAAGGCAAACACCAGATGCCAAAAGGCTATGTATAATTAAAATGACTATTTGAGAAAATTGAACTTTGCAGTAAGGAGCGTAATGTTAAAGGAATTTAAGAAGTCTACTTTGAAAGGAGTTTTACTCATTGTTGCCTGTTGAGATTCTAATTAACGAGCTCACTTAATTGAGCGCTTTGTCCGCTCGGACTAATTACAGCGCATGCAAGGAAGAGCTAAATAAGCAATCAAAAAGAATTAAATAAAGAGGTCATGGGTGAGGTAAAATAGACACCGACAAACTGTTTGAGTTGGCGACACCATGCCTAGAAAAAAATGACTTTGGCATACCACATACAATAAGAGTCTTCAACATAGCAAAACAAAACTTTACTGTAAAACCAAAACTTCAAGAATTAACATTTGCTTCAATCGTTTTGCATGACATCGGCGGAAGTACAATAAAAGAGCAATACGAAAAAGGACCACTAATAGCAAAAACTCTTCTGAAGAAACTCAAATGTTCTGACAACTTCATTAGGCAAGTTTGCGAAATCATAAGCACACATCATGAACACCCAGACAACCCCTCTGAGCCATTCCGAACATTGTATGATTCAGACAAAATAGTCATGTTCTCCAAAGAAGAGTATCCGCATTACAATTCAAGAAAGGACTTTGACTGGAACAGAATTGTTGCTTTAATATATTCTAAAAAAGGAAAACAATTAGCGGAAGAATTGCTGGCACAAAGAAGAAAAGAACAAAACAAGGCTGTTCCTCAATAACCCTCTTTTAGTTGAAACGTATGTTTTTTAGGGACAAACCAGCGCGCTAGGTTCAAATCCCCCGGTCCATTGAAATCTCTTTTTCAATTAAAGAAATTAGCTGGTCAAAAAAATGTTATGTAAGCGCGCTGATTTAGGAGAAAATTTTTCATTCTTCAGAGAGAGCTATAAAGGTTTGAAAGAGTACTGTGCTAGGGGACTTGCATGAGCAGAAGTATTTTTGTAGTTCTTTTTCTCGTCTTTCTAACAGCTTCCTGCATAATCATTATTCAACCTGCCAAGGCTTCTGCAGATTCTTGGGTGACGAAAGCGCCTATGCCTTCCGCAGAACCTGGCGGAGTGGCAGTTGCGTTGAACGGAGAAATATACGTTATTGGCCCAAACTTTAATTACGTCTATAATCCGCCAACTAATACTTGGGTTTCGAAGACACCTATCCCAACTCACCAACAGAGTTTTGCCGTAGCCGCCTACCAAAACAAAATCTACGTCTTCGGAGGATGCAGCAGCTTCAACCAAATAACAGGATACCCCATAAATTGTACAGGAGCAAACGAAGAGTATAATCCGGCAACAGACAGCTGGGAAACTAAAGCCCCAATGCCCACGGCACGAGCGGAAATGCAGGCCAACGTGGTGAACGGCAAAATCTACGTTATCAGCGGGACGATTTCAAGCGGCAGTATTTCAAACGCTACTGAGGTCTATGACCCAACACGTGATTCTTGGAGTACAGCGTCGCCTATTCCTACCCCTGTCGGCCTTTATACCTCGGCGGTCGTTGACAACAAAATATACGTTGAAGGTGGAGGAAAAAGCGGGCCAGTCATTACTGACCTAAATCAGATTTATGATCCCATAACAAACGTGTGGACTCTTGGTGCCCCGCTTCCTACTCCTGGTTTGTTGGCTGCTGCAGGCGCAACCACTGGAGTGTTTGCACCTACAAGGCTCTATGTCATCGGTGGAACCGCCGATGGAATTAACGCCCTCAACACAACTCATATTTATGATCCGCAAACAAACAGCTGGACCATAGGCGCTTCAATGCCTACTGCTCGTGGATTCTTATCCGTGGCAGTTGTAAATGATACTCTCTACGCTCTAGGCGGCACAAATAATCTGCTTAACCCTCAAGCCCCTACTAATGCTGTAAATGAGCAGTATTTTCCTGTAGGCTATGGAGAACTTTCTCCGTCGTATTCCAATACCCCAACGACATCGCCTTCGACATCTCAAGGCACAATGATCTATTACGTGATCACTGCAGTAGTTGTAATTATCATAATAGTGGCCGTCGCAGTCACGTTATCTCTCAGAAGGCGACATAGCAGCGTATCTGCCCGCTCAACCGTGGCTTTAGAGGGGA
>JBEKPG010000043.1:0-20802 GCA_049520955.1 Bathyarchaeia archaeon | reverse complement strand
CTATCGGGATCCATGAGCGAAACCTCCTTTTGCCCAGTAGACTTCATCTGATTCTGAGACTGCTGGTACTGCTGCTTCTTCTCTTCGAGCTTGCTTATTCTCTCTTTGAGTCCGTCAACTTTGAGGCTATCATCTTTGTTTGAGTCGGCTTTGTCGTTCTCATCCATTAATCTGAGGTACTCCGCTATTTTCTCCTCAGTCCGTTTGAGCCTTAACGCGACTGTTTTCGCGTTGAAATTGTGGCTCTTCGAGTTGACGGCCTTGAATTTGCTGCCATCTATGGCAACAAGTTGCGCGCCGTAGAGGTCGAGTGATCTGCAGAGGTAGACAAACTCTTTGAATACAGGCTTTATGCAGTCTACGTTGTCTTTTCTGAAGTCGGCAATGGTTTTGTGGTCTGGAGCAAGTTTCTTCATCAACCACATAACTTCAAGGTTGCGGTAGCATTCTCTTTCGAGCTTTTTGCTTGATCTTATCTGGTTGAGGTAGCCGTACACATAGAGTTTGAGCAGGTCTGAAGGATTATATGATGGTCTCCCGACATCGCAGGGCACTGAGTGTTTGAAACCGAGTTTCTCCAGGTTTAGGCTGTCAATGAAGGCGTCAATGAACCTGACGGGGTTCTCTTTGTCAACGTATTTGTCGAGGGTGTCTGGGAAGAGTATGGTTTGGTCTCTGCGAGTTCCGTCTACGTTTTCGCTCATTGTTGTTAGCTCCCTTCGGTTGGTTCATCTACTATGACGAGGTAAACTGTTTTGCCCAGGTACTCTTTTGGGCAGGTAACTTTGGCGCCTGTCCCGTAGGCAGTGACTTTTCTCTTTAAGAAGCCGATGATTCCTGTTACTTTGATTTCTGTTGCGGGCTCAAAAACTATTTTCTTAGGCATATATAGCTGATATTAACCAATTATACATATAAAACTATCATTCGCTCTAAAACCTAACATAGTTTTCACACACCCTGGATTCGGTTCAGGTCTTATTTAAGTTCGCAGCCCCGAACAGGTTGCATATTGAAGCTTTGAGACATCAATTCGTGACAAGAATCACTCTTCACGATGTTTTTTCATTTTTTTGAAGTTTTGTTTTCTCCGAAAACTCGTCTTATTACATGCCTAAGTAAGTTTTCCTTATGTGATCGTTTGCCAAAAGTTCCTTACAAGGGCCTTCACTGCAAATTCTTCCATTTTCAAGGACATAACCACGATTCGAAATAGCTAGAGCATGCTGAACGTTCTGCTCTACTAGCAGGACTGTGACACCCTCCTTGTTGATTTTCTGAATCACTTCAAAAATACTGTCCACGACTATTGGCGCTAATCCGAGAGAAGGTTCATCCATCATTAGAAGTTTTGGTTTTGACATGAGACTTCTACCAATAGCCAACATCTGTTGTTCCCCTCCGCTTAGAGTGCCAGCTGCCTGCCTATCTCTTTCTTTGAGAATTGGAAAAAGCTCATAGACCCAATTCCTTGCTTCTTTGGAGGTCTTTCTTGCTCTTCGTGTATATGCACCCAATTCCAAATTTTCTCTTACCAACATCTTAGGAAAAAGCCATCTTCCCTCAGGTACCATAGAAAGTCCAAGCTCAACGATTTTAAAAGGGGATGTAGTCATAAGTTGATTCCCCAAAAAATCTATTGAACCTGAAGCGGGAGCAAGCAAGCCCGAAACGGTCTTAAGAAGCGTTGATTTTCCAGATCCATTTGAACCAGCTATGACTATTTTTTCGCCCTCTGCTACTTCAAATGACACGTCCCATAGGACTTGAAGATCCCCATAAAATACGTTAAGTCCGTTTACTTTCAACAATTTATGTTTCCACTCTTAAATTTCGTATTTCTTGCCCAGATATGTTTCAATAACTTTTGGATCATTCGCAATTTCTCTCGGGGTCCCGTAAGCAATTTTCTCGCCGAAGTTTATCACCACTATCCTTTCAGCACAATTCATAACTGCATTCATCACGTGCTCTATCCAAAAAACTGTGATTCCAAGATCATCGCGAAGTTTGGTAATCAAGTCCATAAGTTGATTTGTTTCGGTAGGGTTGAGGCCAGCGATTACTTCGTCAAGCAGGAGAAGCTTGACGTTAGCTGCCAAGGAAGTGGCAATTTCAATTTTTTTTCTGTCAGCCAGAGTTAATTCCTCTGTTCGAATGTCTTTCTTGCTTGCAAGCCCAAGATAGTCAAGATATTTCAGGCTTTCCGAACGAGCTTCTTCTAAGTTTTTGGCGTTTTTAGGACCGAAAAGAGACCCACACATGACGTTTTCTAAGGCTGTCATTGCTAAGAATGGACGAACAAGTTGAAATGTTCTGCCGATTCCCATTCTGCAAATTTTATCAGGGTGAAGACCAGTGATTCTCTTGCCGAGAAACTTGATTTCGCCAGAAGTTGCTGGTAGGACACCGCTAATAATGTTGAACATTGTTGTCTTTCCAGCGCCGTTTGGCCCGATAAGACATGTTATTTCTTTTTCTTTAACTTCGAAGCTAACATCTTTGAGCACAACTAGTCCGCCAAACTTCTTTGTGATGTTTATGACGCTGAGCAACTTCAGACCTCTCGAAGTACTCTGTTGGTTTGAGATAAAAAACTTGCTGTAAGAACTTGGCGCTAATTTTTTCTAGGTCTGTAGCAGCTTTTCACAATTTTTGAACCAATATGGAATGATGCAAAAAGCAACCCAAAGGTCGAGAAACAGAGTCACACCCAGATAACATCATACATGCATACTGGAAAGTTATATATATTAACCAAAAGGGAATAACTTTCAAACTAGTGTTTGACATGGTTGACACAGGCCTTATACTTGCGCTCCTAGTGAATGGCATTGTCATCGGTGGAGTATACGGATTAATGAGTGTAGGTCTTTCTTTTACTTGGAAAACAATAAACTTGCCCAACTCAGCCCAAGCAGCATTCACGATCCTTGCAGCATTCATATCTTATTGGCTTCTTGTAATTTTTCATGTTAGCCCATTTCTGTTTGTAATCCCAATGGGGATGCTCTTCTTAATTGGAATGGGGCTCAGAAGATTTCTCTTCAAAAAGATGCGAGAATCTTCAGCTCAGATGATTTTCCTTATGGGCTACATTCTCGCCCTCGTCTTGGAGAGTGGCATGACCCTCTTTTGGGGCTCAAGTCCCACGACAATTACCCTATCATTCTCGTACGTATCCTTGCAGATTTTGGGTATAACTATTCCCTTAATCCGGTTAGTCACTTTCATAATTTCCGTAGCAGTCTTCATATTCTTCGGTCTTTTCCTCAAATATACAATGATTGGAAAAACAATGCGTGCAGTCGGTGAAAACCGCAATGCTTCAACACTAGTGGGCATAAATGTGGAACGAACCTCAGATATTGTCGCAGGCATAGGCGCAATTCTCGCAGGAATCGCAGGACCCCTACTAGGTATGATTTACGCATTTAATCCAGCTTCACAAGAAACATGGATTGGAACAATCTTTGCCGTAGTAATGCTTGCAGGTTTAGATAATATTTACTTGACATTAGCTGCTGGAATCCTATTAGGGTCACTCGAGACAGTTGTTGCACTCTTTCTACCCTCACTAGTGAGTTATGCACTGGATTACATCGTCTTGATCGCCGTTTTGCTCGTCAGGTTCAGGAAGTAAAACTATGAAGACACTTAAAAAACCCGGCAGATTTACAACCTACCTGCTTATAATTTCTTCAATCTTGATAGTAACCAGCCTCTTGCTACGGTTTCCAGTATTTTGGTTGAGCCTCTTTAACGATATACTGATTTATGCTTTAGTAAGCTACGGATGGAACATTATTGGCGGCTACGTTAACTATTTTAGTTTTGGGCAGGGCGTTTTCTTTGGAATTGGCGCCTACATTGTCGCTATTCTGACGTTAGATTACAACTTGCCACCGTACGTAACTATACCAATCGCAGTCGGTTTAGCCGCATTAGCTGCCTTGGCAATCGGTTTCCCAAGCCTCAGACTAAAGGGAATTTACTTCGCATTCAGCACAGTAGGCATAAACGCTGTTTTTCTCATTCTTTTTTCACTGCTTCCTTTTGCAGGTCCAATAGGCATAATCCTTCCCCTACCAAAATACGCAGATTACTACTGGACTGCACTTCCATTTGTAATGTTAATAATAGGCATAACATTTGCAATTCTTCTTACACGCTGGATTTCACTCTCAAAATTCGGGATGGCCCTTAACGCGATTCGCAGCGACGAAGAAGTAGCAAGAGTTAGAGGAATAAACACAACTAAAATCAAGCTAATGGCGTTCATGCTTAGCGCCGTACCACCTGCCATTGCAGGTGGGATTTACGTTATCGCAAATCTCTACATAGACCCTGGCACAGCGTTCAGTACAACTACATCGATGTATGCCATTGCAACAACCATGTTAGGTGGAGGAGCAACAGTCTTAGGACCCTTAGTTGGCTCAACAATATTCATTCTTCTTTCAGAGACATTCACATACACCCTTCAAAACTACACGGGACTTCCACTGCTTATCACCGGAATCATAGTAATTGCCGTAATTTTATTCATGCGAAAAGGTATCATAGGAGAACTAAAGAAAAGATGGCCAAAGATACCTTAACAAGCCTTCAACTTCCGCTAGGCGTTCTCTCAAGAAAAGTAAACAGGAAATAAACAGTGATCAATCAAACGATTATTTTTGATAATGCCTTTTCCGTTTACAATCCTGTGGCATTTAAGTACATTAATCATGACATGAAAAGATTCCGCAATCTAAACAAAAAAAGCCTAAAGGGAATAAAAACCTAATGAGCTTACACTTGAGGTGGAATTTGGCTAACCCCTCAGGGGTTGCATCTTTAATCCTCAACCGAATTGCCTACGCTGTAAACTGGTATAACCTGGCCACAGTTTTTTCGCTTATTGCATCTGAATTTAAACAGAACGTTTCGGGACTAGGATTGGCCTCCGCTGCATTCTATCTTGGGATTGGAATTTTTCAGTTGCCAGCAGGAATCCTTGCAGCCAGGATAGGGCCTCGGTTGACCGCAGTTTACGGAACAATCATTTATTCTGTAGCGGCTGTGCTTACTGGCTTTGCTGGTAGCATGGTGGAGATAATTGTTCTGCGTTTTCTCGTTGGACTAGGTATGGCTTTTGTGTTTGCTCCAGGCATTATTTTGATTGTCCGATCTTTAAGAAAAGGCTCTGAGGGATTGGGTGTGGGTCTTTACAATTCAGCTTTCAACAGCGGAGGAGTGATAGGGCTGTTAGGCTGGGCTGTACTCGCAAGCACGGTAGGATGGAGAAATAGCCTAATCGTAGGGGGGTCAATCGGCTTGGCTACGTCTGTCCTGCTATTGGTCGCATTACCCAAAGAGCATAAACACGTTGACTTCAAAATAAATTTTTCTGACTTGAAGCTTATTCTGTTAGACAAATGGCTCATCACATTATCTATAGCGTTACTGGGTTTTGGAGTTGGAAATGCAGTTTTAGGCGGCTTTATGGCCTATTATCTCGAAAGTGCAACCCATTTAAGCGTTGGTTTGTCAGGAGCAATTGCTTCTCTGACTTTAGTTTTTGCGTTTTTCGTGGCGCCTTTCTCGGGTCGACTTCTTGACAGATCAGGCAATTCAAAACGTCTCATCGTAGCAGCTGGTGTCCTGATGAGTCTGGGTATAGGAGTAGCCGCTTTAAGCACAGTTTATTCTGCAGTCTTGGCTGTAGCCCTTGTGGGTTCAGCGTACGGTGCAGGAATGACTTTCGTCTTCTCTGCCGCCAGAGCAACGAACAAATCTGATCAAGAATATGAAACACTGGCTGTCAGCTGGGTGAATAGCATCTCTCTTTTTGGAAACTTTATTCCTCCTCTGCTCTTCTCATTCTTGGTTTTGCGTTTTGGATATTCCCCTGCATGGCTTTGTATTGCTGCGCTCACTTTACTGTTGATGATTCCAATAGCACTGAAGGGTTCAAAAAATAAGGAGTAATTGACACTCAAGTCAACATTCTGTTTTTTGCCTTAACAGCTGCTTCAATTCTATCCATACCTTTTTCAAGAATTTCCATCGAAGTAGCGTACGAAAGTCTAAGGTAGCCTTCCCCATATTGCCCGAAACCTGTGCCTGGCACACTTGAAACTTTGCCATTTTCGAGAAGGTAGGAAGCACAGTCTAAAGAGGACATTTTGAGCTTGGTAATGTTCGGGAAAACATAGAAGGCTCCTTTAGGCAACTTGCAGGATATTCCCGCAATTTCATTCAGTCTCTTTATGATGAAATCTCTTCTGCGTTTGTATTCTTTAACCATGCTGGAAACGAATTCTTGTGGACCTTTCAGTGCTTGTATTGCAGCCTTCTGCCCTATCGAGTTGGCGCAAGTACTAGTGTAAAGGACGAGTTTTGCCATTTGAGAGATTATTTCAGCAGGTGCACTCGCGTATCCAATCCGCCAGCCGGTCATCGCGTATGTTTTGGAGAAAGCGTTAATGGTTACGGTTTGCTCTCGCATTCCTGGAAGCGACGCTATGCTGACATGTTCTTCATTATCATAAATTATCTTCTCGTACACTTCGTCTGATATAACTATCAGATCATTGTCTTTTGCAATTTTAGCGATTTTTTCCAGAATTTTTCTGTCTAACACCGCTCCTGTTGGGTTGCTAGGTGAGTTAATAACTATAGCTTTTGTTTTGGCGGTGACTCTTGAAGCTATGTCGTTTGGATCAATTTTGAAATCGTTCTTTTCAAATTGAGGATAGTTTACTGGAATGCCTCCGCCCATGATGACGCAAACCTCATAATGTGGCCAGCCTGGGTCCGGAACTAGAACCTCTTCTCCTGGATTGATTATTGAAATTAGCGAACCATAAACGGCACTGCAGGCTCCTGGTGTTACAATAATCTCCTTTTCAGGATCTGCCTTAAAGCCATTCTCATTTTCAAATTTGTGGCCAATTTGCTGACGGAGATCTTCAAAACCGTTAAACGGAGTGTAATGTGTAAATCCTTCATCCAGCGCTAATTTAGCTGCTTCTTTAATGTTCTTGGGTGTGTCTAAATCGGGCTCTCCAATTTCAAATCTTACAACATCATTCATCCGTCTACATTTATCAAAAATTACTCGAATACTGGAGACAGGAAGATTCGACATTCTTTCTGAAACATATTTTCTCATTAGTCAGCGCCTCAATTAAAGCCAAGCTAGTTATTTGAAAAATACAAGTCAGGATAATTGTTATATAAAGTTACTTCTCTCCATTTTTCAGTCGGTATGCGGTTATGCGTGGTCTTTGAAGGCTGAAAGAAAAAGAGTGACTATAGGTTACCCCCCAGCGGATGCTTGGTAAAACAGCAATTTATCGCCATTCTTAATTTGGATGTCTAATCCTTCTAATCTAGTAATGTCCTTCCCGTTAAGAACTACCATAACTTGGTCGCTGAATTTTCCTGTTCTTTGGTTTATAATCATCTTTTTGAATTTTCCATTGCTTCTCTCATCTAAGCTACTGATAAGGTCTTCTAAGGTTGTGTTCTCTTTTAATTCCATTTTAAGTTCATGTAAATCCATAAAATCAATGAAAATCCCGAAGAATCTAATCTGCAAACTTTCCAATGCTCATTTTCACCATGCTATTTAGACGTATTTCAGCCTAATAATTAGGCTGTTTTTCTTTTAGGTTATGTTGAGTTTTTTCAGTTGAGTTGCTACGTATTCAAGGTTGAGTTCTTTGAGTTTTTCTTCTTTTGGTACTCCATTCGTTTTGTCCCATCCGTGAAGCTCGTAATATTCATCTAGCATATGGCTGAATTTTTCCCTGTCAATTAAGTGGCCTTTTCCGGATCCAGTTGGTAATGGTTCTGTGTATGCTCTCCACGGTTGGTAGTCGTCGTCTCTTTTGGCTCCTTCCCTTACGATGAACGCCCGTTCTAAGTTGTAAGTTCGCTCGGCTGATTTCAAAATTTCCCTTGCATCCATTTCGACTCCTGTTGCAGAAGAGAACAGTTCAGCGTATAGAGAGCCAGGCGGAATATCTTTTATTCGGCTGTATACGTGGGATTGCCAAAAACTGTAGCGTTTGCATATTTCTAGACTATCGGTAAGCATGGAGTGTATTTCTTCCGTCATAACCATGAAAGGTTTGTTTTCGTACTGAAATTGGTTCACTTCGGCTTTTATGCCGAACATTTTGTCAATTAATTCAACTGGGACGCCGTATATCTCTGGAGGATCGCCTCTTAAATGGTCAGAGCCTCTTGTTGAAACCGCTTGGGCTAATGCCATCCCGATGTTTGCTCTGCCATCTTCATGCTGTTCTAGACCCTTTATTGTGAGTGAGTATTTTTCTGCGCCTTTGTCGATGATTTTTCCGGCGCGGGCTTCACCCTCAGCTAAAATATTTCCGAAGCCTTCGCGCTTTACAATCATATGCATTAGTTTGATTACTGCTTCGCCGTCACCCCATTTAAGTGGGAAGCCTACATCTTTGTCTGTTATTATTCCACGTTGATAGAGCTCCATCGCATAACTTATTACTCTGCCGCATGAGTCATTGTCCATGCCTAAGGTGTCAGCCAATTCGTTTGCCTTGATCACTGAGTCGAGGTCTTGGTTGGCTACAGCAGATCCAAGGGCTGCTATTCCTTCGAATTCAACTGACCCAATTGTTCCTTTGTAGGGTCCTTCCTTTATTTTGTAAATTGGATTACAGCCGAAGCCATGATTGTCTTGCCCACAGCAAAAGTTGCTCCATCCGCTCACAACATGTTTGCGGTAGAAGTTTTCTGGGTCGAGTTTATCTGCGTTTTCCCACCAGCCCGATTGATGATGCTTAGTGCATAGCATGTTTCCGTTGTTGTGCAGCCACCAGATTCTGTCGTACGTGGAAGTCTTGGCACCTGTTTCTTTAACTCCCTCAAGCAAGGTTTTCGTGGCTTTTTCGAATCTGTCAGGGTGTGCAATTTTAACGCCCTTGAAGCCTCTTACTGCTATTGCTTTGAGGTTCTTTGAGCCCATTACTGCTCCACATCCGGTTCGTCCAGCATAACTCTCCAAGCTAGCACAAACGCAAGCAAACCTGACTAAGTTCTCGCCGGCTTGGCCAATACAAGCAACTTGTATCGAGCGGTCACCATGATCTTTTCGTAGGATATGACGAGTCTCAATGGTGTTTTTTCCCCAGATATGGCTGGCATCTTTGATTTCAACTTCGCCATCTTTTATCCAGACATAAACTGGTTTTTTGGCCTTCCCAGAAAATACGATGTGATCGAAGCCTGCAAATTTCAGTTCAGGAGACCAAAACCCTCCTGAATTTGAGTCTCCAAGGTAGCCCAAGGGCGATCTGCAAGTAACGTTAAACCTGCAAGATCCAGGCACTATTGTTCCTACTAAAGGTCCTGTCCCAAAGATTAAGCGATTAGCTGGGTCAAAAGCGTCTGTTCCGGGTGGCACCTCATCGAAAAGAATCTTGCAGTTTAGACCTCTGCCCCCTATAAATTCTCTGCCCGTTTCTTTTGTTAGCGGTTCTGTTGAAATCTTCTCACTGGATAGATCTATTCTTAAAATTTTACCTGCCCAACCAAACATAATCATTTCTCCGCATCTCTGGCAGCTTTTCTAACTGTGGAAAGCATATCTGCCGAAAGCTCTCTTTTTTTCATCAAATTTGCCCATGTTATGGGAACATAACTTATTGCTTTGGCGGGGCACCATTCTTCGCATTTCGGTTTTCCACCGCATAGATCACACACCAACGGGAACCCACTTTCTGGATTACGAATAATTGCCCCAAAAGTACAGTCATTGATGCAAAGTCCACATTTAGTGCAGAGGTCTTGTTTCAATTGTAGAGCTCCAGTTTTTTTGTTTAATGTAATTGCGCCTGTGGGACATGCAGCTATGCAGCTTGGAGGGGTGCATTGCTGACAAACCCGAGCGAGGCTTGTTCCGACTAATGGTCCATCGTCCCATCTTTCGGCATGAATTCTAGATCTTGCTGGGTCGCATTGAGCATATTTGAAAAAGGAACATGCGACTTCACATGTTCTACACGACCGACATTTTTTTTGATCTATCATAAGAATTTTCTTGATTGTAACCACTTCAAACTGAAATCTTATCTGATTTTGCATAAAAACTATTCGGTGTGAATCAAAAAACGGTATTTGTTACGAACTCGGGCTGTAACAAATAAAAAATTGGAGAGGAATTGAATCTGCTCGACTTTGAGCGACATTCCATGGAGAGAAATCCGAGGATAGCACCAAATTTTTAGGAGGAGAAACTATTCGACACTTGGCTGGCGTAAAGAACAATTACTAAAGCCGATTCGCGAAAGGTTATCTTGAGCTATAGAAGAATAGCAAATTTTTAATCAGTTCAGGCACGATTTGAAACTGCTTTTTTTATTTTTCGTAAAAAACAAGTCGAAAACTGGCGACAGAATTATATATGCGTGCACGAGAACCCAAACTGGTGATATTTATGGATTCAAATGAGATGAGTAAAGTATCGGAAGAAATCGACTTTCTTAAACGAACGAAACTTGAATTTGAGAAAGCAGTAGAATTTGTCAATACCCGAATTAGATCGGTTGAGCGGGGCAGAATAAAATATTTAGAGCAACCGTTCAGACAGCTGAGCGTTCAGTTTCCAGTATACTTAGACGACGGTTCAATTGAAATGTTCACAGGGTACAGAGTTCAACATTCACGATTGTATGAACCTACCAAGGGAGGGATCAGATATTCTCCAGAAGTTGACTTGAACGTTATTAATGCTTTAGCGTTTGATATGACGTTGAAATGCCTAGTTGTTGGTCTTCCTTACGGTGGAGCAAAAGGAGGAGTCAACTGTGACCCTAAAAAGTTGTCCAAGCCGGAACTCGAAAGATTAACCCGGAGATACACCTACGAAATTATGCCGATAATTGGACCAGATTCTGATGTTCCAGCGCCTGATGTTGGCACTAGCGAGAAAGAAATGGGCATCATTTATGACACTTACATAATGTTCCACCCACAAGCCCCCTATGGAGGCGCGGTGGTAACCGGAAAACCGTTAAGCTTAGGCGGGTCAAAGGGCAGAAGGGAGGCTACAGCGCAAGGCGGAATATACGTTTTGGAAGAAGCTGTCAAAAAGGGGCACATCAAAGGATTGAAGTCACTGAAGGGTGCAACGGTTGCAATTCAAGGATTCGGAAACGCAGGATACAACGCGGCTAATATTCTGTATAAGGACTATCAATGTAGAATAGTTGGAATTTGCGATTCTCAGGGGGGAGTGTTTTCTGAAGAAGGGTTCAGTCCAGAAGATGCGCTCAAATACAAGAATGCAAGTCCAGAACACTCTGTCGTAGGATATAACAATCTGGAAAATAAAACTATAGAGCAAATTCTTACGTGCCCATGTGAAGTTCTAATTCCAGCAGCAAAAGAAACCCAAATAGTCAGCCAAATCGCAAAAAAAGTGAAATCCAAAACAATCTTGGAACTTGCAAATGGACCCACAACTAACCTTGCTCATGAGATTTTGGTGGACAAAGATGTCTACGTGATTCCGGATATATTGGCAAACGCAGGCGGAGTTACCGTAAGCTACTTTGAATGGCTGCAAAACAAAGCAGGCGAAAGTTGGGAATTGGACTTTGTTAAGGACAAGCTTCGAAGAAAAATGCTCGATGCCTACTGTAATGTAAGAGAGGTTTCCGAGAAATATAATTTGGACATGAGAAAAGCTGCATTTGTTTATGCGCTTTCTAAAGCGGTCGATGTCGCTTTGGGCAGGGGCATTTTCCCATAAATCGCCCTAATGAACTATGTTGAGGACAAAAAATGAAATGCAAGGTTTAGGCACCAAACGTTTCGGAAGTAAGGTCTTCCAACTTTTGGATGCCTAAATGACCTTATATTTTTCTAGTTTTTCTTCGTCTAATTCGACGCCAAAACCTGGTTTTTTGGGTACCTTCAAGAAGCCATTGCTTGCCACGTATGGTTCTTTGAGAATGTCGTCAGTGAGCATAGCTGTCCCAATCAATTCTGAAGGATATTGAACTATTCTTGTTGAACAGGCAAAGTGCACGCAAGCAGCTGTTCCTATGCCCATTTCAATCATGCTTCCTACCAAACATGGTATGCCTGCGGATTCAGCTATGTGTGCTATCTTTTTGGAAGCGTATAATCCTCCAGGTTTCATTATTTTGATGTTAAAGATTTCTGCAGCCCTCATTTGAACTAGGCGGAGTGCGTCTTTTGGGGAGAATAGGCTTTCGTCAGCCATGACTGGAGTATCGAGAGCAGCCGCTATTTTGGACATTCCATCAAAGTCCCATCCGGGTACAGGTTGTTCGATTAGTTCTAGATCATATTTTTCCATTTGCCTGAGGGTTTTGATTGCGGTCGCAGCAGAATATCCTTGATTTGCGTCAACTCTAATGGTTGGATTTTCGCCTATCGCGCTTCTTATGGCTTCGACGTTTTGAATATCTTCCTTAGGGTTCATCCCAATTTTTACTTTTATGTTCGAGAAACCTTTCTTGATGTACTGCTTTGCTTCGGCTGCCATTTCTTCTTGTTTTCCAACACCAATTATCCAAACTATCGGAATTTTTTCCCGATAAAGACCACCAAGCAACTGGAATGCTGGCACGTCGAGGGCCTTTCCCATTGCATCCCAAATTGCCAGGTCTATTGCGGCTTTGGCGTATTTATGACCCTTGATGGCCATATCCATTCTTTCAGTTATTCTTTCAAGGTTGAATAGGTCTTCACCTATTATAGCGGGCGCAAGGTACTTGTCAATTACAATTTTGGCGTCTTCATAGCTCTCTTCACAAAAAATGGGGACTGGGGCTGCTTCGCCCAATCCTACAACATCGCTGTCGGTGTATAGACGCACGATAACGTGGTCTAACGTTTTCATTACGCCAAGAGAGATTACGAATGGTTTTTTCAACGGTATACTTACGGGAGTTGCTTCTACTTTAGTGATAATCAAGTTTGCTTCCAGCGCTCAGCTATGCGTGAACTTCAAAGTCTCGCTTTTCTTTTGCAGATCCCTTGACGCCAGCCATTGCTTCTCCCCATGAAGGCACTTTTGTTCCAGCCCAAACGTAAATCACGACTAAGTCTTCAAGCCCCGTGTTTCGCATGCAGTGAACCACGCCTTGAGATTGATAGGTAGCAAAGTTTTCTCGGACTTCAAAGGTTTCGCCCGTGTCAGTGTACATTATTCCCTGTCCTTTAACAACGTAATATGCTTCCTCGTGCTCTTCGTGCGCATGAAGCGACGTTTCATTTCCAGGTGGAATTACCATAACGGCCATTGTTAGATGTTTGGTTCCGATGCTTGGATCCATGGCTACAAAGAACATTCTGTGTGTTCCCAAAGGAGGTCCCAGCCAAGATGCTCTTCCTTCTAATGCCTTAGTAACTTTTAGTTCTCTGCCTTCTTTGTCTTTTAACACTTTAACGACACTAACAAATTCACGCTGAATTTTTTTCTCTACAACGTTTATTGACATACTTATCACCGATTGTCTTAAACGAACTGAGAGATATTAAAGTTTTTTAGAGGTGCGCACAATTTGCTTTTTCATTGAATTTTAAATTTGCATGAGAAATTAATCTCTTATGAATTCACGCAAAACATAAAAGGTATTCTGCCAAACTATTCAGTAGAGGTAAAGTTCAATTGTCTGATAAAATCACTAGTCCCTTTCCGTCGAAAATTATGCTGGCTGTAGAAGACGTCGAATACATAAAAAAAGGAGTCGCTTTAGCCATTAGTCTATCGAAGATGTGGAATTCCAAGTTGTACCTGATTCATGTGGTTGAAGAAAAAAAAGTGCCTAAAGAATTTGAAGAGTGGGAGGAGACTTCTGGCGATTTGCGTACCAATTATTTTGACAGCGTCGGCGAAAGAGATCCTTTTGTAAAGGAAGTTGAAACTGAGGTTAAGAATGCAGGAGTTAACGATGTTGAAGTGATTTACGCGCATGGCAATCCTGCTGATGAAATATTATTGGCAATTAAGGAAAACAACATAGACTGTGTCATTATGGGCGGACATGAACACAGTAATTTCAGAACATCTTTCGCTGGAAGCGTACCCGAAAAGGTTTGCACCCACGCTTCCTCCACCACATGCATAATCGTAAGATAGAAGGTCAAAAGCAAGTTTTTAACCAAACTGTAACCGAAAAGATATGAAATCTCCCTCCAAACCATAGTTTATAAGATTGCATGATTAGCAGAGAGTAAATTAACTCCCTGTTTCGATTTTAAATGAGCGTTAAAATAGTTTGGTCTGTGAAATAACCTTCAGTCTACAACCAATCTGGTAAAAGAAGCACACGCTAGGTCAATTTAGAACGAGTGAAAAACTGTTTTTTAACAACCGATAAGCTTTATTGGGTGTTTAGTAATTTTTAGTTTGGTTTTAAGAATGGGGTATGGATGGCGAGCTCGAATTGGTTTGCTAGTGCCTTCTAGCAACACTACCATGGAGTCAGAGTTTTGGAGAATGGCGCCTCAGGGAATCTCAATACATGTCGCTAGAATGCGACTAGGCAAACACACAATGGAAGACAACCTAAACATGGAGAAAGATGCAGTTAAAGCGGCTGCTGATCTTAAAACTGCTAATGTTAACCTGATTGTTTACGGTTGTACCTCAGGTTCTTTCGTTGGAGGCCCAGAATCTGAGAAAAAACTAACGCAAACTCTTGAGGAAGAAACTGGCTTGCCAGTCATAACCACAACTCGCGCAGTTATTGATGGTTTAAGAGCCTTAAACGCGAAAGAAATTGTAGTGGCGACTCCCTATCCAGAAGAGATATACAAAAAGGAAAAAGAATTCCTAGAAAAAATGAGCTTTGAGGTCCTGGCAATAAGAGGGTTAGAAATCATCGATAATCTGGAAGTTGGTAGGCTAGCGCCCGAAGTCGCCTACAGACTTGCGAAAGAGGTGTTCACAACAAAAGCTGATGCCGTGTTTGTCAGCTGCACCAATCTTAGAACGATAGAGATTATCGAAACTTTAGAATCAGAATTGGCAAAGCCTGTCATTACGAGCACTCAAGCATCAATGTGGCGTGCACTCAGAGAGCTAAAGATCAGAGAGAGACTTAACGGATACGGCAAACTGCTCAGAGAAAATCTCTGAAAAATGCAAGCAGTATTAGGGAGAATAAACGGGTTTTGCAGTAAAGCCAATGATTTAGTGGAAACCAAAACTGAAGGGGATACAGATGCCCGATGCCCCCTCATTTCGCAGCACAGATGACGAGACTTGTATTCTGCTTTGCTAACTTCTTTACCTTCTGAAATGCCAGGAGTAACGCATTATTGATAATGACATCTACGTCAACCCCCAACTCCGTAGCCGCTTCCTTGAATTTCAAATAGAACTGTTTTTCCACCATTATGGTCACAAAATTCGTGTTTGAATAGTTTGTGAGTCTTGCTACTCTTTCTGAGGGCTTTAACAGTAATTCGTCTACGCCAGTTGCAAGCCATGCAACCTCAGTTTCGTAAATATCTTTTTGGCTTTTTGGTCCCCCGAGACCTGGTCTCAATTTCAACTCGTCAGGAGCATACTTCATGACCCACCTGTAGCTCATTCCAGTTTTCCGAGTAATTGCTTTCACTAGTTCGCTACGTGAAACTCCTTGTTGCAGATAGATACGGCCCAACTCTCGAAGCATTTCAGTCTTTTCGGCTGAAGACACGTCACGTCGACAAACATTGCTTATGAGCCTTGCTAGAAGTCTTTGCTCTTCAGATTCCACGCTTGGAATCTCCACCTTAAACCAGTTCGGATCTGCCTTGAGACGATGCTCGCCGTCTATTACTCTGCCGTGACTGTCAACAATCACGGGATAAAGTCTGCCGACGACTGAAGATGTACGTCTCAATTCTGAAATAACTTGCCCCTGAGTTGTGCTCTCATCCACTACAGATTTGCGCATGCTCATTCCTCGACCGCGCGCTACGACACTTTACTACGGCATAATACTTAAAACGTGTTAAGTGGGCTCCCCACAAACAACCCAAAAAGTTATAATCTGATTTCATTGTAAATGTAAACGTAAACAAACATAATTCTCCCCTTAGAACGTGAGTTGAGAATGCAAAGTCATCAAGACCAAGTCAAGACTCTTACTCAACTAGGGCTAACTTTTTGCGAGGCGAGGGTTTACCTGACACTTGCCCATTCAGGGATGATCTCTGCAAAAACGATCTCAAAAACCGCTCAGGTTTCCAAACCAGACGTGTACAGAGTTCTCGCGGCCCTTCAAGAACGGGGTATAGTCGAAAAAGCATTATCCATTCCTGCAATGTTCAAAGCAGTGCCGATAGAACAAACCCTCAACATTTTGCTTCAGAGCAAAGACAAAGAACTGGATATGCTGAGGGAAAAAACAGAACAACTGCTGACCAACTTCAAAAGAAACCAGGTTAAGGAAGCTCTGCAGGAAAGGCAGCCACAATTCATTCTTATCCCTGAAAAAGGAGCAGAGCTTGAAGAGAGAAGAAAAGAAACAAAAAACGCTCAGAAGAACATGGACGTCATAAATTCATGGAAAAGATTCCCAAAAACCTTGTTTCTCTTTGCTGAAGAGACCCGGGAAGCGTTGAAGCGAGGCGTGGAGATTCGAATGATCATAGGAAAGCCTGAAGACAGCCAAGGAATGGCTGAGGTCATCAGAGATTTTAAGAAAACTGGCTCTCTAAGGATAAAGTATGTTCCCGCGCCCATCAGAGCCGTAATTTCGATATATGACGAGAAAGAAGTTCTGCTCACTACGTCTCCATCTGCAAGTCTAGGGGAGGTGCCCACTCTGTGGACAAACAATCTTTCGGTAGTGACAGTGATGCAGGAATATTTTGAAATGCTCTGGGCTAAGGAAAGCGAAGAAGAAGACTAAAAGCATCCTATTTTTTGAAAGTTTTGTATTCTTCTGGCAGGTATTTCTCACAAGTGTTTTAACCTGACAGATGATAAATTTACCCATTGCTCTGCTTGTGTACGATACATAACATCATAATAAAATTTTTGAAATTAAATTAATTGCACTAAAATTTGAATTAGCCGCTTCAATGTTCACGATATTTCTCTAATCACTTTCATACGAATTTTAAATTGCGCCGTGGGGCATGCCTCAATTGGACTTCCGACCTGTGCCTTGTCGGGGAGCAAACAGGCTTGCACTGTGCAGAATAAAGCACGAGAAAGCTAAAGTTTATAACGCAAGTGTTCATAGAAACGACATGAAAAGACTTTTTGGCAAGAGTTAAGTCCTTTGACTTGGAGATGCTGGAAGGAACCACCGAGCGTATTTTGGGGTTATAGACCTCGACAGCTAAATTGATTTGCGCTCCTTCTGGCGGATAGATGGATGGGCCATGAGCTCGCGCGGCGCCGACGCTCTCACCAAATCAGAAAAATAAACGAGCAGAAAAATACCAACAGACGCAAATTACCTTTCAGATGTTTTGTGACGTGGAAACTCTAACTGAAGATGCCAGTCAACCGTTGAACTTCCTCATAAATCTCATCCCAATTGTATACACGTTTAATTAAATTTTTAACATTCAGAGTTTTGTTCCACGGATGATCGTAAATACAAATTTCTTTAACTCGCGTGGACCACTCTAAAGCGTCCTGAAGAGAGTCTTCAACTATCAAATCTAAACTAATATTGGCGCGATATTTTTCGCCCTCAGTCAATTGAAGTAATTCAGTGTACGGAATACCCTTTTTCTTAAGCCAATACTTCGTTATATCAACTAAGTCGCCAAACCGTGCAGTTAGAAGATAGATTTTATGATCTTCTGACCACAGTTTTTCCAATTTTTCTTTAGCGCCATGGTTTAGTGCCAAATCTTTTTTCAGTGTCTCCGTTATGAGCTGGTTGCACTCTTTTTTAGTGATCCCGAGAACCAGGTTTAGGGTGTTACAATAGATATCTGATTCTATCAGTTTGACGCCGTAACTCTCCGCAACCAATTTAGTGAAAGTTGGCACAAAATCTGATATTACGCCGTCAATATCAAAGCCCAAATTCAATTTTTGTTCCCCCATTTAATCAATAATCTATTCCAATATTATTTTCAACTATAAAAACAATCTCAAGTTCAGACCACAAGGTCAAGTTTCCGAGAGTGCCTGGATTAAGCT
Source organism: Bathyarchaeia archaeon (assembly GCA_049520955.1). GTDB lineage: Archaea > Thermoproteota > Bathyarchaeia > Bathyarchaeales > Bathycorpusculaceae > Bathycorpusculum. The sequence goes on along the minus strand of JBEKPG010000043.1, from coordinate 2,636 downwards.
AATCAAACACGATTATAATAAACGATCCCTTTATAATCATTTTTAGAACTATTACAGAACTTTGGCATTTCTTTAAGGTTCTATTTGGTCCAATTTCTTGAGCTCCTTAAAGTTTGATTGCGTATATTTGAGAATCTCAGCTGCCGTTTTCAGCTTCTCAGCAAGCCATCCAACTCACAAACAACTGCGCTCATATTGTGGCGTGAGCGCCGCCTGCCCTTAACACTTCCCATACCATCAGTCTCAACACGCACGCGCGCTTAATTTAAAATAAAGCATAAATTAAAATACCTAACTCATGTGTCAGCAAGAGGGTAAAAATTGGAAAAAGAGGGAACAGCGATAAGGAATTGGCAAACGATTGACCATGTACTTGCATACTTGGCACGGGCAGATAAACTTCCGCACAGAACAGAGGGCGAAAGAGTACTGCTAGATCAGATGCCGTTGCATGTTGACCGCGTTCTCGACTTGGGAACAGGAGACGGAAGGCTGCTTTCGCTAGTTAAAATGAACAGGCCAGAAGCAGAAGGAATAGCACTGGATTTTTCCGAACCCATGCTTGAACAAGCCAGAAAACGCTTCAAGGGAGATAAGCAGGTAACCGTTATGAAACATGATTTTAGTCTTCCGCTTCCATGTGAGCAACTTGGCTGTTTTGACGCTGTAGTTTCCAGCTTAGCTATTCACCATTTGACTCACCCAAGAAAGAAACAGTTGTATAACGAAGTGTTTGATCTGTTAAATCCGAAAGGCGTTTTCTGCAATCTAGAGCGTGTCGCCTCGCCGACGCAGAATCTCCATCTCAAGTTTCTATCTGCAACTGGAACTCCTAAGACAGAAGACCCATTAAACCAGCTCTTAGATGTTGAAACACAACTTCAGTGGCTAAGACAAATAGGTTTTATGGATGTGGATTGCTACTGGAAATGGCTGGAAGTGGCGCTTTTGATCGGCTTCAAACCCTAAAAAGTCTTGCCTATTTTTGATGCGTGATTGCTTGACTGTTCTATCCAATAAATGGGTTACTGTCATGTCAACTTTCCAACGTTACACTCGTAAAGGTCTGCTGGAAACGCTTTAACGACCCTATGAAGTGCAGGAGTGCTCGTAAATTGCGTAGGTCTTCGCGCGCTCTCTCAACTGATGGCTTAACTGCGGAAATCACGGGACACCAGACAAAATCGAAGTATTCCTAAACCTGATGAGGCTTGCAAGAACACACATAACCTTATTGGCTAGAGGCGCAAAATCAATAAGAATGTACGAATAAATTGCCTCTCACAACGGAAACCCTTAACTATTCGTTTCTCAAAATGACAAATACTCATAGAAAATTGATGAAAGAATAATTAGTTAATTGTAACCGATGAAAGCAAAATATGAACACTGAAAAAATATAGGCTAAAGCCTCAGGAAAGCACGTTGTGCATCAAAAAGAAAATGCCCGCGTGCAAAATCCTTCGCTAGGATTTTCTTCCGAAACGCGATTAACATTGGGTTACACGTGATTGAATGCGAAGGCATATCAGTGGTTGTTGAAACAGGAGACGAATTAGCCGTGGACTTTGAATCTGGCAAAATAGAAAACATTTCAAAAGGCAACAAATTTCAAGTAGGCAAGCTTCCACCTTAATAATTGAAATTTTAGCGGACGGTGGATTTAATAGAAAACCTGAGAAGGAGAATGAATAAAAAATGACTGAATACAAAATAGCCTTAATCCCAGGCGACGGCATTGGACCAGAATTAACTGAGGCCACCCTAAAAGTCCTAGATTCAGCGCAGAAAAAATTCGGATTAAACCTCAAAATTATTGAGGCTGAAGCAGGAGACGCAACCTTAGCCAAAAGAGGAACTGCTCTACCTGAGGACACTGTGCAAAAAATCAAAGAATCCAACGTTTGCCTAAAGGGACCTGTAGGCGAAAGTGCAGCCGACACCATAGTTAAACTCAGAGTAATGTTCGATTTGTACGCCAATTTACGTCCATTAAAGGCTTCCGACATTGATATGATGTTTGTTAGGGAGAATACTGAGGACGTTTACAAAGGCTTAGAATTCACCATAGGTAACGACACAACCATATGCTTAAGAGTTATCACTAGAGGAAATTGTAAACGTATAGCCAAAAAAGCATTTGAAATTGCACGTTTACGCAACGGCAAAAAGAAAGTAACCGCTATACATAAAGCAAACGTTATGCGCGTAACCGACGGATTATTTGCCAGCATATGCCGAGAAACTGCAAAAAAATATCCAGATATCGCCTTTAACGAGCTATATGCTGATGCAGCATCGATGCGTCTGATAAAGGCGCCTCAAGAATTCGATGTGTTGTGCACCTGCAACATGTTCGGCGACATCCTCTCAGATGAAGCAGCCCAACTAATCGGCGGGTTAGGTATGGCTCCAGGCGCAAACGTAGGCGAAAATTTTGCGCTCTTTGAGCCCATTCATGGTTCAGCCCCAAACAGAACCGGAAAACACACTGCAAATCCAATCTCAATGGTACTCAGCGCAAAGATGATGCTAGAGTGGCTGGGTGAAAAATACAATGATGAAAAATGTCTGAAAGCAGGCAAAGCCATCGAGAATGGGGTAATATTCGCGTTACGCCACGGTCAAACTGTTCC
>JBEKPG010000042.1:0-20372 GCA_049520955.1 Bathyarchaeia archaeon | reverse complement strand
CCCTTCTTAATAAACTTCCCAAAAGTTCCCCTGATGTCGGGAGACAGTCTCACATCATCCACCGGCAAACAAGTATGCAACGTCTACCGAAATAAGAGTAACGTTAGAAAGTTGACTTTACATCTTCAAAAGTCTTAAATCATAATTTATTAATTATTCAAACTATGGCAAGAGGAAAAGAGGCTGCCACACTAAAAAAGGATACGAGAAGGTATTTTACACCCACTCAAAAGAAAGAAATTCTCTATCGACAAGATAACAAGTGTGAGATATGCCACAAGAAGTTAGACCCAAGGGCCATATACTTCCATCATGAAAAACAGTGGTCATTGGGTGGGGTAACAGAGGTAGTTAATGGACAAGCGTTATGTCCGCATTGTCATGAAATTTCTTCTCATAAACAGCGATTGCGCCAAACAGATGAGAAACGGAAATCGGGAAGCATTACAGGAGATTTGAAATTGTCGGGTTCAAAAAAGAGTGAAATAACTGAGCGGAAATTAAAAGACACTTTAGAAATAAGGAAAAACGAAATAGAGCATACAAAAAAGGAGATAGAATCTGCCACATGGTATGGAAAAGGTTTTGCTATTCGAGCAGACTGTGGTCTTGACGTTGACGTGGAATTTCATCAACTTATAGGACTTCTAATTGGAGTTTTTAATGACATAACTTTTAGGCTTAACCCAGAGAAACTCGATGATGTGTTTGTTGGTTACTTGAGAAGTCAACTTGAAATACTAAGAGGTTCAGCTCGGCATTTTTGGGATATTCAAGAAATTAGAAAAGATGACACAGATAGAGGGAAAAAGGCTATAACAGTAATTCAGAATTTCAGACCACAACTTTTTGAGTTTCAAAGGAATATGGAATCTTATCTTAAAAAAAGCGAAAATAGAGCAACAAAGCCAGTAATCGTTTGACTTAGGGGGAAGAACATGAAAGGAGCCAACAAGGCGGAGATCATAGCAAAATACGTCCAGTCAATTAAGGATTTCAAGTTTGTAGATCCGGAAATTCCATACTATCATATGGGCGCAACTATTGCAGACGCAATTCTTCAGTCAGGACTAAACTACAAAACGGTTGTTAAGCCCAGAATTGACGACATACTAGAAAAATATCCTGAAGCTCAAGCTACTTCAGCGTTCCTAAAACTTCTCACTGAGGAAGGCCCCAACAAAATCCTTCGCTGGAATAACTCTGAAAAGCCCAACAGAGTGATAGCTCTAACCAATTTTTTTGTGGCTAATAAGATAGAAAGCGAAAATGACCTGAAAGCTTGGCTTGAAGATGAAAGTCACATAAGCTCGTTGAAGGATGTTCGAGGTGTTGGAAACAAAACGGTAGATTACTTGAGAATTCTTTCAGGCATAAAAACAAATGCTATAGACAGACACTTGCTCAACTTCATTTCTCAAGCGGGCATAGAAGTCGACGATTATTCGGAAGCTAATCAGCTAATCAATGAGGTAGCAGATTTTATGGGTAAAGATAAAGCTCTGCTTGATCACAGCATTTGGAAGTATATGTCCGAAAAGAGAAGCAAGCATTCTCGATGTGGAGATTAGGCTGAGACGCTATGAATTATTAGGAAGTATCCAAATTTTGGATACTTTGGATACATTTTTAAGCTAAGTCGATAGAATTTCAATTCATGAAGAACCCTTTCAACCCTGGTTCAGGCGTTCCACCACCCTACTTAGCAGGAAGACAGGAGCAAATCAAGAAGTTTGATGATTTATTGGATAATGTTAAGGGTGGTGCGATTGAAAATGTATTGTTAACTGGTTTGAGAGGAACGGGCAAAACTGTTCTTTTGGATGAATTTCAAGGCCTCTGCATAAGTAAAGGCTTTCTTCCCATACGTAGATCGCAATTTAGCGATAAGTATTGTAATTCTGAGGATTTTGAGCAAGCATTAGCATATGATGTACGGGTAGCGATTGAAACATTCTCACATTTTGCAAAATTCAAGCGAGGCGTCGGAGCTGCGCTTTCACTTATCAAGCCTAAGTCAGTAGGAATACCTGATCTTTTCTATTATGAGCCAGCTTATGAAACGAAGAGAAGTGAGCCCTTTGAAGATTACCTTACTAATTATCTTACTAAAAACTGGCCCATTTTTGAGAACGCAGGTTACTCAGGCGTAGTGTTCCTCTACGATGAATTCCATACAGTTATAGACAGGAAGACACATGGGCAATATGTTCTTTCGGATTTTATAGCTGCTTTGAATGAGGCCCAAAGAAAAGGCAGCAAGTATGTTGCTGTGTTTTGTGGTCTTCCAAACCTTAGGTTGAATGTGAAGAAAGCCCGTTCTTACTCTGAGCGTATGTTTAGCGACATCGTGATTGGAAATCTGGCAGAGGAGGAAGCTCGCTTGGCTCTTGACCGTCCTCTTGAAGGGGCAGATTACAAATTTAGTAAAGAGTTGGTTGACGATTTAATACATGATACTGGAGGCTATCCGTACTTTATTCAGTTCTTCGGTAAAGGGATAATTACGAATGCTGGAGTGCAAGAAATAGGATTAGGAGATTACAAAAGAATTAAGCCAGGCATTATCAAAGACCTAGACATAGGTTTCTTTGATCCACGATTTGAACTTGCGAGTAACGAAGAGCAAGCGGTTCTTTGCGGGATGTCTATGCTCAATAAAGAAAACATCCCATTTGAATTCATTAAAAAAGCGACTGGTAAGAACAGAGAATCAATCTTTAGGTCCTTAGATAGACTTGAGAAGAAGGGAATGACCTACAACTATAAGCGAGGTATATATCGTTTCTCCGTTCCAATGTTTCGAGAATATCTGAGGCGAAGATGTGTTTAGTATCCATTTTTTGGATACATTGGATACATTATTGACTTTCAGCCTGCAGCAGTGCCAAAAATGCGTCTCATTCCTCAAAGGTTATTTTCCAATGTTAATCAAGCAGTTTTTTTAAAAAGATCTGGCAAAATGGACCTTAAATAATTGGAAGATGACAAATTATCCAATTGGACAGAAGATTAAAACCTAAATAAGCCTTAAGATGGGTTAAAAGGGCATTGGAAAATCTTTTTCATTAAAAAAAGCCTTCAAGCGGCTAAATCTATTAGCCGGCAGAAACAGCAGAACTTACCAAATTTTAAGTTTGGTTCAGTTTTTAGGTGTATTAGCGGTTTGGAGATACTGCATTGAAACAGTTAATCGGTTTCTGCTTAGGCTACTTCTTATTCCATCGTTTATTTTTGTGCTACCTTTTCCTTTGCTTGCGTGGCCAAACCTAGTTACCTTCCATGTTGGGGTTATCCCCTGGGTAATTCCCCGTATAATCTGGGGGTTGCTTGTTAGGATATAGAAGGGCATTTTTGTTTGTGAAGTGTAGAGTTCAGCTATGAAGTTTAAGAGGCGTTTGCCGATGCCTAAGCCCTGGTAATCTGGTAGGACAACCAATCGGCTAACCCTGAAGTACCTTGACTTCATTTTAATATGCGCAACCGCGATAAACGCTATAGGCTTATTTTGATAGATTGCGGTGTAGCATCGAACGCCTGCTCCCAGCGTTCCGTTTAGATAATGATACTGCCGAAACATCTTCCACAATTGAGCGCCGCACCGATAAACCTTGAGTTCAACGGGCGGCCGACTTCTTTTTTTCGGCTAAACTCCATAGTGTCAGTGCAGAAAACCCAGTCTGGCTCTAACCAATCAACTACATCATAGTGGCAGCTTACAGCTATGAACCTCTTCTTTGAACGGCGAACAGCCTTACTAATCGCATAAGCACTAACTTTAGCAATTTCTCTATCTACAACGCTTGTAAACTCATCGAAAACAATCAAAGCCTTCTTCAAGCAAAGAGCACGTGCAATGTCAACGCGCATCTTTTCCCCTTGACTAAGACAACCATAGCCTTTAAGCCAATCTGGCGGGGAAGCAAAACCAACGCTGCAAAGCATGCGCGTTATCTCGGAGGTTTCTAGATCTTTTGGAAAATCATCTAGAACACATTTGCTTATGTACTCAAAGCCTTTGATGTATGCTTCAGGGAAAAGCTGCTTTGCAATACTTGTCTTGCCAGAACCACTACGACCAACTATGACGCCGACTTGCCAATTATCATCTTCAATGGGCAGTGAGCCTTTGAAATGCTTCTCCAACTTAACATCGGATAGAGTATAGCTGCCAACCACACTTTGCGCTCTGAAGGTTTCTGCTTGATCCCACTGTTTTACAATGTCAAAATCCGTAGCTTATACCCCTCCAAAGTTAGCTTATCAAAAATATGTTTCTGGTCCGTTTCATCTTTACATTCAATTATCAGCTCATAGGTTTCAGGAATAGAGGCAGAAAAGTCATGCTCCTCCGAATCCTTGGGCAATCTCTCGCCTACGGACTCAAGAAGTGCCTTCAAATCATCTTTTTCTCCCATCTGCAGTATGCGAATGTACTCTGCGTTGTCGAGTTCTTTGTTGTGTTTGCCTTTTAGCTTGTTGAGGATTTGCCTAAGCATCCTCCTATCCACATCACTAACAAGTAAGCGTAGAACTGGAGCGTAGAATTCGCCATGTTGCTTGCATACTTCAGCCCTTTGCTCTCCATCAGCATAGACGCCGTCCTTGTTGGTTATAATCGGGTAAGCCCAGCCGTATTTTTGCAGACTATGCCAAATTTGCTCTTGCTGCTTAACAGTTGTCCGGTTAGGGTTGTTCTGGTCTGCAGTTAGAAGCCGTATATCTTCTAGCAGAGTAACATAGGCTCCAGGCACCATAAGGGTGGTTTTTTTGTTCACACTTTCCATCTGATTGATTCGCTCCTTTTATCGTCAATTTAGGTTAAAATCAAGCTCTCGCCAACCTGGAAGCATCCAGCAAGGCTTCAGTTTCCGCTAATTCTTTCTCTATCTCCGCTGCCCTCTTTGCTTTATCCTGCTTCTCCTTCAAAGTCTCCAATCCCAGTAATGACACCAAGCGGTCGGTAATATCAACCATTTTGGAAAGATAAGCTGGCTTTTGGTTGTCGCTTGCTGTTTGAAAGTGTAGGCTTGCAGTGCGATAGAGGTAGTCATAACGGTTAGTCAGCATAAGACGAGCCTTATCTAAATCAAAAAGCTGTGTCAAGACGGGTTGCCAGGTATCGCGGGTTTCTGCGTCATAGTAGATATTTCTCTCTGAAGTGTGATATTTTTCGCTCAGCACCTTCACTATTTCGCAGAGGGAGAAGCCTTTTGCTTCGAGCTTTAGGAATTCTAAGCGTCTTTCAAGGATTTCGTTCAAGGAGTGCCCTCCAAAATTGAAATGCGGATTTCATTTTCGCTATAATCGGTTGTCCGTTTGAGCATGTCGCCTTCCAGCTTTACCGCTCGCCGACGGTCCTCAGACAAAAAGTAGTAGGGCTCCTCAAAGATTGAGACATGGTATTTCTTGCAAATTTTGAAGTAGGCTTCCACTATCTCAAACAAATCGCAGTCACGATTTTCAAAACCGCCTCTAAAGACCTCCAAGTTGGGAGCGTGATTCCAGTTATAGGTTACATGCCAATAGAGGCGTAAACAGATTTTCTCATATTCGGTGGCTTGACTCTGCAAAACGTCTATCTTGTCGTAGATTGCTTTCATTTTTAGAAGTGTTTGCCAGAACAGCTTGCCTTTAGGATCTTCTCTGGCTTTTGTTACATTAATTTGATTGGGCTCATCTGGTTCTTCATCCCAAACTTCACCCAAAGCCCTGGCTTCCTGCTGAGACTGCGGGTACTTGGCGATAAGATACTTGCGAAGCGTTCCATAAGTCACCATTACCTCCATTTCTGCCCCAGACATTAGAGATAAATCGGTAACGCCATCTTTGTCTAAAACTTCAGGCCACAACTGCTTAAGAGTAAAATTATCGGGATCTATACCCTCTTTCTTAAGCTTCTCAAGAACCTGCGGAGAAAGAGCGACACTCAACGATTGTACATTTTGGCTGTGCTCACGTACCTTATCCTTGAAGTCTTCAAACATTAGGCTGGCATCCCGCAGTTTTTCTTGCTTTGTTCGGTTTTAACTTCCTTTAAAGCTCTCGGTGGGGTTCTTTGCTTACGCTTCTCAAGGCGCCAATACTCACGCAACTCAGACGAATTCTTGAAGCTCTTGCAATTGTCCATGACAATGGCTGTTTCATTCCAACCATTTAAAAACAGAATAATAATTGTAAGAAATGCCAAGTTAGAGGTTGGAAAAGAAGCAAGTTACAGCATAAAATCATCGGAGCCAATTTCTGTACGGCGCCTCCTGAAGGATGGCCGGCTCACACTAGCAAACAATCGTTTGTATTATTCACCCTTAAACATTCTTTTAAGGCTTCTTTCGCTAATCTATCTGCTTTAGACAGCGTATTAATTTTTCTTTGTTTCGGGGATATTCTCTTTAAACTTAGGTATTGGATAACCTTTACCGGTGTAATAATTGAAAATGTCAATAGCAGCCTTTTTAGCGTCATTAAGGCTTTTCCAGCAGCGCACACGATAAATTATTTTAACAAGAATATCATGTCTAAGCGTACCGTAATCATTGACCCTTCCGAGGAATTGGTGTTCAAACCATGCTTCCATTTGCTTTTCTGCAGAAGACGTTAAGTTTCTTCTATTGTTCCACTCGTTTTCGGTATATTTGAATTCAACCCAAAGGTCAGAAAACAAAATTTCCATGTCTTGCATCTCCTCTCTTTCCTGAACTTGCGTTAATCCTTTGCGCCATTCCTTTACTATTCTTTCTTGTTGTCGAGTTTGGACTTTGCAAATAGATAGTCCTTAAGCTTCGTTATAATCTCTGCACTTCCTTTCTGTCGGTGCTTCTCAAGTTCAGTTAAAACTTCGTCTGCACTAACTAAGATTTCTGCTTTTGCTTCTTCAAATGACTTGTACTTAACGCCTGCTAATTCAACTCGAAACATCGCATCCACATACGGAGGAAACTTGCCTAAAGCACGAAAGAATTGCCTAAGCCATAAATCGTGCAACTGCTGCCTTTGCTCTTGAGTAAAGTTCGACAAAACAATTCAACTTCGTTGCCCACTAATGTTTCCTTTTCGACCGTTCCTCCAAGAGGACCTCTATTAACACCATATCATTTTTGTCGTAAGCAAATAATCCGATAACATAATGTCTTCCTTTTGATATACCTTGAATTTCATCGTCGCTGAGCAATCCCTCAAGAATGGCTGACTCGCCTGAGCTGATATCTCCCTCGCCGATGCCAAAACCAATTGATTTAAAGTAATCTATCACGTCGGCTATTTTGCCTCCTACGATATTGTTCCATTCTTCCAAATCGACGTTTGTTCTTAAGCGAGGACGAATATCGTGTGGAATCATAAGGTTGTTGAAAATTCTTAATTCCAAAGTTTTTTCACCGACGGTTATAGGTTGCGTTTTCATGACTGCGACATAAGGCGGATTCTTTTCGTTAGGCGTAATAATATCAGGTTGTCCCCATCTGCTTGTGAATCTGTTTATCTCGGACGTTCGCGTTGTTTCAAACGGGGATTTCTCTTGCAGATAGTCTTTAAGTTTACTTACGATTTCTGCGTTCGGCGTTCCAGCGAGTTTTTCTATTTCTTGGGATACGCAGACTCTAAAGATTTCGGAGAGATTTAATTGGTCTTTTAGTGCCTCTATTCTTTCATAGAGGTCATCAGGAACGGACAAAGTTACTTTAGCCACGATTTTCACCACATATGATACGTATTAACCCCCACATATAACTGTTACGTATAATACGTATAAATTCGGAAGATATTTTTCTTTTACGACTTTTATTTTTGCGGACAATAGTTACCGATTGATTGCACAGTATTATTAAAACTATCATGTCATCAGGATTTTTCCACGAATGAGGGCTGTAAAGGCTTCACGGCCATAATTTTCGAGCGCGCCGATCCTGATAAACTGACAAAAGAAAAAGTGACGGCTTGGAAAAAACAGAACTGCCGATGTCACCATCGGGATGAGGGTTCAAATCCTTCCTCGCCCGCCCTTCACTATTCTGCATAAAGAACTGGGGTGTCTGTGCAGTGAATGTTAGGCGAATCGTTTAGTAAATCTTTCATGAAGCTTTATGGCGCCGGACACTGTCATTTGACTCATTAACCGCTTTTTCTAAATCAACCAAGTCTAAAAGAATACGGTTAGTAATAAAGTTAAATTTCTCAGGCTGCCGCTTCTTAAACTGAGTAAACCGATAACGGTAACGCATCAGGCTATTCCAGCTTTTCTTTTTAGTAGTGCTGCCATCAACCAGTAGGCTGGGAAGCTTACGCTTAACACGAGCAGCATTTACCAAGAAGTAAGCTCCTGCCTTTCAGCAAAACTGACAAGAATTGGTTTACTAATACACCACTTTTCTGGGCTCTTGAGGGTCTACTAAACAGTCTAACTCTGTCAGAATGACCATCAAACCAGTTAGCCCTCACCGAAAACAAGCCCAAAAAAGAGGGGAAATGTGGCAATTTCGCCAAATGAGTGGTATAACAACCAATTCACCAGCCCCCAAAATAACATAAGAATTGCTACAACAACAGAAGGCAAAACAGCCATTGAAGAATGGCAAAATGAACTAGTTAACAAAGCCGACGAAACAAAAACCAGATACCAAGCATTTTTCAGTGAATTCTTGCAGTACATAAAAACCGATGCAGATGCATTACTTATACAACGCCAAAAAGACGTAATGAACCCAAACCTAAAAATCCAAAGAAGCATCGAAACACAATTCTTAGCTTTCATAAACAAAAAGAAACAAGAAGGCTATTCAATCTCAACACAACAAGTAATCTTTGCATCGATCAGATCATTCTTTGAATGCCACTATTTTCCGCTCAAAATTAGAAGAAAAGACTACCCAAAAGGAGACAGCGACGGTGCAAAAAGAGCAACCAAAGAAGCCATCCTAAAGCTATTAGACAAAGAAACCAAACAGAACAGCCAAATGTACAAAGCAGTAATACACACTTTAAACGATTCAGGACTAAGAATCGGTGATTTAAGAAATCTCAATTGCAGATTCTATTTAGAAGCCCTGAAAACAAACCCCAATACTAAGATAATACAACTGAACATAATCATCCAAAAAACAAAACTTTTAGCTAAAACATTCTTCGGAGAAGAAGCAATACAAGCAATAAAAGATTATTTAGAATTTAGAAAATACGGAACACAAAAAATACCTCCCGAAACAATAACAGCAGAAAGCCCCTTATTTCGTTCATGGAGAAAAGGAACTCCCAAAAGAATTGGAAGAAGCACCTTATCAGCAATAATTGAAAACCACTTCTCTAAAATTGGCGAAACCAAAATGAGCGCACACAGCTTCAGAAAGAAATTGCAAACAGACTTGGAAAAATCAGGAGTTAACACAAATTGGATAGACCAAATCTTAGGACACGCACTCATAAACAGTAGAGACGCCTACAGCCTACCAACAGACGAAGAACTAAAAGAAGCATACACAAAAGCATATCAAATAATCAGAATTTACCCAGAGATTCCACAGGCAACAAACCAGATTGAAACACAAAAAACAGAAATCTTGGAGATTAAAGCAAACGACATTCAAGCAATTAAACAGGCACTCCTAAAAGGGTACAAACACGCCGACACCGTAGAAAACATAAGGCTCTATATGAAAAGCCAGTGATAGAACAAGTAATACTATGAGACATTAGACACTATTACTGCCACTCACACATTATGAAAACCCTCCAAAACCTGTTGGAATAAAAAACACTTCAAAAAATAAAAGAATGTACTAATCCCAAAACGGAACATGAAGATGCCATTTCGGAGAGTATTCAAGGAAATGCGCTAGGTCGCTTAACAGCAAAGGGAATTGGCTACATTGACATCGAGGATAATGACACGTACGAAGTGGCAAAGGCTTACATGCAAATTGTGTTGAAACAACTTGAGGAAAGAAAATCGAACATTTGAAACAGCTAATCAAGAATATGCCCCGCTCCCTCTTTCGCTCTTTTCTCTTTCAACTATTTTCGGCGGTCGCTCTCGTCGCTTCGCTCCGAACCGCTCCCGACACCACAAACAAATTATGAAAACAAAGAGGGTGAAAAGAATTTAGCAATAGTTTCAGATTCGATAATGACCATAAGAACTATTTTGTATCAGAATTGATTACAAGCGAAAATTCCCCTCTCTTCTTCACAATTTTTAGTTTGCAAAGTTTTAATTACCAATAGCGTCATAAAGAACCCATAAGGTGACGCCATGAGTTCCTCTCACAAATTGATTGAATTGGTCAGAACAGCTAATCCTTATCACTACCTCGGACCCGTTCCAAGTAAAGAATTCTTTTTCGACAGAGAGGAAGAAATGGAAACCGCCATGGTTGTATTAAAGCAAATCATGAAGGGAAGTGTTGGTGGAGTATTAGTACAAGGCGGACGAGGGAGTGGGAAAACAAGTTTTTTAAAGGAACTTCAAAGACACCTTAGTGAAGAGAAAATAGCAAGTGCCTATATTCCCTTAGACCCTGAAATGGTAAAAGACGGCATGGAAACCCGTCTCTTCAGCGCGATTTTTCAGGAATTGATAAGCTCGGCTTATGAAGCTGGGATTCTTGAGCAAAATATCGCTAGTAAATTCGCCAACTTTTTACGAAATATTAGTAAAATCGAAAATGTTGAGGTAGACTTTCCAGGCTTTAATTTAATAATAACCCCTGCAGCGGCGAAAGAGCAATTTTCGTATATAGTTCTCAAAGACGGACTAAAAGACTTTATGAAATTAGTCGAAACTAAAGGAGTCAAAGGTGCTCGTAAGGGTGCGGTTGTGCTTCTCGACGAAGGAGACGCGCTAACTCTCAACGAGAAACTTTTGCATGTTCTAAGGAATGCATTCCAAGAAATGAAAGGAATCGCTTTAGTTGTTGCAGGGAGCACGAAATTAAGCACCCAAGTTGGTGTTGTATTTTCACCTGTGCCAAGATTCTTTAGAAAAATTGAACTTGGTCCTTATCCAAACGATGAAGTCGTTAACCGCGCAATTTATCAACCGCTAAAAAGCTGTCACGATGATTTGCTTTTGAACAATCAAATTCGGTTAGACATTCAGCACTTCGGATTCGACAAAAGACTAAAGGAAGTTGCGGGTCGAACTCCCATTCATATTAATATGCTATGTAATTTCGCCTTTGATCTAGGTGCAAAAAATCTACGACAAGACCAAGGAACGACCTTTATTCTGCGAATGATTTTCGATAAAGAGTTAATGGAAGATGCAATCACCCAACTAAGAGGAACCAAAAATTACGCTGAGTTCATAGATAGTTTAGATAAAACGGAAGTTAACTTTTTAACAATACTATCACGGTCTCCTATGAAACTGTCAATAAATGAAGCCACTTTAATGATAGTGCTCGATGAATTAAGGGAACTGCTACAGACTTTGCCCATTGAAGACGTATGCAAGCAAATGAATAATTGTACTGACCTTCTTCAATCTGTTTCCAATGCGGTTGTTGCATTAGCGGACAAAGCCTCAAAGTATGAAATCAATTTGCTAGGCGCCGATATTTTAAAGAAAAGGTTTGATATAGAAGACCAATGGATTAAAGCTTACTTCCGGTATAGCGTGCAAAATTTCAACTTTGATATGGATACTTCTGATTTGCCGTTTATCGGGATACATTTCTTTGGAAACGCTATTTCTTCAGTTTTCCATAGTATTTTCTTCGCTCGATTAGCTAAGTTTATGGACTCAACAGATAGGAGCAGAGCTCATGAAGGTCCGACAGCAGGCGATGAGCTCAAGCCTTTCGTGAATCGAAAGCTCCTGATGGTGACGTATAAACCATATGATTCTCCAAACTATCATCACATTGGGTTTAATTTACGACTTGAAACAAATACTATTAAGGTAAAGGAAGAAATGGATTCAGTAGCGAAGGAATTGCGGAATTTGGAATTTATAACACATTATTCAATAAAGGAGCCTTCTTGCAAAGTATTCACTTAACCCACGATACCATTCTTCTAGTGCTTCGCTCTCGCTCGCGCGCTCGCTCCGCTCGTTTCCAAAGCAACGCGAAAATTACAAATGTTTGGTTCAAGCTGATCGTTATCCCCGAAAGCATCGAAGCTCTGTAAAGCCTTCTTCCTTCAAACAATCCGCAAGTAGATTTCGTTCGGAGTCTGGCAACAAGGGACAAAAGCCAAACTGTATGTTACCATCTTCGAAAAACTGTTGCTCTGTTGTTTCATCGAAAACGCACAGCTTATTGCCTTCAACTAGAAGAATACACTTAGCATTCTTATCAAAGTTGCAGCATATTTTACGACCTAATTTACCCAAAAGTCGACCCTCCTCATGAAGACCAATTATTTCGTTTAGGAGAAATCTGCCAAACGAGAATACCATCTTCATAAAGTGGCATCCAGAATTTAGCCCGATAATCAGACTTGCGCGAATCCAACTGAATAACGACTGAGCCGAAATATGTTGCGTCCTCTAACTCATGACCACACAAAGGACAAATAACCGCCCTCTTCTCGTAAGTTATCTTCATCTTGCGATAACTCACACGACCAAACCAAACACCCGTTCTACTGTGCTTTCTTTTTGTTATCGAAACCACGCTCACCCTATTTTTCCTCCTTTTCTACTGTCATATGTGAAAGTTGATACCATGCTGTGCCAAAGATGGTTATTCGCTCATCAAGGCACTTGATTATGTACTGATTTTTCTTGTACGATTCTCTGACTCTTTGCTCAAAACCGTCACAAGTAGAGCAACCAACAAAGGTCTTGGTATGCTGAAACTTACAATGCCGACATTTGCCGTAGCCGCCGCTGATAAAACCCAAAACATGTGCGTGCGGATTCCATCTCCAGCCGAAAGGAACGCCTTTACGTAAAGACTCTTTATAATCAGCGTATCTGAATCCGTGGAAAATCATGTAGCCGTCTAAGACGCCGACCTCGTTAAGAAGGCGCTTTACTTTCTGAATAAACTCTTTGTTCTTAAACTCAGCTACACCATAGTCACCTAATGGAGCTGAGACGACGAGATGTTGTGGCGAACCTAAACTTGGATGCTTACCTCCTTTCTCGTCAACGTAGCCCATAGATGCTTTTTCTAACCTTTGAGTAACATGGTCAGCTTCTCTTTTTGCCCATCCATGCAAAAAGCACACGGGACAATGGCAATTAAAACACCAATGATGAGATGGTCGAACAAACACCTCGCCCGCGTGGCACTCGCCATCTAAGGTTGAATTACTATGCAATTCTACGCGGTTACAAATTTTAAAAGTTTGAAACTGTCCACACTTTGAATTAGTTTGCTTGCCATGACCTACAAGAACCCACTTACCCCGCTCAAAACTAAACCGATGCGAATCGTCGCAGTCACCGTAAACTTGTGCGTAAGCGGAATAAGATTTTTCCTTTTCCTGAAAGCTCTTAAATTCTGGGAAAAAATCGTCACGCCTACCTTGTTTTGAAAAGCTGTGAATTTGACCTATACAAAAGAAGAGTCCTAGTTGAGCAAACAACCAGACTGCCAAGGTAGCCATCATTTTTTAGTTAAACCTCAGCAAGCTCTAAAAGCTAAATCATACATAAACAGTAAAGTAAATTTACCAATTCGGAAATCCAAGATGAAAGAACTAAATAATGAAAACAAAATTCAAAATGAAGTAGACGATATCTTTACTAATTATCACAAAAAAATTGAGGAAGAAAACTCCAATTTTCGTAACTTAGAGGATAAATACCGCAAAAAAATATATGATAAACTACTTTCAGAAGCTCCACTTAAAAAACAAGTAATTCACCCCAAATTCAAATACAACGAAATATACAACCTGACTAAAGCCGAAATGACAAAACCAACCTTAGGTTTACATCTCAAACACCTAGAACAAAAAGGATTCATAACCAAAAAAAGCAAGACAAAATACAAAACATCTTATCAGTTAAACGTAAAGACAGAACCAAAAGTAATCCAACTACAAAAAACAATACTGGGAAAGCAAAAATTAAAGCTTATAGATATTTCAAAATTAAAAAAAGACGCTTTTTATCTCCCACCGAATCTTAAACTTGATACCGAGTCAAATATACCGCCAAACAAAAGATTATTTTCAAAAGATTAAGTAAAAAAATCCACCCATAACCTACGCGCTTTGGAATATTAAACATTGAAAGCTTGAGTCGTGTTCTTCTTTGTAAGAAGAACCAAGAAGGAATTACTCTATGTTTGCACAAGAGTAATCAGAAAGCCTTTTTTCTAACCATGAAGACCCAAAAAAACCCACCGAGACTAGACCCGATCAAGCCTAAACAAGCTAAGCAAAAACACCTCAGGCAGCGAGGAACACCACCCTAAAGGGCGCCCTCCTCGCACCTAAGGACTCTGTTTTTGCCTACTTAGAAACATAACAAAGATTGATGATGCTAAACAGTCAACCCCTATCAAGACAAACGTTATTTTAGTAAAATAACTGTACGTGAGGTAAACCTTTAAGAAACCTTCTGAGTGAATAAGAACCATTTGAAAAAGAATAACTACGCTTGAGAAAACTCCAATTATTATCCCTATCACTATAATAAAGACTCTTAAACCAAACTTATACTCACTAGTTAGCGCTCCAACAGTGACCCGACCGACTGCGTAACTTAATAATCCAATACCAAACAAGAGATGAAGCCAACTCTCTCCTTGTACCACTATTTGAAAATACAAAATCACGACAGCCGCAGCGATCGTTAATACGCTTGTAGCAACGTTAACTTTCTTGGCTAAGCCTAGATTCTCATACGAGAAAACGCTGGCTAGTCTAAAAATTCCCACAACAAGCAGTGCCACCCCTAAAAGTATAATTCCGTAAACCATGATTTGCCCGCCAATTCCTTGAGTGTTAGAAAATTTAAGAGGGTACAAAGTAACGATGCCTATTATTAATGCTAACAACCCAACAAGAATTTCCAATATTTCAATACCTTTTTTCATTACGTTCACTTTAATTTGATTTTGTTCTTTTGCTTAAAAGATTTGCTAAACCTTGGTTCAGGGAAGCAGAAGACTAAGTTACCGTAAAAGTTAATGTGTCTAAAGATTTTATTCCAACACTGTTTGTAGCTAAAACAGTTACAAAATAATTTCCAGTTTGTGCAGTCGCAGGGACTTTTATCACAAGAATGGCCCCGTCACTTGGAGGGGTTACAGTAAATTTGGGAACAGCTTGTGTTCCATTCTTATAATGATAAGATTATTGCTACTATATGAAAAAAAACTAAAACCAGCCTGCAAACTATTGCTAACACCAGAACATCGACTTAAAGATTAATTGACTACAATTGTAAGTTGGCTATATCTATTCTTCTTCGAAGTAACCTTGACCTCGTTTCAGAATAAACCCTCTTATCAGTTATTGGAAGACCGAGGTCTTTAGCAGTCAAAGTCAATATTCTTTGGACAATTGTTTGAGCGGCTTTTGCTATCTCTTCAACATGCAATATTTCTTGTCTCTCACTGATGCCTATGCAGTTACATGAAAATGGAAAGTTTAATTCCAACTCTATCCTGTTTTTTTCGTAGTCAAAGTCCGTTATGGTGAATGGCTCTAATCGGCAAATAGCTGGTCTCAAATCGTAAATTACGCATTTATTATTTTTTGTAAGAAAATGGCAGCTGCCATCCTTTTTTCTGCGAATCCAAACAATTCCTGTTTCATCTGGCCTGTCTAAAAAATCTCTGAACCCTTTTGTTTCTATTCGCTTTTGTTCCGCTTTATCTACGTCAGGTGGTTGCGTGCAGCAACAAATACCGCAGGTTTTGCAACGAAAACCTACAGAATCAATGAATACTATGTTCTCAAAGTTCAAGGTGAATGGCTTATAGCGAAAATGGTTTATTTAGGTTGTGCGTTGAAAATCAAATATTAATCTTATTTTTAGAAGAAACCAATGTTGGTCTATTAGGAATAGAGCTCTATATTTGTCGCAAATGCAATAAGCAAGGGTCTAGAATGAGCAAAACAGAAGAAGAAAAACTACTACGCGGGCTTAGAGCTCTATTCAAGAAATGGGCTTGCGCTACATAAAATACAATATCATAGGCTTGTCCGTTTTTCTGCTAAACATCGTTCTTTACATAGTTATCTTCCTTTTTTGGGATAATGGTCCTTTATTGTAGTAAGTGTGAATGGCGGGATCATCGAGTTTGCGTTAATCAGCTACTTTAACAAAACTAAAAGAGGAATAATATTTGACAGTTTGCACTTCGATTGAAAGCAAATCAATCGGATATCAAAATGAAAAACAATCATTCCATTGAAGCGAACGCTGACCAGACAACCAGCACTTGCACTAAGAATAAAAGACAAACAAGATCGTTAACAAAGAACACATGGTGAAATACCAAGAAATTAAGACCAAACTCTTCCAATAATATTGAAGATCCTAACCTTAAGCAAACTCGCATCCGCCTTTACAGCCGTAAATAAACATATATAGAAAGCAGCTAAAGTAAAAATGAGGATTTTGAATGAGTGAAAAACAAATGAGTGGAAATAGCAGCCAAATGGTTGCAATTCTCCTGGATGTTTTAGGAATAATCATAGTGCTCGTTGGAGCATTATATACGCACTATCATGAAGGCTCAAGGTTGGGTGAGGGCGTATTTTGGGTAGGTTGGGCTCTGCTAATTGTGGCTCTGATAATATTTCTGTGGAATATGAGAAAACCCAACATGGCAAAGCCTTAACCAGGTTTCTAAAGCTCTCAAGAAAACTGCAAAACTCATAACGCACTTTTTTCTATCGTAAGCGTATTCTCCATTATTCGCCTTCGAAAACCTTTTTTATTTTCATTTTTTCCGGAAGTTCATAATTTTATGTGAAACTTAAATTTGTCTTGCCAATTCCCTTTCTTACCTACATAATAGTGCTAATAAATGGGATTTTGACGTTAAGCATTGGGTACAGTCTTTCGCTTCTGAAAATGTTCTTATCGGAGACAAAAAAAAGGACAATTCTCAAGCAGTTTTTGTTACGCTTTAGTAATTATTATTAACTCTATATACTACATATTCGGCAGGGCGTAGGGGTGCCACAAAAAAAGGAAAAATGTTTAAGGCTCTCTCGGGAGAGCGCTAATGTTTGCAGATGGATTGGGAAATTGACAAAATGATTCCGAACAAAGAAATGACGTTCAAATAATATCAAGATTAGGAAGAGAGATATGAAAAAATCCTTTGCTAAGAAGAAGATTATGGTATTCGCATTTTTGACATTGTTTCTAATGCCGTTCTTTTTTGCGCTTTATGAAACTCCAAGTATTTGTGCAACGGCTCAAGAGAGTATTACCGCGTCTGCTTCCTCAGGCGGAAGAATAAATCCCTCTGGGTTAACCAAGGTTTCTCAGGGAAGCTCTCAGCAATTCTCAATTAATGCAAGCACCAATGCAACAATCAGCTCTATCTCTGTTGACGGTTCAAATGTTTATTTTGCAAACTATACGTTTGCTCAAAAACCACCAGTTAATTATGCGGATGGAAATGAGAAAGTGGTAATTGTGAATAATCAAAGATACATTTTGACAAATGCATATGCATATATCAATAGAACTGCAACCATCAACGTCTACACGGCAGACGCAAATTGGAATCCTACTTCATTAATTTCTATGTCTCCAAATGGAGATACTGCAAAAGATTTTTACGTTATGAACTTTTCAACTTCATTTCCAGATGATATCTTAATCTGTGGAATACAAACAGGAGCAGGTGGGAATGGAGGGTTTGTTGCAAGCTACAATGTTACTTCTGGCGTTTGGCAATGGGCTGATGAATCACAAGCTTGGCTAACTAATATCTTGAACCCTTACGGAACTACTCTGTTTATTCAAGCATCTCAGCGAGTGTTTTATGAAACTACAGTTGCAGACTTGTTTACGCCAGCTTCTTGGAAGGCAATAGCTGAACCTAACTCAAGTTGGGAAGGAAGAATCGCATATTTCAATGGTAACATCTACAATCTTCAATGTAGTTCAGGTTTGTCTTGGTGGCTAAATTTCTACAACCTAACCTCATCAACCTTTGGTATTACTCCGTTGATGTCTGTTAATGACACTGTAGGTTGGCCGCTCTCCGACATATATCCGTATATTTGGGCAGACTCAAATGAGATACTGTTTACTTCGCCTGTCTACAATCCTAACGGCAATCTATGGAATGTGTATTATTCGACAGACGGCGAAAATTTTAGTTTGGTAACCTCTCTGCCTGCTGTAGGCGGTTTTTACTATTTTAACGGTATGGAGTCTCATTGTTGGGCAAACGACATTGGTAACGGATTAATTGCTGTATCCAATACTCAGGATAATAATCCTAGTGGCTACATCGCAATCATGACTTTACAGGGCGTAATTATTAATGAAGGAGGAGGCTTTACCTCTCATGATACTGGCGTCAGATTCATCGTTGATGGGAAATATCTTGTTACTGGCGCGGAAGATTGTGCGTTTGCAGTAAGCTATCAAGAAGGAGTAAAAGTCGTGACCACTCTTACTTCGCTCAAAACCTATGCTTACACCTTTAGCAACGTTCAAACTAACCACAAGATTTCAGTGTCATTTTTTTCTCAGAAACAAATAAATTCAGCACCAATAGGCATCCTGATATACTCAATAGTAGCGGTAATCGTTGCGGTTGCGATTATTTTCGTAGCATTATATAAGACACATATCAAAAAAAGATCTGTCAAGCATAAGATCATCAAACTCCAAGCTAACAAAGTTTCCAATCCACCTCGAGCCATGCAAAAAGTTATGGAAACTTATTGAGTTTATTTGCTGTATTTGGGGCGTTTGGATTCTCTTTGCCAAAATTGAGGGTCATCGACCGATATGATTTGAACTTCAACGACGTTTCTTGGATTTGTTATTGCAGCACGGAATTTCGGCGGTAAATCAGGATTTCTCAGAAACGCCATTCGAGATTCTTCCAGCTCCTCAGCTATGCGTTCACTTTTTTTGTTAGCGTAGCCACGGTACTTTACACTTTTTCCTTCAACGATAGCTTTATCAAAATCCTCTTTACTGCATTGTACCAGCTTGGTGGCGTCGCGAATGAACCAGAAGGCAAGAGCTTGAGAATTCTTAATCATAATATCGTCAGCAATAACGTTAGGCGACTCTTAATTAACATTTTTATTTTATAAAGAAAGAGTCGCGTCAAAATCGAATTTTAAACAATCATTCCGAAATTAAATCTGCTTCATATTGAAGTATTTATCGTCGCAGGCTACTCAAAACAACAGATCGAACAAAAGAGAGACTGAGCTTTGGTAAACGGTTCATTACTTTTCAAATAAATAATAATCTGCGAAATTAACGTTTGATAACGAGCATATGGCCCTTATGACTAACCATACTGTGAATTCTTAGCTCTTCAGGATTACTAAATTTAGCTGTGCAAATTCTGCACTTATACGTTTCTCCAAACATAATTTTGTTATTCAACATCAATATCAGCCTTCTCCCATCAGCTTTGCAAAAATCACTTTTACAAGCCATGTTACACAACAACTAAGGACACTTATAAACGAACAACAATTTTCTTCAAAAATCGCCATACGTCTCATTAATTTCGAATAAAAAATAAATTCTAAAGAATTACAAAATCGCCCGCAAAAAAAATGAAGACAAGCCTTTATGTGAAGGCCATAACTAGCACGCTTCTCAGAGAAAGCGCGACACCTCAGAACGAATTTTATGTTCCGGTCATCTCTCGGGAAACAGCAGTAAGCTGAAACCCTTATCCAAACGTGCAATTCTCTTCATTGGCACCAATAGTACTTCCGTAGTCTTGTTAAAATTAGTAGCTAATGTAAATATCTCGTGTGCCCGCAGATTCGCAAATCTCCAATAAAGGGTAGCCCTATAATTTAGAGGGTTTCTCAAACTGTTTTATTTTTTTAAAGTACTTTGTGTATTTATTGAAAAAAGGCGGAATACGCGCTAAATTAGTTACAGTTATTGTGTTTTGTGCATTGACGCCTTTGCTCGAAGTATAGAGCCTTGTAAGTCAATTCGTGCTGGACAGACGTAACTGCAGTGTCCACAGCCGTCGCAGAGGTCTGCTTGAAGTTGCTTAAGTTTTTTCATGTTGTTTTTGTCAAATGCCTCTTTGATTTTTATCGGGCTTAAATTGTGGCAGCACACAATCATGCATTCGCCGCATCTGATGCATGCCAGCGGTGTTGTGGTTTCAAATTGTTTGGCTTTTGGAAGTTTAGGTGTTTTCTTCTCCAAAGTAGGTTTGCGTAATCCCACGTTGTCAAGCAACGGTGAAGTTAGGTTCATTATGACAAGTGCAAGGATTGAACCTCCT
>JBEKPG010000041.1:0-22869 GCA_049520955.1 Bathyarchaeia archaeon | reverse complement strand
CCCTGCTGGTGCATATACAACTGCCGCGGCAATGGTAGCAAAAGCTGAAAATGCACTCGAGGCAAGCAAGCTTGGCGAATTGAAAACCAAAACTGTCGCTATCCTCGGCACAGGCGCTGTAGGACAAATCGCTGCGGTTCTCTTAGCTAAAATGGGATGCAATGTAATGATTGCTAGCCTCAACCCGAAACGCGTTGACGGAAAAGAACACGCTGAAGGCATAGCTAAACTTCTAGCCAAGGATCACGGCGTTCAAGTCGAAGGAATCTTCGCTCCAACCCCAGCATCGAAAATTGAAATCGTAAAGAAAGCCGACGTAGTCATGTGCGCAGGAGTAATGGGTGTTCGCATCATAGACAAAGAAATGCTGAAAGAAGTCAAAACTATGAAGGTCTTACTTGACATAAACGCAGTACCACCATTCGGAGTCGAAGGAATAGAACTAAAAGACGACATGCGAGAAATGCTACCCGGAATCTTCACAATCGGAGCACTCACAGTTGGAGATCTAAAACACAAACTAGAAAAAGAAATTCTACATGACGCGCGATCCAGCGGAAAAGAAGTATACAACTACAACTCTGATTTGCCACTTGCACGGAAACTGTTGCAGAAAGACTTATTCCCTACAAAGCTGACGATGACTTTGAGCTATCCCCCATCAAAAAATCCTAAGTAGATACGCTAAACGCGCGATTTATCGCGATCTCAACTATGTTTGCGGCACAGTCCGCAATCCTTTTTATATTATCTCTGACAGAGCAGATTGCACAAACCAATTCCTCATTCTTTTGTTTTTCCGCGAAGGCTATCGCAGCTATTTCCTGATCCAACTTCTCTATTCCTTGCTTTTGCCTAAGTAACTCAATTGATTTCGAGAAATCCTTCGAAAAGAAAGTATCTACCGCCTTAACATATAAATTCACAACTTCATTTCCTGCAATGAACATTAGCTCTAATACGTTCTCCGGAATTTCCAGTTGACTTCCGTCTAGCATTATTTCGTGCCGCGCTATATCCGCTGAATTGTCTGCTACGTCCCGCATCATATAAACCAGGGTTTGATAATCCATACATTCCAATGGGTCAATACGAAACTCATTAGCTAAAACTGGGTCTTGGGCAGCATTGCGGAGCACTCGGATAAGAAAATAGGCGAAATGGTACACATCATCGCCAAGAGAGAAAACAGCTTTTGCCAAGGCTATATCTTTGTTTTTCAGCGATTTAATCGCATCCTCTCCCATTGACTGGGAGATCAAATGCATCCTCTGAACAGTTTGCTTTAGATCCGCCTTAGTTTCATCCATTAAGGTTTGAACAAAAACACCCTTAGAATTAGACTCCATAATTCTCATGTACAGCATTCCCGAGATCTTGCGAATTGCCTTTATCTGCGGGACGGAAAAAACTTTTTCTGAGATAAAAGTGATCCCGCTATATCCGTTTAAGTAGCATCCAACTACCTTCATCGTAATCACCAGCTCGTCTTCATTCGGGTCGATGCGAAGCGTTGTCTCTTTTGTCAATGCCTTTTTCTTCGCCCCAGGATAAATAACCAAGGAGCGGTCGCGTTGAATGGCAAAAGAGACAACATCACCTTTCTTCAATTCGTTTAATTGCATCCAATTTTTGGGAAGAGAAATTACCAAAGAAGATCTGCCAAGCGACATAACCCTTCGTTCCATATCATCCCCCAGCCGACGTATATACACGCTTTAATTCATATAAACTAGCACATATGAATATACACAGTACTAACTTGACTAACCGAAACCCTGTAGAATCAGGGTTGATTTCAGAAAAATGCTTATTTTACATGCTTAAGCTGGCTCGGATATATTTTATAAATATAAAGCTAAATTTCTTGAAGCAAATTTGACTATTGAAAGTCTAAACAAACCGGCACGCCGCTGTGCTACTTGTGCTCGCCTTGATGAAAGGTTATCGTTGCAGTTTCTTTTGAATATTATTGCAGGCAATGGTTGGGCTCTATGTTTAAGCTAAATTCATAAACACATCAGAAAACCTAATGTGTTTTTCCGACCTTTTGTCCCTTTTGGAAATGCTCTTAAATGCGTTGGATGCATGTTCTTTCAGGAGGCGCTTTTCTGAAAATCGGTATTTTAGGTGGAACAGGAAACATGGGCAGAGGACTAGCTCTTCGTTGGGCACTCAAACATGACATTATTCTTGGATCAAGATTCTTAGACAAAGCTTGTGAAATCGCTAAAGAAGAGGAGAGCGTTGCAAGAGGCTTCTACCAGACTGAAATGAAAGGAAGCATAAGAGGTACTTCCAACTGTGATGCTGCCGTAGAATCGGAGGTTGTAGTAGTGGCTCTTCCGCCTGCAGGGTTAATTCAGATTCTGACGGAAGTTAGCAAATGTTTCAGGGCGAACCAAGCGGTAGTATCAACTGTTGTATCTATGGAGAAACGCAAAGGACTTTTCAGCTATGTGCGGCTTCCAACAGAACAGATGGAACAGTATAGTGGAAAGTCAGCGGCTGAAGTCGTTCAAGAAATTGCCCAGCCTGCTCACGTCGTCTCAGCATTCCAAACAGTGCCTGCGGCTTACCTCAGCAATGTTGATTCAGTCATGAACATCGATGTATTAGTTGCTGGTGATGACGCCAATGCCATTGCAGTTGTTTCCAGCTTGATTGCTGATATATCTAATTTGCGTCCTCTTAGAGTTGGAGCTTTAGCCAATTCTGCATTAATTGAGTCGCTAACACCTTTGCTTCTGAATGTTGCGATTCTCAACAAGCTACAGGAGCCTTCAATCCGTATTGTTCCTTGGATACCAATATGTTTTGAACAGTAAATAACAAGCTTCCATAAAGCCCGATAAATTATATAACTGACTTTTTAGTTAGGTTTGCCGAGGCTCAGGAAAACTCTTTAGAGGAAAAGAATACAAATGATTGATCGTGGTATGCTTTGTGAATCTTACCAGAAGCCTACTCAGCCCCATTTCCTTCTCCATGCTTTTAAGACTAAAAAGGGAAATGTTGTTTTTGTGGCTGGCCAATTTACGAGCGGCCCAAGAAGTTAGGGGCAAAAAATGTTTTCATAGAAAAAAAGGATAGTTGGTTGAGTCTTACTGACTTTGGTGATTTTGAAGAGAGAGGGGCTTGCGAAGTTAGAGTATTACCAGACTAGAAGAGCCATTTTGGGTGATACTATGGAAACTTTTTCTAATCCGGCAATCTGTTGTGTGAGCAGGAAGTAGGTTTAGAGGTCTTTGTGATCTTCTGCCTTTAGTGAGCCCCGCCTTGTCTACTCCATCTGAACGGGTTTTTCTAGTTTAGCGCGTTAAATCAATCAGTTAACTTTTAAAGTGTGGGATAATTTTGGTACCGATCAAGTCGATAGCGTTTTTAACGTTGGTTCCGATTGGTGAACCAACTACGAATTGGCCGATACCGATTTTTTGAAGTGCTGCTATTTTTTCAATGCACATGTCTGGCGTGCCGCAAATCGAGAATGCCTCAATCATTTCAGGTGTGACTGCTGCGATTGCTTTGGGAAAATCGCCTACTTTTAATGCTGCACGTAATTCGTCTGCTTTAGCTACATCTATCTTGTGTTTTTCAAGTACTGGTGGTGGACTGCCCGCAACTATGAAGGCAACTACCGGTGTTGCAGCTTTCACAGCTTTTTTCGGGTCCTCGTTAACAGAGAATGAGGTATATGCAGTTATATCTACGTCACTGGGTGACTTGCCCGCTTGCTTTATGCCTTCATTTGCCATTTTAACGGCGAATTCTATATCGCTTGGGTGACTCGCATTTATAAGGACACCATCGCCGATTTTTCCGGCCATCTCCAACATTTTTGGCCCCTGAGCGCCAACGTAAACTGGAATTTTGTTTGCTGGTTTAAAGTTGAATTTTGCGCCTGCAGCCTTGAAAACTTCGCCTTGGAAAGTGACTTTTTCACCGTTAGTCAGTTTGCGGAAAATTTCAATTGCTTCTTTCACTGCGGCTAATGGTTTGCCCATGTCTATGCCGACTGCTTCAAGAGTGGTTTTGTCTCCTGCGCCTATGCCGAGCACTACTCTTCCAGGCGCTAGCTCGTTGAGTGTTGCAATTGCTTGTGCGGTTATGACGGGGTTAACCATCCATGGGTTGGTTACGCCTGTGCCGAAAGTGATTTTGTTTGTGTATATCGCTGCGGCTGCAAGAGTGACGTACACGTTGCGGTTGCCAAAGTGGTCAGTTACCCAAAGATTGTCAAAGCCGCAGTTTTCAGCCTGTATAGCGTAAGCTGCCAATTTCCAGTAAGGTTCCTTTGGAACAAATTCAATTCCAAACTTAAGCGCCAAATTACATACCTTCTTTCTTTATTTCTTCAGCTAACGTGGACATTTGCATTTCACATAACGCCGTCTTTGTTTTCTCGGGTTCAAGCAACAATGCAGCTTCCAGCAGAACTGCTACGCCAGTTTTGGCTTTGATTGCACCGTGCTGCATTTTACTTAGCATGTTGTTAGCAAGTTTAGTTGGCATTTTTCCATCGTTTTTGGTGGTTAAAATGAAATTAAGCAATTGATCAGATAATGGTCCCAACTTTTCAGCGGGAACCAACTCAACTAATTTAGGATAATCCATCCTTGGTTACTCCTAAGCGAACAGTAATTACTTGTATGCTTTAAAAAGTTGTCGTAGCATATTTGCAAAAAGCTGGCTTGCACCCGTTTTTGACTTAATATGCAGATAAGCTTTAAAGTGAATGTGCATAAGTAGCCACCTATTATTCATGAGGACATAAGCATGGAACAGGTAAAAGTAATTGCGGTCGAAGGGTTACCATTAATAGAGAAAGGAAACAATTTAGCTGAACTAATAGTTTATGCTGCCAAAAAACAGAAAACGCCCATACAAGATAAGGACATAATCATTGTCACTCATGTGGCGGTTTCAAAAGCGGAAGGAAACATAATCAACCTTGACGAAATCACACCTTCAAAGAAGGCAATAGACATAGCTCTACAAACAAACAAGGATCCTGCGCTAGTCGAGGTTATTCTAAGAGAGACCAAGGAAATAGTTCAACTAGGCCAGAACAGCATTATTACAGAAACCAAAAGTGGAGTAATTTGCGCTAATGCTGGAGTGGACAGGTCTAACGTTTCAGGCGACAGAAATGTTGTTCCACTGCCAAAAAACCCAAACACTTCTGCGCAAGACATAAGACAAGAAATTAAACGCTTGACCGGAGCCAACGTTGCAGTAATTGTTTCTGATACGCATGGAAGACCGCTGCGAATGGGGGAAATAAATGTCGCAGTGGGCGTCGCAGGAATTAAGCCTATTAGAGACAGACGAGGCGAGAAAGACCTCTTTGGTTACGTTCTAAAAGTAAAGCAAACCGCAATTGCCGACGAATTGTCCTCTGCAGCGGAACTAGTTATTGGCCAAGCGAATGAAGGAATACCAGCTGCCATTATCCGAGGGTACAATTACCAAACAACTGAATATGCATCAGCAACTGAACTCACTAGACCAAAAGAAAAAGACCTCTTTAGAGGAGTCATCAATAAAGCGCAGTAACTCCCTGTGGTTAAATACGAGATACATGAGTTGAAGACTATGGAAGCTAAAACGCCTAAGGAATTCTTCGAAAAAATGTTACCAGTCAGATTTAAACCAGAAAAAACAGCGGGCATCGATGTTGTAGCTCAATTAATAATAATTAGTGTAAAAGTAGATAACTGGGTGGTCATTATAAAAGATCAAAAACTGCAGGTTAGTGAAGGAATCACTTCTTCGCCCACGTTGACCTTGAAAATTGCAGAGAATGATTTTATGGATATTGTAAACGGAAAATTAAGCACAGAAAAAGCTTTCTTTACAGGTAAAATTGATTTTGAAGGAAAACTTAGTTTGGCTTTAAAATTAAAGGATGCGGGCTTTCTCTAAAATTGTTTAACCCAAGCTTACTCGCAACTTCTAAAGGCAAATCATCTTCACCGATTTTGAAGGTGTGTGGTTCTTGAATTTTCAAGATTATTTGTAACTCTTCTGTAGTTAATTCGCATATAAGATGGGTTAATTCTTTTTTGGCCACCTCAAAATGTTCCCTGAAGGCAGCTTTGTTCCTGTACAATACGCCAGCGAAAGCGCAGATTTCTGGTTTTTTAAGGAACCATTCAACTTTTTTAGTGGAAAAATTAATGTCAAACGTTACTGGTCCAGCTCTGCATGTTTCAGGCTTGACTGGGTGTACCAAGCATTTTCCTGTTTCCTTGCTGAAAAGACTACAGAAAACAAGTTCGTCAACTGCGGGATAAGAATAGTGTTCTTTAGCGAATGGTTTTTCAATTTTAATCTTCTGCTTTTCCAGATATTCTTTTATTATTTTTTTTCGTTTTTCGCTTAGTGGTGGTTTGGCATCTTGGCAGCAGATGATTTTGCACTGGCTACAAACATCAAAAGAATAAGTTGCTCGATTGTCATCAGGCATTAACGTGACACCGTTTTTTTAGAAGTATGGTTCATTATCAGAGAGGCACTTAATAAGCGTTGAATAAACGTTTATTACTGCTTGATGGAAATTGGTTTTTTCTGCGCGCCTCGATACCCTATCCCGAATGAGTTCAGATAGATTACCTTCCTCTATGCGCCTTTTAATAATCCACAAGTATTTTTTCTCATCCTCTTCCGCATGGGCAAGCGCCAAATTAAGGTATTGTTGGCATACCTGTCTTGCTGTTTTACCATGAGGATTTGAGACTTTAGCATTTAATCCTTCTCTGACTACAGCGTTGAAGTCTTTGACTAACAGGTCATGCGGTAAAAGCTCAACCTTTAAGGTGAGTAAGCCTCTGAGAGCGGCACGTATAAAACAGCTGAAAGCCACGTCGGATTTAATGCATTCCTGCTCGTCCATCACACGGACTTCAAGGGCTGAGCGGTCAAATCTGAAAATTACCCCTCTTGAATTAACCCATTCCCTTGAAAGCAGGGTTTTGCTTGCGCCAGCTTTTGCTAAATCATCAGAATACCTCCCAATAACCTCTTGTTTATACTGGCCAAAGGATTCGGCATTTTCAGGGATGATCTCACCCGCCACGGAAGGAATTTCTTTTTGGTTCATCTTGTAAAATTTTAGTCGATTGTCGACATCCGGACCATTTTTTCCTTCATAGATTGGTGAGGAAGCAGTGATTGCTGGAAGATAAGTGCACAAGTTAGCGAGCAGATTATGCATCTGTATGCCATCGGCTTCTTTTTGGTATGGAAGATTTAAGTGAAAGCTTTGTATGTTTAGCCAGCCGTGCTGGTTTAAGTTGAAGAATTTGGCGTATTCCTGATAGATTTTTCTGTGATAGTGGTGCCAGATCGCAGTTTCTTCTAGCTTAAGTAGTGGATGCATCCCTGTTCCAAGAAGCATGCAGCCGTGTTTTTGCACGATTTGGCTTAGAGTTGAGATTGCATTTTGCATTGTCTCTTCAAATTGGACAGGCGATTTGAAGGGAGAGTTCGCTTTTACTTCCAGCACATGCAGTTGCATCTCTTTCCCGAAGGTGAAAGCTGGGAACTTCACGAAATTGATTACTTTTCCACAGCAATCTTTTATGATTTTGTCGGCAATTGGGAAAGCATTTAGTTCTTGGTTTACTAGCGAAAATTCATGTTCTGGACCAAGCACTTCAAGCGGTTTATACGTAGGCTATGCCTCTTTTTGTTTAGCGTTAATTTTGGATGCGAATATAAGGATAGTTAATCTTAAATATAACTGCGGTAATAACGCATTTTAATTACCTGGTGTCTCATGACCGTGTTGGTCGTCTCAAATATCGACCTAACCAATAATCTGCAAGTAATGAAGCCTGCTACGTTTCTAGATTCCACAATCAAAGAAGCCACCCTCAACATCAACAATGAATACCGGTACCTCAAAACAGGTTATTATGTTTCGATGCATGCTGAAATTCTTGGTAACTATGTTATTCCATCATGTGAAAACATTATTGATTCAAGCAGGACCCCGATTCTCCTTCTTAGAGCAGCCAAGGCTGGGATATCCACCTTACCCTTCGTCGTCACAGACTCGGTTAAAAAAATAACCGTCGAATTCGGTTTCCCGGTTATTCTTTTTGCAGTAAATCCTTTCATTTACGACGGCTACAAAGTTGCCAATAACAAAAGTGCGCTCTACCGTGCCATGAAAAGTCTAGGCATGAACTACAAATTCGCTGTCTGTGCTCAGCCCATAAAAGGTGAACTCTTCGCCGTCAAGACTTTTCTTGGCAAAACAACAACTGACATAGACTGTCAATTGCAAGAGATTGCAGAAAAAGTTTATAAAATCTTCAAAATCCCACTTTGCAAACTCCACATTCAAAAAACATCAGACAAAGCTTATCTTTGTGGATTGCAACCGTTAAGCAAAGAGGAGCTTTCCGAGGAAGATTTGCAAATAATTTCAAAAGAGGTCTCGCTCATTTCGGAGCAGGGTGAACACTTCGGTGTCTAAGATCGCCTGCTTTGTTGAGAAATATAACTTTACTGATCCTCGAGAGGAAGGCGCACTCCAAAACTTCAAGTTAGCCGCAGAAAATCAAGGGCAAGAATTCCATTTTCTTTTCCGTGAAGATATTTCAGATGTCGCAAAATATGACTCTGTCTTCATTAGGGCAACAACAGATCCATTGAATACGGCGTATGTTGTGTCGAAAACGGCATGGGAACTGGGCCTGAAAGTTATTGATGATCCGGAATCAATAACCATTTGTGGTAACAAAATTCATCAATATGCTCTGTTTGAAAAGTATAATGTGCCGTACATACCAACTTTTTTCCTCAACAAGGATGAATTGCACCACAAAAAAATCAGCGATATATTTGATACTCTTGGCAAGCCTGTTGTCATAAAGGCACCCTACACGAGTTTCTCGCGATACGTAGAGAAGGCTGCTTGTGAGACAAGCTTTAGAGACGTTGCTAAACGGTTCTTTAAGAAATCTGACGTTTTAGCGATTCAAAAGTTTACGCCCACATCTTTCGACTGGAGAGTCGGTGTACTAAACAACGATGTGCTCTACGTGTGTAAGTACATGATTCCTAAAGGTAAGTGGAAGCATGGCGCCAAACTACGAGGAAAACCAACCGTCATTTGGGGCAGAACTGTAAGCATGAAGAAACAAGAAATCCCTGCCAGACTCAGAGAAGTAGCATTAAAGGCGTGCAGTGTCGTTGGAAAAGGGCTATATGGAGTTGACATCAAAGAAGTAGACGGCGACTATGTTGTGGTAGAAGTTAATGATAATCCTAGCATTTACGCCGGCTACGAAGACTCAATGGACCACGACATTTACCAGCGAATCATCTCTTACCTATCAGAATAGCCTCAATTCGTTTTCGACATCTATTTATTGTAACTCTCGTTTATCCAGTGCATAGGAGATTAGCGTTATGCCTAAAAAAGCGCGTAAGGAACACAAAGAAGCAGTGAAAGATTACCAATTTACAGAGAAGATGTCAGTAGATGAGCTTGTTAACCAAATGGATAAAGCATGGGGTTTCACTGCTGGTAAACTCGCTGTAGGCGTCAACATAATGGAATCCATGATTAACGCAAAGGGCTGTGTTAAGTTCCTATCATTTACCGCCGACATAGTGGCCACTGGCACGCGAGGTGTAATCAGAGAACTGGTTAAACGCAAGCTCGTTGACATTTTAATTACGACTTGTGGAACACTTGACCATGACGTAGCACGCTGCTGGAAAGACTACTACAAAGGCAGCTTCATAATGAACGATTCCAAACTTCATCAAGAAGGCCTAAACCGCCTCGGAAACGTTCTCGTACCCAATGATAGCTACGGCATAATTATAGAACAAAAAATCCAAGCCATGCTTCAAGAGTTATACAAGGAAGGCAAACGTGAGTTTTCGACAAGCGAACTGTGCCGTGAAATAGGCTTGCGGTGTTGCGATGAGAGCTCGATTCTTTATTGGGCAGCCAAAAACAACATTCCAGTTTTTGTACCGGGCATAACTGACGGATCAGTTGGCTACCAACTCTGGTTTTTCAGCCAAGACCACCATGACTTCAGGATTAACCTGCTTAAAGACGAAGGTGACCTCAACAATATAGTTTTCGACGCCAAAAAAAGCGGCGCCCTCATAGTCGGCGGAGGCATCTCCAAGCACCACACGATTTGGTGGAACCAATTCAAAGATGGCTTAGACTACGTAGTGTACATTACCACGGCGGACGAGTGGGACGGCAGCCTCAGCGGCGCCAGACCCAGAGAAGCGGTTTCATGGGGGAAAATCAACGAAAAAGCACGGCGTATAATGATAGAGGGTGACGCTACGGTTGTGATGCCGATAATGACTAGTGCGCTTCTGGATAGACTGGGCAAAAAGAAAAACGCCTGACAGTGCAGTGAAATAAACTCTACTCAGCAGTAACGGCTACTTATCCGCATGGCTTTCCAGAGGGAAAGCGCTTTCACCGCTACTGTCGAGGACGTTTTGTGCGGCTTTTGCTATTCTGTTTATGTCTTCTTCATTTGGTCTAACCATGTGGTCGCCGTGGTACCAGGTAGGCGTGTGGTGAGGTGCAGCTCGTATGTACTTGCCTGGAGCCGACAGTAAGCCTACACATTTGAATTTGAGGTGTTCCATCTCGAGTTCAAGTAGTTTTAATGCTGGATTGGCCTCTTTGGGTCCTAGATGTGCACCTGCATATGTGACAAAAGCCAACCCTCGCTTTGGCCCAGGAACAACCTTTCCGTATGCAACCCAGCCAGATTTCCGTGAAACGGTTCTCATTACATCAAGAATTTCGTCGGGCGGTAATCCCCAAATAACAAGGGAGCCCACGCATAAAAAGTCGTAATCTTCGAAATCAAACGGTGGATTCTCAACATCAAATCCTTGTTTTATATTGAAGCAGTCACAGGTCCAGCCGTTTTTTAGGAATACTTCTCGGATTGTGTTGGCTACTCTTTCGGTGTTGCCGGAATATGAGGTGTAGATTATAAGGCACCGTTTTGTGCGGTTCCTCATTTTTTTGTTTTGCTTTTCCATTGTCATATCTCATTTCTTTTGTAAAGTAGATGTAATAAGTCAAGTATATATCATTAAGCTGACCTGCAGTACATCTAGTTCCCACAAAGTTACCGAAAAAGAAATAAAATGAAACAATTAATCTCTAAAAAGCTTGGTCGAAAAAAGTTAATCCGATTGTTCGCATGTAGTATGCTGGTGACAGCCCGTTTTTTGGGTGAATACAAGAAGAAGCGGTTTCATGGGAAAAAAATCGACCAAAAATCCAAAGGCATAAAGATTGAAGGCGACGCCACAGTAATCATGCCAATAAAAGCTAGAGCGCTTTTTGAAAGGCACGGTAAAAGCAAACAACAAAGTAGGCGCTTAAGCCACGCCTTTGAATAGCCAGGACATGTCTGGCCCTTTCCGTTTTTCTGGTACTCTCTCGCAAAGTGCATGTGCGATAAGTGGCAGTGCAATTGTTGCGTCGCAGTAGCATACTGCGCGTGTTCCTTCTTGGCTGTTGATTTTGCCCCAGCTAATTGCTTCTTCCAGTGTGCAGCCGGATAAGCCACCCCATTGCGGTGAGTCTGTGGTAATTTGTATGGCGTATTTGTGGGGGTAGTAGTATTCTTGTAGACCTTTGCGTAAGCCGCCTTTTCTTCCTTTTACGCCTTGGTCGCAAGTTAACGGTGAAACGGATATGGCGATAAGTTGTGTTAGGTCTTTGGGAACGCCGCCGCCGATGTAGACTACGCCTACCTCTTTGGTTTTTGTGCCTATGCTGACAAACTGGTCAAATTCCTTAACGGAGTCAATCATGACGTTGTGGCCTTGGTTTTTTGCCATAAGGAAAGTTTCGCCGTAGGCGCTGTCAACCATGGCAGGGCTGAAAATTGGAACGCCATTCGTTGCTGCAACAGCTGAGATTGCCGGAATCTTCTTCTTGCCCAAATATTTTCCGAGCAAGTGTAGGAATTCTGCGGATGTATAGTTATAGTCTGTTTTTAGAGTCATAATGAAGTCAGTGACTAATTCTTCCATTTTGCGGTAATCAGTTTCCTTACCAAAAACGTCATAATACCTGTTCACGTCATCTTTGAGTAGTGCTTCATCATTAACCATGTGGCTTCCCTGCCAGTAACCTAAACCCATGGCGTCAACAATGTCTTCTGAAACGTTAGCGCCCGTGGAAACCAACACGTCGATGAAACGGTTTTCCATAAGCCAATTAATTATTGTCCATTGCCCCGCTGTGCTCATAGAACCTGCAAAGCCCATAGCAATCGTTAGGTCCTTTTCTTTAAGCATGTTTTCCCAAACATCAACAGCTTCACCAAGCTTTCTTCCCTGATAAGCAGTTTTGCCCATTTCAGATAAAAGCTGTGAAATGCTCTTTTGCTTAACCTTGATTGGTTCAAGTTTCTTTTTGAAGTATGAATCGCTCATTAATTTGCACCCCGTTCTAAGTTAATGGAGACGTATATGAAATTTGCCATTGAAAAAACCGCACAATACACGCAATAATCAAAAAGTGGCTGAATTAGTGAAGCAAATCTAAAGTAAGCCATTATTCTAAAAAAACTTAGCAAAACTCGGTTACAGTATCGATATTTAGTGTGCATTTAACTTGATTAGCTTTGATATTTGTCGGCAAGAGTCTTTAGAAGAACAACAACACTCATTTTTCATTCTTTGTTCAAGCCGTTTTGGATTGCTTTTTTGGTTTGGGGCTTGAATTGTTTGCAGGTTGCGGCTAGAAATGTGTCGGGATGTGTCGGCAAAATGTTTAGTCTAGATATTCGCCTTGCCCAAATTTTTCCAAAGAAATTCACCATGAAAATGATGTTTTCCTAATTTGAACTACATTTTTTCAGGTGCGACTACACCAATTAATGTTAGAGCGTTGTGCATTACAATTTGTATTGCTTGTGTGAGGGATATGCGTGCCTCGCTTAGTTCTTGTGATTCAGCTTTTATGACTGGCAAGGCATTGTAGAAGGTGTTGAATTTGTCTGCTAACGCGTTTGTGTAATCAGCAATTAAGTTCGGCTTTAAGTACTCCGCTGCTTCGATGAACGTATCGGGGAAACTTGCGAGGTTTAAGATGAGTTCGCGCTCAAGCTTTTCCCTAAGCAGCTCAAACGCTGGCTTTTCTGGTTCTCTTGCGGCTTTGCGCAAAATGCTGCAGGCTCTTGCATGAGTATATTGTACATATGGTGCGCTGTTGGTTTCGAAGTTGAGCACACGTTCCCAAGTGAATATTACTGGTTTTGAAGAATCAACATCCACAAGAGCGTAGCGGACAGCGCCTAAGCCGACAAATTTCGCTATTTTGCGTTTTTCGTCCTCAGATAGTTGGGGGGAGCGCTTCGAAACTTCTTCGTATGCACGTTGGACTGCTTCGTCGAGGACTTCGTCGAATGTGATGTAGTGTCCTCTGCGGCTGCTCATCTTGTAACCGGGCAACGTAACCAAGTTGTAGGCGAAGTGAACCAGATTATCGGCATATTCGCCGTAGCCTAAGGAGTATAGAGCAATTTTGAGCTGCAGTTGCGCTAGCGATTGCTCCATGCCTATTACATTTATGACTTTTTGAGCTTGCTTGAACTTCCATAATGTGTAGGCTATGTCGCGTGTAGTGTAAAGTGAGGTGCCGTCGGCACGCCCAAGTGTCAATGGGGGAATCTCATAATTCTCACCTAAACTCAGCTTGCTCTTTAAGTTGAAAACTTTGATAACTTTGTCAGCATCGAACTCCAAAACTCCCTTTTCACTGTAAACAAATTTTGAAGTCTTGAGCTTCTGCAAAACCTCACTAACTTGTGCGCTCCAAACGAAGTCGCTTTCCCAATCCCACGAGTCATAAGTTACCTCAACACGTTTCATGGTCTCTCTGAAGCCTTCAAGGCATAAGTCGCTGACTTCACGGATAAGCTGTTTAGCTTGGGGTTCTCCATCCTCGTAAGCGCGGTTCAGCCGGTTTATTTCTTCCTCGGGATTCTGATCTTCGCCGATTTTAGCCATCAACATTTCAAAGAGCACAGGATACTTTTCTTTCAGT
Organism: Bathyarchaeia archaeon; assembly: GCA_049520955.1. Taxonomy (GTDB): domain Archaea; phylum Thermoproteota; class Bathyarchaeia; order Bathyarchaeales; family Bathycorpusculaceae; genus Bathycorpusculum. The sequence continues at coordinate 8,792 of JBEKPG010000041.1, read as the reverse complement.
TCAGCGGCTATTGACATCCACTCGTCGATTTCCTTGTTTGCTTTAATTAAATCGTCAGCTGAATTGATAGTGATAGCGAGTTCACGTTTTTTTTTCAAACGATTGATTTCGACGAGGCAACTGGTAACTGTGTATATTTTGCCAACGAAATGGTCCGGTTTCTCTGTCGGTTTTGGTCTGCCGAGCTTTTCGTAACCATATGCGACGACAGATGATTGTCTGCCAACATCATCTATGTAGTAATGGCGTGAAACCTTATTTCCTCTGCACTCTAGAATGCGTGTTAAAGCGTCACCTAACAGGGGATTCCTAGCTTGCCCTATGTGGATTGGATGAAGCGGATTAACGCTTGTGTGCTCAACGATAATATTATTTGGCTCAGCAGTCTTAACGAACCCGTAATCAAACTTTAACTGCTTAACAGATTCCAAAGTTAACGCTGAAAACTTGGAAAAGTTAACGTGAAAATTTATGTATCCTGCTCCTGCGCACGAAACCCTCTCGATCATTTTGAAGCTGGATTTGTCGATTGCGGCAACTATATGCCCTGCAAGATCCAGGGGGTTTTGATTTAGCCGTTTTGCCAACTCAAAACATAATGAAGAGGCTAACTGGCCATATTCAATGTTTGGTGTTTTACTTAACGTTATACTGGGCGTTTTTACTTCTGGCAAAGCCTTTTTCAACGCATTTGCTAAGGCTGTTTGGCATTCTTGACGAAATTCATCAAATGGATTTTCTGAAATCATACTTGTCCTCCGAATTCTTTGGAGGCTAACTGAGGCAGGTTATATTTTAAATGAAAGCGTCTCTTATCTGTTTAATGGAGTTAGCGATGAAGACAAAAATGATCTACTCAGAAAAATGTTTAGGCTACGGTACATGGCATATTGAAGGACCTCAAAGAGTAAAAATCGCATCTGAAATTTTGAAGGCGAAAGGTTACGATTTTTTGGAGCCAACGCCTGCAAGTGAAGAAGACTTGTTAACTGTTCATGATGCCGATTACCTTTGGAACCTAAAGAAAGGACTAGTTGAAGATTCAGATACGCCGGCATATGATAACATCTATGAGTTTGCTAGGCTTTCGGTTGGTGGTGCACTTTTAGCCTCAAAGATTAATGGTTTTTCTATTATGCGTCCGCCTGGACACCATGCTGGCAGAAACGGGGCTGCCTTAGGTGCTTATACGCGTGGGTTTTGCTACCTCAACAATATTTCTGTAGCCGTTAAAGTGTTAGGCAAGAGAACGCTAATTTTAGATATTGATGGACACCATGGAAACGGGACGCAGGAGATTATTCAAGGTGACGATAAAGTGATTTACGTTTCGCTGCATCAGTCTCCCAATTTTCCTGGAACTGGGTCTTTCTCTGAAGGCAATTGTGTTAATTTTGCTTTGCCAGCGAATTGTGGTGGAAAACAATATTTGGAGTCTCTTGACAAAGCCTTGAGAATAGTTGATTTGAGTAGGATTGAGGAGATTGCCGTTTCCGCGGGTTTCGATACGTATCTAGGTGATCTAGCATCTTTAGGCCTAATCGAGCAAGATTACTTTGACATTGGCAAAAAGGTTGCTTTGCTCGGAAAGCCAACTTTTTTCGTTTTGGAGGGTGGTTATGTAGGTGAAAAGATTGGGCTAGGGATTGATAGGTTTTTGAGGGGCTATGAAGAAAACATGATTTAGGAAAAAGATTATTTTTGTTTTTTTGCCATTGCTTTCTTGTTTAACGTTTCAAGTGTCTTTGTGACTTTTTCAGAGCGTTTCTCTGCAACTGCTAACAATGGTTTCCAATCTTTGTTTCTGACTGTGATTGTTAGTTGCTCAGTTTGAGCCGGAAGTTTTTCTAGTGCGCCGCTGAAGAGCTTTTCTGCAGCTTCGTCTGAATCTACGATTTCTAGCGCTTCTTCTGGACATGCTTCGATGCATTTTGGTTCGCCTTGGCAGAGGTCGCATGCGATAGCTCTTCCCGTGTCACAGTTGATAGTGATTCCTCCATGTTCACAGGCTTGAACACACCAGTCGCAACCTTTGCATTTTTTATCATCTATGATTAGCAAACCTGTATCTTCTGATTGTGAGAGTGCATTTTCCGGACAAGCTTTAACACATCTAGCGTCCTTGCATCCTCGGCATGATAGTGCAAAATTAAAAAGTGGCGCCATACGGACAACCCGGATTCTGGACTTCATTGGGTTCCAGATGCCTTCGCCTTTTTCTAGAGTGCAAGCGTATTCGCAGATCCCGCAGCCAATACACTTGCCTGGGTCAACGGATACAAATTTTCTTTTTTGTTCGATTTTAGCGGATTGCATTTTTGTATCAGACCTTTTTCGTTGTTTGAATATTGTGCGCATCATTAGCTTTTAACCGTTACTTATGAAAAATGATTTTTCGATGAAAAAGGTGCTCTTCAACTAGCCTTCCACTTAACGATGACATTTCTAACTGCATTATGGAGATTTAAGGAAGGGCAATGTTCAAAATTACTCACCTATTGTTGCTGTTATGCCGTAGAAACCTGCGGTCAAAATAATTATAACTACGCTTGATATTTTTCACTCTATGCTTTTTGTTGCCAAAACCTGCAAAGGTCAACTGCCGAAATTATAGCTGCTGCTGTCCAAAGCTGCCCCTTACTTCCTCTTGGCGCTCCAGTTGTAGGATTGTAGAACTCATTGAAGCCCTGTCGGTCAATCATCAGCTTGGTCACCGCGTCGGCTTCGCTGGTGGCTTGCATCTTTGCTAGCGCATGAATCACTCTTATCTCGACAAATGGCCATATTGCCGAGTTCTGATACAAGCCGGGTCTGTTTCTCAGAAAAGCACCGTTCGCTACGCCACACATGAAATACCATGTTGCCAGTAGCTTTGCTCTGCTGAATTCATAATGTGGCGTGATGTTTCTGTAGCCAAAGGGTGTTTTTGCGGCATTAAAACCGTTGAGGATGCCCTTGGAAATTTTTTCTGAAGCGGTGCCGTTGATGATAGCTAATGCGTTTCCGAGGCTGTCAAAGTTGTGATCTTGCTTTAGTTCTCCGTCTTCCCAGTGGATAGCGTCTGCATAGCAACATAGGTTCTTTGAAAGAAAGAATTTGTTTACATTCTCTTTGACTAAATTTGCAGCTTTAGGGTTTTCGAGCAATTCGTACATGTTGGCGAGGAGCATCTGGTTTGCTAGGAGGAACTTTCCTTTGTAGTTGGGCATCGTGTCTCTCCAGTCCATTCCGGGGATAAGCTGGTGCTCATCGAGTTTATTTTCGATGAATGTGACGCATGATTTCACAGTTTCCTCACTTTCTTTGAAAAACTGGTTGCCAGCAAGTTCGGCGTATTTGTGCATTCCTATTACAAACAGAATTTCTGTGTCAGATGGACAGGACTGATACCTTTGGCGAATCAGTTTACTGAAGCTGAAGTCAATCACGGTCGGCATCTGACCGTTCCTGCGCTGCAGCTTAATGAATTCAGATAAGTGGTTTTTTATGTCCTTTTGGTATCCGAGCTTGAGCAGCACATCCTCCGAATAGACTAAATCTCTCAGCCATAACTCGTGATAGTGTTGAGTACTGGCGTAGAAACCTTTCTCCCTTCTACATCCCTCGATTACCCTCTTAGCCATCTCTTCCTTTTCCAAAAGTGCTCCGGACGTGTAGCCCTCGGGACTGTTCAATCGCTTCCCCTGTTACCAATACTAGTTTTCTAGTATAAGAATTCTGTAAAGTGCGCGAGACACCCCTCTACCTCACAACAAGAGTAAGAAGTGCAAAAGCCTCGGCTGAAACATTTCCAGCAGCAGCATTTTCTCTTTCATCCGCAACCCACAGCCACTTTTATTCCCAATTTTTTGATGGCTTTTCCCTGTTTTTCTAATAGTTGATCAGATTCAATTGTGTTTGGTGCGGAGGGTGGGAGTTCCACCCTATTTTACCGGTAAAAAAAATGTTCAAGTTTAATTTTCATACTCATAAATCGCTGAATTGATATCCTGCGACTCACATCTATAATAGTAGCAAGCTACACTTTATTGAGTCATCATAAATACTAATAGCAAAGAGGGGAAAATAAGATAAAAGTTGGTATATTAAGCGGCGGAGGAGACGCACCTGGGATCAACACGGTCCTGAGGGCCATCGTTAGAAAGGCAATTCAAGATTACGGATATAAAACTGTAGGCGTTAAAGACGGTTGGAAGGGATTAGTCGAAGGCGAATTCATCCCGTTAGACTTGAAGTCTCTTGTAGGTTTGCTCCCTAAGGGAGGATCCATACTAAGCACGTCAAGGACTAATCCGTTCAAGAGCGAAGACGGGCAAACCGTATTCTAAGAAACGTTTCCGAATACAGCATTGACGCGATCATCGCAATTGGCGGAGAGAACACTCTGGGCGTAGCCAACAAACTCTACGACATGGGAGTCCCCGTTGTCGGAGTCGGAGGCGAAGAGATCGTTTATAGCAGCGGGGTAAACGAGTTTGGACACGCAAGATTTGGTGGCGTAGGTTACTACATAGGAAAAGAAATAGAGAAGAGATTTGAAAACATTGAAACCAGGGCAGTGGTTATTGGGCATCTTCAACGTGGTGGTTCTCCGAACGCTTATGACAGAGTCTTAGCTACCCGATTTGGAATCGCCGCAATTGACCTAGTACATGAGGGCAAATTCGGCCAGATGGTTGCTATCCAAGGAAACACCGTGGTTTCTGTGCCTTTGAAGGACGTTATCGGCAAGCGAAAAACGGTTGATTCAAAGCTCTACGAAATTGCAGCAACATTCTTCGGCTAGCAGAGACCTATGCTCCAAAGAGCTTAAGGCCCTACAAAGAAGTATCAAAAAGGGTTCAGGCAAGCTACTCAAACCCCCTTGGGTGAAGGAAAAAGAGAACACTAGATGGCTTTCTTGAATTTCTTCATATTAGTGATTCGTAGATTTTTAGTGTCTCGTCTGCAACTTTGCGCCAAGTGAAATATTCTATTACTCTTTTGCGTCCGTTCTCACCCCAATTTCTGGCTTTTTCGGGGTTTCGCAGAGTCTCGTTTATTCCCCAAGCTATGTCGAGAGGATCTTCACCGTTTATATGCACGCCGTTCTGGTCGGGGCCGGAGCTTAGCACTTGTTCTCTAAAACCTACTACACCGCGTGCTCCCACGACGACTGGTTTTTCCATTGCCATAGCCTCAAGGCTGACAATTCCAAATGGTTCGTAGACTGATGGGAAGATGCATATATCGGAAGCGGCGTAATGCAAGATTCTCTCGGGTTCAGAAACAAAATCAAAGCGGCATGCTATGTTGTTTTGAATGTTTAACCGGTACGCTGCTTCAGTAATTATTTGTTCGTCCCCTTTGCCTAGAATTACGAGTTTGGTGTTATGATATTCTTTCAAGACAGAGGGCATTGCTAGCACAAGGTTTCTAGCACCTTTTACCCAAGATAACCTTCCCACGAACAGAAGCATATTCCAGTCTTTTGGAACTCCATACTTTTCGCGAATTGCTGCTATGTCCTCGGGTTTGCATTTTGCCATGTTGTAACGGTCAGGGTCCACTCCGTTCCAAACTACGCTTATTTTTGATGACGGCCAACCATGCTTAACTAGGTCTTGTTGCATGGCGTAGCTGACGGTGATTATCCTGTCTGAGTTGTGAGCCATGGCGTCTTCAAAATGCGACACTACTTCCGATCCCTGACCCTCGCTTCTTCCCCATTCCGTACTGTGAGTATGAAAGACCACTGGGATTTTGGTTTCATTCTTTATCACCAGACCGGAAATACTGCTTAGCCAATCGTGTACGCACACAACGTCAAAATGATACTTCTCCTTTTTTATCAAGCTGTTGATGAATTTAGTCGCGCTGAGAATATTGTACATGAAAATGTCATTGAAGAATTTTATGTTAGTTCCCCATTTCTTTAAATCGTCAACCACGAAAAATGGAAAAACGTTGCTCGAATCAGCAATTAAGGGTCGATGAACCTCCACGCCTCGCAGAATTTCTCTGGTTTTCAAATTCCCCCCAAAATTTAGCGTGAAGACTGAAGCGTCATGTCCCATGTCAACATATTCCTGCGTAACATTTTCAGCATACGTCCCTAAACCACCGACAATCGCTGGAGGATATTCATAAACAAAAAAGCCGATTCTCAAAATGTTCACCAAGTTAAGTTCCAAACTATTTTCGAATTGTATTTTATATTGTTACCTAATACTTAAGTTAACCAGATACATGAGAAGCTCAAGTCCCATGTTCAACATTTCCTGGAATATTTCCCAAGATTGGTTAGTACGTTCTTTTTTTCTGTTTCTGGAATGTTATTGTTACTGGTCTTATGTCGTCGGGCAGAGGACTAAAGCGTAACGAGCTGGCAAATAGAGGCTGAGCATATTTTGATTTTTTCCTTCAGTATTGTTTACGATAGTGAAGTGTGCCTGAAGCGAATCCAACCGACCGTGGCCCCCGTACTTTGGAGCATTACAGTCCAGGATCATCTGGTATTTTTCAGGAGAAGCTTCAAATCGATAATCAGTAAAGGATTGATGGGGACTAAAATTGAAGACAAAAATCGGATCCGCCCTCTTGAATGCTATTACTTTTTTTGCGGAATCGGTGCGAGGTACGAATCGCTTCTCAACAGGTGGATCAATCGGCTTTCAAGTCCACTCACAAAACACCTTATTATGCTTTGGTATGCAAGTAAGTTAACTCTTTTTTCAGAAGCCGTAAAAGAAAGAGATACGAAAGTCTATCAATGTGGCCTGACAACAGTTACGTTGTTATAGAAAAGATGCAATAGCCATTGTATTTCGAGAGCCCCTTGGAAAATCTGTGAGATATACTTAAGAGTTCCCAAGTCCTTTCCTGAAGGACTAATAGAAGGCGAAAGAATGTTATCAAGAGATTGTGATGGCTGCACTCAGTTGCACGTCTGCAGTGAGCGCTATCAACTAGTTAAGAAAGACGGAAAAGTCTACTGTCCTGACGGAACAGCACATCTAGTAGATGCGCCTAGTATCCCTCAAGATGCTAATATGCGTAATAAGCATTAGTAGTGTTTCATTAAATCCCATAATACCCAGAAAAAAAGAAAGAGAGAAAACCACTTTTGAAAATTCAGTATAGTAATTGTTACATTCAAATGCATTCGGATAATGTTAAAACGCTCAAGTTAGCTAGCGCAGCCCCTAGAATTTTTCACTGATTATTTCAAGAACAAAGAGAAGACCTTGGAGACCCCAACCAAATGAAGTGTGCCTGTGGCAAGTTTGCGAATGTCTGGGAAGGCAACGAGAAAGAGTGCGCTGGATGCTATCTTAAGCGGATGCGAGGAAACAACAAATGAGCCTGGAAGGCAAGCGCGAATTTTTGGAGAGTGATGCGCTCAGTTATAAGGAAGCGAATTCGCAGCGTGGAAGAGCAACAACAGGAACAGAAAGATCAAAGGACTCGAAGACCATGGGAAACGTGAAGTTTGTCTTTGATTTTGAAGAGGGAGATGGCAAGAATAAGCAACTTTTAGGAGGAAAAGGTTCCGGCTTAGTTGAGATGACCCAGATTGGGCTTCCCATACCTTTCGGTTTTGTTATCACAACTGAAGCCTGTCGCCAGTACTATGCTAAGAACAAGAAGCTTCCAGATGGTCTCATGGCTGAAGTTACGAAACACATGAAACGTCTCGAGAACAAGACAAAAAAAGGCTTTGGCAATTCTGAGAATCCACTCATTGTATCTGTTAGATCTGGCGCAGCCTTATCAATGCCAGGCATGATGGATACGGTCCTCAATTTGGGACTCAACGACGAGACCGTCCGTGGACTAATCAAGAGAAGCGGAGATGAACGCTTCGGCTGGGATTCGTACCGCCGATTTATCTCGCTTTTTGGCGAGATCGTGCTGAAAATTAGCAGTGACCTTTTCCGCAATGCGATGGAAATCCTGAAGAAGGAAAGGAATGCGGCATATGACACGACCCTTTCTTCGTTCGACCTTCAGGGGCTGGTTGAAACTTTCAAGCGTATAATTGAGGATAACGTTGGCAAGCCTATCCCTAATGACCCATATGAGCAGCTATTTATGGCTATAGAAGCGGTGTTTGCCTCTTGGAATGGAAAGAGAGCTGTAGATTATAGGCGTGAATTCAAAATCACCCCTGAGATTGCTAATGGCACTGCAGTGAACGTACAAGCGATGGTTTTTGGCAACGTTGGCGAGCATTCTGCGACTGGAGTAGTTTTCACGAGGAATCCCAGCACCGGCGAAAACGTGCTTTTTGGAGATTACTTAGAGCGGGCGCAGGGTGAGGACATTGTGGCCGGTATTCGAACTCCAAAGCCCATCCTTGGGATGAAACAGGTCATGCCCGAAGTTTATGGGGAATTGTTGAAGGTTCGAGAGACGCTTGAGACGCATTTTCGGGAAATCCAGGATATGGAGTTCACAGTGGAGAATGGGAAGCTGTTCATGCTTCAGACTCGTTCTGCAAAAATGAACATTGCGGCTGGGATGAAGACCTCGGTTGACTTGGTTAATGAAGGCTTGATTACGAAGGAACAAGCGCTGACGAGGCTTGATGCAGCCCAGCTTACTCAACTGATGTATAGCCAAATAGACCCGGAAAACAAAACTCAGCCCGTTACGGTTGGGTTGGGGGTTTCGCCCGGCGCCGCTTCGGGCGAAGTAGTGTTTGACGCAGATGAAGCTGAGCGGCAGAGCAAGACGCACGGCAAAAAAATTATCCTGCTCAGAGAGCAGACTAAGCCTGAGGATATTCACGGGTTTTTTGCGGCGCAGGG
>JBEKPG010000040.1:0-22872 GCA_049520955.1 Bathyarchaeia archaeon | reverse complement strand
ATCTTTTGGCTAGGCCAGAAAATGGTTCAAGACGCAAACAAAGGCATTTTTGATGCGAAAGAGGCCGAAAAAATAATTAACACAATGCAAACTCAAAGTGACATTACCGGTGTACAATTCGCTTTTGACATAGTTGGAACAACTGATCTAGCTTTTGAAAAGTACATTGACTTTGTCTCGAAGCATAGCGATGCACCATTGATGCTCGATGCGATGAGCCCTAAGACGCGCATGGCAGCAGCTGTAATGGCCAAGAAAATGGGTCTTTCAGACAGATGCTTGTATAACTCAGTGTACAAAGGCGTTACTGATGCTGAATTGGCGAATTTGAAGGAAAGCGGAGTCAAAATGTCCATAGTGCTTGCTGACAATCCAAAAGACACAACCCACGAAGGAAAGATGGCTGTTATAGAAGAAGCATTAGCATTAGCTGCCAAAGCAGGAATCACAAAGCCTCTGATTGACACAGCAATTCCCGCATTCGCTCCAGACATGGGCACTGCAGTCAGAACTATACCCATAATGAAAGAGAAGTATGGTCACCCAGTAGGATTAGGCAGCGGAAACGTTGTCACAACTATGGGTTGGGTCAAAGCGAACTTTGCCAAAGAATTCCGCCCCGGATGCAGAACCGCAACCAACTCAATCATGCAAACAGTAGGCGCAAACTGGCTAATGATTGGACCCGCGGAACAAGCAGAATGGGTATTTCCAGCCGTAGCAGTAACTGACACATACATTGCATCAGCCGCAGGCGACCTCGGAACAAGACCACTAGAAGAAACTCACCCAATCTACAAGGCCTTCATGTAAACTTCTTCCTTATTTTTTATTTTTAAAATTTTTGAAGGCTAAAAACTGAAACCTGTTAGATGGCTTGAAATTATCGTTGGTTTCACAGCATTAACATTATTGGTAACTTATCTTGTACCAAGTAACTCATTACTCGCCGTTTTTCGTTACGTTTTTGGATTTGTTTTTGTCGCGTTTTTGCCTGGTTATTGTTTAGTTAATCTTTTGTTTATGAATAGAAATAAGCTTGATTTTGTAGAAAAGCTAGTTTTGTCGGTTGCGTTAAGCTTTGGCCTCGATGGGCTTGTTGGTTTATTTTTAGGCCTTTCGCCAATCGGGATTAACTTTAGTTCAATAACAATTTCGCTTAGTGCAGTAGTGCTAGTTTTTGCTGCAGGTGTTTTTATAAGAAGGCTAAGAGAGATTCATGTGCAAACTCCCGAGCAAGTAAGCCCCTAAGGTTTTTGAGGCGAAGATTTCGAAAACTAAAAACAGAAGCCTTTTCAGACTCTACATTCATTCAAAGCAAATATCCCCAAAAAGAGGTAACTATTAACATGAAGTTACCACATACATCTAACCTGTTTCTGTTTCATTGCCTTACAACAGAAATGGATGAAATGGAGTTTGTTGTTTCAGCTTTTTCCATCTCAAATCTTCTCACCTTTGTTTTCTCTACCAACTAAGAAAACAATATATTGTATCCGAACGTAGAAACCATCAGAAGGGCATAAACCAACATGAAAATTACGCTTGTTAATCCCCCTTATCCGCCAAACGTACATTCACACCCACCATTCATTCCGCTGGGCCTTGCATACTTAGGTGCAGTTGCAGAAAAAGCAGGCCATGAGGTCACAGTCGTGGACTGCCAAGCAGAAAAACTAACACACGATGCCTTCCGTAGACGAATCAGCCAAGTTCCATCAGACATTATAGGCGTAACAGCCACAACCTTGCTTTATAAATCTGCGATGCAACTAATCGAGATAGCAAAAGAAGTTCACCCAAATGCAGTAACGATGCTGGGCGGGTCACATGGAACCTTCTGGGATGAAAATGCCCTTAACGAATATTCAAGCTTAGACATGGTTGTCCGCAGAGAAGGCGAAACAACCTTCATTGAACTCCTCGACAAAATCCAAGCAAAAAACAGCTTCGACAACGTTTTAGGAATTACTTTTCGCAATAAAGAAGGCAAAATCAGACGAAACGCAGACAGACCATTTATTGAAGACTTGGATGATCTGCCCTTTCCAGCGCATCACCTTCTGCCGCTTGACTCATTAAAACGCATGGGCAAAATACTTTTCCCTCTAATCACAAGCCGAGGCTGCGTTTACTGGTGTGATTTCTGCAGCACTGTCCGCATGTTCGGAAGAGGATACCGTATGCGTAGCCCCAAAAACGTAGTTGACGAGATGGCTTTAGTTCACAGTAAGTATGGAATAAATCAAGTTACTTTTTACGATGACGCCTTCACAGTCAACCGAGAACGAGTCGTGAAAATCTGTGAAGAACTCCATCGAAGAAAACTGGATTTAATGTGGGACTGCGGGACACGCGTGGACATGGTAGATCGCGAACTCCTCAATATCATGCATGACGCAGGTTGCATAGCCATTTGGCTGGGAGTAGAATCAGGCTCCGAAACCATCTTGGGGGCAATGAACAAGCGCATAAAGTTGGATCAGACACGACGGGCATACAAAACCGCACACGACGTTGGATTAATCACAATAGCCAATACTGTACTGGGTTTCCCAGGCGAAACGGAACAAACCGCAAGAAAAACCATAAACTTCGTTAAAGAATTAAATCCTGATGATGTGGGCTTCTATGTCGCTACACCTTATCCTGGCACGCCAATGTACGATCAAGTCATACAGAACGGGTGGTTAAGAGTAACTGACTTCAACAAATACGACACATCCACACCAACCTTCGAAACACCCTCGCTTAGCATCGAGAAGCTGGCACAAATCCGCTATAAGGCCTACCAAGAATTTTACTTGCGACCAGGCTACGTTCTGAAGATGATGCGCAGAGGCGGAACTTACGGCATCTCAGCCGTAAAAACATCAGCTGCTTACGCACTCAGAGCCATTCACATCAAACTCTCGTAGCTTTTACCAAATTCTTATTTTGGAAAGAAATCGGCTTTTGTTATTCGAACTTGTATTGGTTGAAGAAATATCCGTCTTAATTAAATAAAGCAGGAAAAAGTCAAATAAGAAAAAAGTTAGGATGCTACGCTTTTAGCATCTTTTCCCATCGGTTGAAAAGTTCTAGAACTTCGTCGCCGCCGTGGCTTTTGAGGAATTCGCGTGTTTCTTTGTCTGCGACCGCATTCTTTTGGAACTCTTGTATCCACTGGGCTTTCTCTGCAAGGAAAATTATGCCGTCTATCCCTGTTCTTGCTGCCCTCACCGCAACAGTCATTATCTGTTTAGTTGGAGCAACTGTGTCCCATGTTTCGTTTGGTCCCCGCACGTAGAAGTTTACGTACACTGGTTTTTTGAGGAAGCTTTTGTAGCCTCTTGCAATTGTTTCCCAGTACCACGGGGTCGGGTAAGTCTTGCTAAACATTGGGATGACGAAGTAGTCAGCGTACTGTGCCATGGCTTCGAAGTCGTAGCCAAACCGCATCTTGCCAAGCAACGGGTCGGGCAAGCAGTTTACGAAGAGGGGTTTGTTTTTGACAACATCTTTTACTTCTTTTAGGAATTCCGTAACTGTTTTTGCTCTCCAGTCAACCCAGTTCAATCCGCTCTGGCGCCAAAGTTCGACGCAGCGTGGGCAGGTACAGAAGTCTCGTTCGGCGAAGTGTTGACTGCTGATGCTTATGCCAGGAGTTTTTTTGGCGGATTCAGCTATGATTTTTAGGTTGTATTCTCTGGCTTCTGGGTTAGTCATGCATACGACGTCCCAGCGGAGGTTGTATTTTTTGTTGGTGCGTAGAGCTGGCCCGTCTTTGCTGATTGAGACCCAGTCTGGGCGTTTGGCCGCCATATAATTGTCGCCGAAGCATGCAATGTTAGTGTACATTTCAGGGTTAGGTTTTCCAACGATTCCAGATTCTGATTTTAAACGATAGAAATTATAATCGACGCCTTCAACAGGCTCAGGTTGATACAGAAATACGCCAAATTTCAAGGTTTAGTTCCTCATTGTGACTTTTGTTTTACCCTACCGAATAAATTTGCAACTTATTTAAGTCTTTTCGGTTTACTCTCAGAAAGAGCTTCCATCACAATTTTGATTAAAGCATGTTTTAGGAATGGCGGCAAATCAACCGAATCATAATCGGGAACTTGACAACAATCCCGTAGAGAGCGGGCAGGATTGCCAAAGCATTTACTTAACTCAGCGGCATCCCCAAGCTCACTTGGCAATATTTTCTTTTTAAAATCCTCATCCAGCTTTGTTGCGGCCAACAAATATGCGTTTGCAAGGGGGTTATTTTCTAAAATCTCTACTAAAGCTTTTTCATCAATAGAAATTCCTTTGACTTTGGATAATTCGGTCGCCAGTTTTTCCAACGGAAGATGTCTTTCTTTAAGTCTGTCCACTACGGTTCGGCGGGCCCAAAATGGCTCTTGCTTGATTAGGGCTTCGGTGACCGCTTTTCTTGTGCAGTAACCAACTATTTTGCCTAGTTTTGAGGCTGGACCGCCGTAGTTGATTGTTTTGCCATGATGTGTTGACGCTATGGTTATGCTGTCAGTTATGGACCCCGTGGCTGAGTCTCCGGTATAGAGACTTCTAACGTCTAAGTCTCTGAGCGCTGCCGACTTTGCTTCAGTAGAAGTGATCAGTAAGGCTACCATGCAACTGTCCGTCGGGTTCGAATCGATTAGGACTATAACGTTTATAGTACCATTAATTTCTTGAACGGCCATTTCTTCGCCTGAGGATTCCCCATGTTTGCAGCCTGCGGTTGAGACAACGCTGACTGAAAAATTATCCGCCTTCATGGTTACAAGGCTGTAGTTTTTGATTTTTGCAGCTGTGACCATCGCAAGATAATCTTTTGTGAACCCCAGCTTTGTTGCGGATGATGTGATGAGTTCAAGCGGGTCAAGGTGCAGGGAACGGTCATTATACCCTTCCGGCACACCTACATTGAGGACAGCTTTAACCTGTTTGCGCCCGCCATTATAAAACGCTGAACTTACAGTCTTTAAAGTATTATCACAAAATACGGCTAGCACGTTATCCTTTACGATAAGTTTAGCATTGTCTGCAAGGTTAATTTGCTCCAAGCCGCCAGTTCCCCTGACGGCTATTTTTGAGGTTTACTAGGATTTATAGTAATGGCTTTAGATGGACACAGATTTACGCAGACGCCACATCGAGTGCATTCCACAACATCAATCACTTGTGGCTTTTTGTTTTTGCCTTCCTCTAAAACGCCCTGCGGACAAACGCCGACACAGACAAGCCCTGCGCAAGGAGTACATTTAGCAGCGTCAATGATGATAAAAGATTTATCCAGGGACCCCATGCGAATCAAGAATTAAATAAGCGCCAAGAATATATTGTTTGCGCGCATCTGGTAAGATACCATGAAAATAGGCTTAGTCACCTACACGCCAGAAAAAGTCAAGGGCTTTGATCTTCACGTTTACTATTCAAAATGGGCAGATGGACGAGTTTTCCCAGCGGCAAAAAACATGCAGAACGACGTTACAGTTTTTTGCGATGCTAAAGCTATCAGAGAAGACCCAAGCATAGTTGCAGTTTCAAACACTGGTCCGGCTTTGAGGAAAAATCGAAGATCTAATTTAGCGTTTGATTTTGTTTGCCCAACAAACCCAGAGTATAGAGCCAAAGTGTTAGATTACATTGAAGGCCTCAGCAAAGAAAATATTTTAGGCGTCACCTTGAACCTCTACCATTTTCCAGACCAAGAATACTGTGTTTGCGCTAGATGCGTCGAATTGTGGAAACAGAGCGCCTTAAACTGGACGCAGTGGAGGTCTCAAACAGTAACAAAGTTTGTTCAAGAAGCCAAAACGCGTGTGAAAGGGATTCTTGCAGTCGAAATTTATCCTGACCCAGTGCTTGCCAAAGAAAGATTCGGCTTGGACTTAAATGGTTTAGCGGAGTTTGTTGACTATTTCCATGTACCGCTTTCATCCAGAGATTACTTGACAATGTACTGGGTGGACATGCTGTCAAGAGACTTTGCCGAATCATTAAAAAAGCCTGTAGTTTTAGAGTTAAGCGCTGAAATGCCTACAGAAGGAAAAATGGAAGCACTACTGAAAACTGTGGCTTATGTTTCTAGACACAAACTGGATGCAACTCTACTTTTGGTGCATGATTCAGAAAACGCTAAACAGATCTGCAGATTTGCCGTTCAAAATGCCGATTTCCGAAATTGGCTTGAAAAATACAACTTTAGCGAAATGAGCCGAATCGTTGATGATTGGGCTAAGATTTACTGAGTCTGCTTCTGTACCTTCGGAGCCTTTGCATGTCTAGGTCTCGTGTCAAAATCGAGTCTTCAGGTTCATCGGTAACTTCGCCAAGTATTCCCCATGGAGCGATAATTGCGCTTCTTCCACCTCTCATGTTTGAACATACATTTCCAACCTTAAGCATAAACAAACCGTAATCGCGTGCAATCTGCTCGGTTAACGGGTGGCCTTTCACTGTGGGGTGTGTGCCCATAGCTGCGACCGGAAGAGAAATAATTTCCGCACCTAAGTTGGCTGTGCGTTTTACCAGTTCCGGGTCAAACGTGTCAGCACATACCAGTAGCCCAATTTTGCCGATTTCAGTATTTACTATTAGCGGTTGGGTACCTTTGGCAACGCCAGCTCTTATTTCGGCTTGTATGGGGTTTATCTTTTTGTATTTGGCTAGAAGCGAACCATTTTTCCAAAGAGTACTTGTGTTATAGTATTTTCCGCTGTCTTCTTCAAGCACTGAACCACCTAACAGGTAGATATCCGAGATTTCCTTAGAGATTTCAGCCAGAAAATTAAGGGTTTCTTTACAGGTTTCTTTCGAAATCCTTGACGCATCGATGAAGTCCGCCATACAGTTTGGAACTGTGAAGTACTCAGGTAGAGCGATTAAAGCTGGTTTTTGCTTGGCGGCTTTTCGGATCGCTAGTTTAGCTGCTATAATGTTACCTTGCAGTGAGTCGCGTATTTTCATGTTAAGTAAGCTTGTTTTCAAGCAGAATCCTTCTCATTGAATGTTAATGGGGCTGTGTTAATTGAGTTTGAGTTTTGTTCTTTTAAATGTGCTGTTTCGAGGGCTACTTAATTGCTCGTTGTTCAGGCATGACCGCGTCTGTTCAGTATTTTGCCCACTTTCCTCACATATGTTTATTATTTTTTTAGTTTTGTTTGCATACGGATAAACCTTAAATAGTGGATGGATGACAAACAATATGTTACGAGGGAAAAAAATGACGCTAAACCCAACAGAATACACCAAGCTTTTGCCAGAAGTTAGAACTTTAGTGAACAAAGTTGTTAAGAAAAATATGGCTGACGGCTTCTTGTTTTCAGCTGGAACAGATACTCAAATAATTGCTTATGAAGCAGTAAAGTACAAACCTGACATTCCATGTCTCACTTTAGCTTTTAAACATGGAAACCCAAAAGACACGGAATACGTAAAGAAAATGGTCGCTCTCCTAAAGCTAAAGCAGGAAACGTACGAATTCGGCAAAGAAGACGTACTCAAATACTATCCGAAAGTTGTAGAAGCACTCAAAAAATTTGACCCCATGGAAATCAGAAACAGTTTACCAGTCTACATTGGTCTAACCATTTTTAAAGACAAAGGAATAAAAAGCGTATTCACAGGCGACGCATTAGACGAGCTTTTCGGATATCCGTGGCAATTCCACCTAACTGAAGCCGAATTCGCAAAGAAGCAAGAAGAAATGTGGGCAGAAATGGGCTTTTCCTCCCTACCAATGGCCGCGGCACTTGGAGAAACCATATGCGCACCCTACATGGATCCATTATTTATGACCTGGGCAAAGAAACTACCCATCAAATACAAGATAAACATGTATAACGGCGTAAAATACAGCAAATGGATCCTTCGCAAAGCCTATGAGGATGTTATACCAAAAGACATCATTTGGAGACCAAAAGCACCGCTAGAACAGGGAACAGGAACAGAAACACTCAGAACATACTTCAATGACATGATTTCAGACAAGGACTTTGCAGAGAAAAAGAAGTCAATCAAAGAAAAAGACGATGTTGAAATCCAAGACAAAGAACAATTACTTTACTACGAACATTTCCGCAAGAAATTCGGCAAACCAAAAGACTTGTTCCCAGATAACTGCGGAATACAGTGCCCAAAATGCAAAAGCTACGTCAAAACAAAAATCCAGTTCTGCAAAGTTTGCGGAGCATACCCAATCTAAACTTTCTTTTTATTATTTCTTGAAAATTAATGATTTTTCTTTATTTTTGGGAAAGACTTAATTCCTTAATTTAGCATTTGTGGGCAATACGAGAGGGTGCAAAGTTGGCTAGTCTAGCACAATTAAAGTGGGCAATGGCAACTTCCATTTTCCTAGCCGCAGTCATATTTGGTATTCTCGTTTTTGCAATTGTTTACTTCTTACAATTGGATATTTTTACTGGTTTAGTTGTCGCCTTAGCCGGTACTGCGCTCTTCATACTGTTCGAGTATGCAATAGGTCCAGTTATGGTTGCTGCTTCAACAAAGCTGCATTACTTAAAGCCTGGTGAGAATCCTTGGCTTGAAAAAACAGTTAAAGATTTAGCAGACAAGAGCGGCTTGCCAATGCCGAAGTTAGCTGTTGTTCCTAATAACACGCCCAACGCGTTTACTTTTGGCAGATCTCAAGGCAGCGCCACTTTAGCGGTGCATGAAGGGCTCTTGAGGAGTTTGAAGGAAGATGAAATTAAAGGCGTAATAGCTCACGAACTGGGCCACATCAAACATAAAGATTATATTGTAATGACTGTTCTTTCCGCGTTGCCTTTAATCGCCTACATAATTGCAGAAGTAGCGTTATTCGCGGGCGCATTTAGCGGCGGAAGCTCTGGAGGAGGAAAAAACAAAAACAATTCAGGTGCAGCTTTGCTCTTAATTGGCGTAATCTCGTTTATAATTTATATATTAACATTCTTGATTGTTATGAGGCTTAGTCGACTTCGCGAGCACTTTGCTGATTCATACTCTGCTTACGTGACAGGCTCGCCTAGAGAACTGGAAAGTGCCTTGGCAAAAATCACTTACGGCTTATCCATTTCCCCCAAGCCACCGGAAGGAGCCAGAGCGTTCTATATTGCAGATCCAGCAACAGCGAAACAGGAAGTTAAAGAAGTCATGGAGAAAAAAGACGAGTACGATTTAGATCATGATGGGGTTTTAGACGAGCGTGAGTTGGAATTGGCCATGGAGAGAGAATCCAAAAGCACATGGCATCAACTGAACAGTTTGTTTGCCACTCATCCGCCGACTTTTAAGCGTATTTTGCTTTTGCGTGAAATCGAGCAGGAGATGGACACAGGAAAATACAGCAGCGACAAAGTGTACACTCATATCTAAGAATGACTGATTTTTAGGTTAAAATTACTCAAACCCATGCGAAGACTAATATCTCTGCAAAAACGATTTAATATAAAATTGCATGAGAGAATATGAATGATATACTGTCCTGAATGCGGCGGAGAAATGCATTACGAGATAGGCACCAAGCATTATATCTGTAAAAGCTGCGGTTTATCGGTAACACAGCAAGAGCTCAATGATTTGCGAGATAAGAATAGGCCCGCGGTAGAAACGGCGGAAGAAGAGAAAGAAAACCGCAGAAAAGAATACCTCAAATGGTGGCTTAGCAAGAAATAAATTGCGTTCAAAAGAGGCAACGAACCTTTTCGTTAGCTTTGACTATTTTTTAGAGTTCTAACAAGTTTAATAGATAAAACGTTATACCTAAAATACACATTGACGATTAATTTGAAGTATACAATTGATTTAAGTGGGAATAGATGACACAGAAACGTTGGAATCAAGAGGCACAGGGAAACTAGCCAGAAACATCGCAGACTTTGGCGATTATCAAGCAAACAGTATAAAGGAAAACATCTAATCTAATTCAACAAAAATTAACGATGTGAAATGCAGTGACGGTAGAAATGGAAATAATTTGTGTGGGCAACGAGTTACTAATAGGCAAGATACTTGATACAAATGCTCATTGGCTCGGTAAACAAGTAACTAATCTTGGAGCCAACGTTAAGCGAATAACAGTTGTAGAAGATATTGTTGATGAAATAGCTAAGGTTATTTACGAAGCCATTGAGCGGAAGCCACAGTTTATAATTACTACTGGCGGGCTAGGGCCGACTTTTGACGACAAAACGTTACAGGGATTAGCCAAAGCATTAAACCGCAAGTTGGAAGTCAACCTTGGGGCTTTAGCAATGGTTAAGGAAAAATGTGAGAAATACGCTAAGAAAAGGCATCTTAAAACATTAATTGAATTAACTCCGCCCCGAGTTAAAATGGCAACCTTACCAGAAAAAACAGAGCCGATCAACAATCCAATAGGTACTGCCCCCGCAGTACGCGTAGATTTGGATCGAGTTGTTTTGTTTGCCCTGCCAGGTGTGCCTTCAGAGATGGAAGCGATTTTTACGGAAACCATAGCGCCCCTACTCAGGCAAGCTGTGGGTGACAGGGTTTTTTGTGAAAGAAGCATGTTTTTGGAAAACATGATGGAGTCTAATTTGGCTCCACTAATCGACACCGTCATGAGCGCCAATGAAGGAGTTTATATCAAGTCACATCCGATGCGTGTTGAAAACAAACCGCATATTGAGATTCATTTGACCATAACAGATAAAGAAAAAGAAAAACCCGCGGAAAAGCTTCTGAAAGCCGCAAGGGAGCTTGCGAGTTTGGTTGAGGAAAACGGTGGAAGAGCCATTGTTGAAAAGTAAAATCTTTTTTGGTTAAGCATTCGGTTTCAAAGAAGAAAAATGGATATCTTGTTAGAGTTTTTTATTGTTGAACTAGTTGTAATTATATTTTGCATTTTCTCCGGGACCTACACTGTTGTGTGGGCAAATAGGCAAAAATGATTCTTTGTGCTGTTTTCGGAAGAGCTTTTTTCAAGTTGTTTTTTAAGTTCAAGACTTGATTAGTTTGCAGATTGAGTCAAAAAAAAAGTCGGGAAAAGTCGAATAAAGTGGAAAAAAATGATTAACTATTGGCCGCAACTTTGAACGAATTACAAAAGAGAAAGGCGAATTGGAGAGAAAGAAACACAAAGAAAGAAAAACTAAAGTTGGAAAATCTATTTGTTGGCTTTTTGCAGTTCTTTTTTGAGGAGTTCTGCTTTGTCGGTTTTTTCCCAGGTGAATTCTGGTTCTTCTCTTCCGAAGTGGCCGAATACCGCGGTTTTTTTGTATATTGGTCTTAGCAGGTCTAGTTGGTCAATGATTGCTTTGGGTCTCATGTCGAAATTCTTCTTCACTAACTCGAGAATTTGTTCATCGGGCAGTTTTCCGGTTTCATATGTATTTACTAGCACAGAGATCGGTTGTGCCACTCCAATGGCATAGGAGATTTGGATTTCGCATTGATCCGCCAAGCCTGCGGCGACAATGTTTTTGGCTATGTATCTTGCCATGTAGCAGCCAGATCGGTCAACTTTTGATGGGTCTTTACCGCTGAAGCAGCCGCCTCCGTGGCTTCCTACTCCGCCGTAAGTGTCAACTATGATTTTTCTGCCAGTTAATCCTGAATCTGCGAGTGTTCCGCCAATTACGAATCTGCCTGTGCCGTTAATTACATATTTTATGTCTTCAGCTATCATGTTGGCAGGTATAACATTCTTGATTACTTTTTCAATAATATCTTTCTTTAAGGTTGCGTCGTCGACTGATCCATTGTTTTGTGCAGCGATAACAACTGTTTTGACACATTTTGTTTTGCATCCATCATATTCCACTGTGACTTGGGATTTGCAGTCTGGGCGAAGATAAGGCATGATTTTTGTTTTTCTGCATTCAGCTAAGCGTTTTACAAGTTTGTGCGCAAGCATAATCGGTAGGGGCATGAGCTCTTTTGTCTCGTTGGTTGCGTAGCCGAAAACCATTCCTTGGTCACCAGCTCCCTGTTCGTGGTCTTTGGATTCGGTTACACCCATTGAGATGTCGGGAGACTGCTCAGTTATTGAAGTTAGGATGCCGCATGTTTCCCAGTCTAAGCCGTCCTTGGCATTGTCGAAACCGATTTCTTTTAAGGTCTGGCGGACAATTTTTGGGATGTTGACGTAGGTGCAAGTGGTTATTTGACCAGTAATCATTACAGTGCCCTGCATTACAAGGGTTTCGCAGTCGACGCGTGCTTTGGGGTCATTGCAAATTATTGCGTCTAAAACGCTGTCGGATATTTGGTCTGATACTTTGTCTGGGTGACCTTCTCCGACTGACTCTGAGGTAAACAAGTATTTTCCGTTTCTTTTCATGAGAATCTTTCCGTTTAACTTGCAATAAGAACATAAGTAATTTGTCGTTTTTCTTAAAAGTCTTTCTACAATATACGCAACTAATAAACATCAATGACGCGAGGCTTGTTCGCAAAAAATAATTTATCCTCTAAAGAATATGAATAAGAAGGAGGAAAAACATGAAAACGCCCATATTTACTGATAAAGCGCCGAAACCTGTAGGTCCATACACTCAAGCGGTGAAAGCGGATAAATTTCTATTTGTGTCAGGACAACTGGCGATTGATCCAAAGGAAGGCAAAATCGTTGCCAAAACCATGAGGCTTCAGACAAGAAAGGTCATGGAGAACATAAAAGCCATCTTAGAAGCTGCAGGTTATGGTCTGAAAGATATTGTTCTATCTAATGTGTATCTTTCTTCCATGGCCTTATTTGATGAGTTCAACAATGAATATGCCAAGTACTTTGACGCGGAGTTTCCTGCTTGCGCCACAGTCGGCGTAGAATTAAAGGCAGATGCGCTTGTTGAGGTTTCAGTTGTCGCTTACAAAGGCTGACCTGCATTGCACTTTGGCAAATTATAAAAACCTAACCTACGCTTAGTTATATCAGTGCAAAATATGGCTTTATCGCTGAAGAAGTTTATACAAGAAATTGCTGGGAAAAAAGCTCCAGGACCATCAACCAGCTTCACGGTTTTTCATGTTTTTTATGCTTTAGAGCTCATGGCGCAGAAGCCTCTTGGGAGAAACAAACTAGCTAAGAAACTTAGTGTCGGTGACGGAGCAGTGCGCACGATAATAAGCAGACTTAAAGATGCTGGTTTAATTGAAACGTCAAAAGAAGGATGCAGCTTAACAAAAAAAGGTCTGGACGTTTGGGGGCAGTTTGAGCAAGTTTTCCCTAAACGCATCGAGATTTCAAAAAATGAGTTGAACGAGTCTGAATTCAATTTTGCTTTTCTGGTGAAAAACAGCGGTCAAAAAGTTCGGTCGGGAATAGATCAGCGGGATGCGGCTATTATTGCCGGCGCGCGAAAAGCTTTGGTTATCGTTTTTAGGGATGGTCATTTGCGTATTGAATCAGTGAGTAACTCTGTGGAGAAGGATTATCCGAAGGCAGCGACGCAAATTCTTAAGGATCTTACGCCTGAGAATAATGATGTCATTATTATTTCTGGTGCTGATTCAGCTTTGAGGGCTAAGCGTGGAGCTTTTGCGGCAAGTTGGTCGCTGATTAGCCTTTAGTTTAGGTTGTGTATTTTTCTCCTTGGTTCAAGATTCGTTCAAGCGTGGTATTGATGTTTGTCATGCCTTCGTTTGTTTTCGAGGAAAGGGGCATCAACAAAAATTGTAAGCCGAGCTTGTTGATGGCTTGCATCATATTTCGGCTGAAGAGGCGTTTTGTGCCTTCAAGTTTTTCTTCAATAGCGTCTTCGAGAGCTCTGGTGTTGGCTGACCAATTGACGATTGCCTGTGCATCTTTTTTTGGTATTAAATCGGTTTTTGAGAGAACATGCAGTTGGGACTGGAAAAAGCGGTTGTAAACTGCGGCTGCAAGAAACATGTTTGAAACGTAGTTAAGCGGGTTGATTGAGAAAACGGCGTCGAAGAGGTAAATTAATGCCTTAGGCTCCTTTGTTAACTCGTCAACTATGTATGGTCCGCTTGCTCTGAAAGCAAACAGCTCCATCTGCCCAGGAGTATCTACTAAAACGATGTCCGCGTGTGCTTCTTCGATGTCGCGGGTTAAGTTTTCGATTTCGTCCGCGATTAAGTCAGCCGCCATAATTAAGGCGCCGTTTGGTCCTAACCCATATTTCTCCATTATGTCGCCGACGTCTACGTAGTTGCGGACGTCGACGTCTGGCGAATAAGGCAGTTTCAAAGCGCCAGGATCCAAATTGACTACGGCAACATCTTGCTTAGACATTTTCAGCCATTCGCTAAACGCCGCCGTGAACAGGGATTTGCCTGAACCAGCTGTTCCAATAATAAACGCAAGGGGCACCTTTCTTGTCTCCGCTTAAAGCTTGAATTACTCTAAAAGTAATAACCTTTCTGTATCATGTTCAGAGCAATAAGTGCTGAAAGCACACTAAATTTGAACAAGCTGCTTTAAGTTGCTTTTTTGGTTTAGGGCTTAAATTATTTGCAGGTTGCGGTCTAAAACGGCTTAAAACGGTTAAAAAAGGTTGGAAAAGGTTGGAAAAGTACAAAAAAGTATAAGAAAGTACAAGGAAGTACACGGAAAAAGTGCATAGAAGTTGATTTAAAGAATTATTTGTGCTCTGTTTATTTTATGGCAGAATCCCGACATCTGAGGCGGCAAAAGAAGTTTTGGGGTGTGAGGTTAATTTTTTAGGTATGTGCGGATTAGGCGTTGGTAAACGTAGATGAAGTAGATTGCTGCGAATGCTGTTAATGTTATTTCAATTGTGAGGATTGTTGGGTTTGTTTCTACTGCCCTGAAGTACCCCTGCATTAGTATGTCTGAGAAAACTAGGATTTGGAGGAAGATCGCGCCGCCTAAACAGCTTAGGCCTAAACTGTGGATGACGAGGCTGATTCGGTGGTTTAGCTTGAGGTCGAGGGTCATTGGTTCATCAAGATACATTATGCTAATTGAGACTTAAGATTTGTGAAAATCTAAACAGAGTCCAAAATAATTAGGCCCAATCGACACTTCAAAAAACAGCACAAAAATCTTGTTTGCCTCTATAGTTTCAATATAGTTGGGTATATTCTACGTAGACAACGCAATTTAACCTTAACAACAGAGAACGTTTTATATGCCGAGCTTGAGGTTAAGCGTGAAAAGGAAGCAGCAAACATCTTCGTGAACATGCAAGACGCCCAAGGAAACGTCCCAGCTGGCCGAACTAAGTGAGGTGACAACGCTTGAAAGTTAAATGCGTAGGATGCGAAAGAAAATTTAATGTTTCCCCCGAAAACTTCTCAAACTACGAAATAGTCTTCTGCCCAATCTGCGGATTAGACCACCAAGTCATCAAACAACCGAGCCACGTCACAATAAAATCAATGCAGTTCGCGTAAAAACAACAACAAAAATGCATGCTTAATCTCAATCAGGTTCCCATAGCATACTTTTGCCCACAATAACGCTTAGGGACGCGCAGTGACATCTGGTGACTCTTAGCACCTTTTCTAGCTCAACCTGCAACCGATTCTCCTCTTCAACGTAGTTCTTGAAGTTAACTCTTGAGGTACCAGCAAATTAGCCCGCCCCGTTTCCACACATTGCGACACATCCCGACACATCCCGACACATCCCGACACATCCCGACACATCCCGACACATCCCGACACATTTCTAGCCGCAACCTGCAAACAATTCAAGCTTAGAAGCAAAAAAACAACCCAAACCAAGCTGAACAAAAAATGCAAAATCGGTGTTGTTGTTCTTTCAGAGACACTTGCCAACAAAATATCAAGCTAACATCAAGTTTTTAACTTTCCAGAGCTTCTAAAGTTTTATGAAAGAGCTGGAAGTCAAAATTTTAGAAGTCAACAGAAAAAAGGTAGAGGAAACACTTGCCGGTTTAGGCGCGACAAAGGTTTTTGACGGCGAAATCCAAACCATGTTTTTTGACTTCAAAGATGCCTCAATAGGTAAAGCAAAAAACGTGTTACGCTTAAGGAAAGAACAAGACAAAACCGAACTCACCTACAAGAAAGTTCACATGTCAGAAACGGCTAAGCTGGCGGATGAATACTCCGTTGACGTTTCAGACCCGCAAACAATGAAGAAAATCCTGGAAAACCTTGGTTTATCCTTAACGGAGTGCATGCAGAAACACAGAGTCAGCTACACACTTGACCACACACGCTTTGACATCGACTGCTACGTCGGCAACTACGATTACATTCCTGAACTTTTAGAAATTGAATCTGAAAACATAGATTTAATCCACAAGTACGCCTCGCTTTTAGATTTCAAAGCCGAAGACTGCTTACCATGGTCAACAGACGAATTAATCCGCCACTATTCCCTAAAAAAAGGCAAAACTGAAAAATAAATAATCCGCTGTGCGAATCGCCAAATTTGCCGGGTTGCTTACGAGAGGGAGAGAAAATGAAACCTGAAAAAGCATACACTTCACTATATACTCTATCTATGACTATATATTCTATTGTCGGAGTCCTTAATGACAACTTTCCTTTTAGATGGAACACAGGTAACATCAAATGCACAAAAAAGTCCCCCTCTTCGAATACGAGACATTTGGTATCCGCAAAACAAAATGCGCCGAATCTCAAGATTTACCAAGGAAGCAAGACCGCTGAACCCAAATAACTCAGCCCCCCTGAGAAATTATTTTTTACACAGATTCCTTGATAAACTACAAACATCATTTCATATCCCAAGGTAACGATCCACGCCAAAAAATGAAAACCCACAGGTAAAGCCCTTGTCAGCTCCAAATAAGCTTGATTTAGAAGCAAACAATGCCTTAAGCCAAAAAAAACTCTTAGATAACCCAAGCTATTTCATCAACAGAGAGCTCAGCTGGATAAGATTTAACACTCGAGTTCTTGAAGAAGCACAAGACGTATGGCACCCCCTGCTAGAAAGGATAAAATTCATTGCTATCTGCGGCAGCAACCTTGACGAATTCTTCATGACACGAATCCCAAGACTCATTAAGAAAAACAAGGCAGGATCTACCGAAAGATCAATGGATGGAATGACAGCGATCGAGCAGATTGAAGCAACAAGAAAAGAAATAATACCTCTAATCGAAAAACATACCGCTTGCTGGCGAAACGAACTTCTCCCAGCTTTAGCGAAAGAAAAAATCTACATTTGGAAATTTAACCAGTTAGGAGCAAAAGACAAAAAAAACCTACGCGACTTCTTTCAGCAATCCATTCTTCCATTCGTCAAAACTCATGACCAAGGCCTTGACGGCGGAGCAATTGAGAATCTTCATATTACACTCTACGTGAACGGCTTTGCTAAGCAAGATTTTTACTGCCTAGTTGATGTTCCAACCGAAGAGTTTGGAAGGCTAATAAGAATCCCCAAAAGCGAATACAGCCAAGACATAGAGTACAATTTTGTCTTTGTTGAAGACATAATTGTAAATAATTTAGATCTGATTTTCCCAGATGAAAAAAACCTAACGGCATACCAATTTAGACTAACACGAAACGGCGAAATAAACATTCTAATGGATGAGTCAGCAGACTTTCTCAGCTCTGTAAAGAAGAGTCTGTCAACCAGAAAAGCAGGGTTCCCAAGCAGGCTAGAATTTGAAAGAAAAGTGCCGGAGGTCATTAAAGAAGGAATAGCCGTAGCCTTAGGCTTGCCAGATTACTTAATCTACGAGTTTGACGGACCACTCGGGTTCGTGGATTTCTGGCAATTGCTTAAAATAAATCGCCCCGAGCTTAAAGACAAAAGCTTTCTCCCCTGCATATCTCCACTTCTAACTCCAGAAAAAGATATGTTTGCAACCGTCGACAAACAAGACTTTGTCTTATATCACCCATACGACGGCTTCGAAGTAATCATCGATCTGCTAAAAGAAGCCGCGAGGGACAGGAATGTTTTGGAAATCTGCATAACAATGTACCGGATGGATCATAACTCACCGATCGTCGGCGCATTGATAGAAGCCGTTGAAAAAGGCAAAAAAGTAACTGCAATAGTCGAACTGAAAGCTAAATTTGATGAAGAAAACAATATTCTTCTCGTCTCAAAACTTAGGCAAGGCGGAATAAACACCGTTTATAATTTTCCCAAGTTTAAGGTTCATGCAAAACTCTGCTTAATTATCAAAAAAGAAAAAGACAAAATCGTAAGATACTCACACATCGGATCAGGAAACTATAATGCCGTAACAGCGAAAATTTATGGCGACATAGGCTACCTAACGGCAAACCCCGAAGTGGGAGCTGAACTACAGCAGCTTTTCAACATTATTATAAATGGACTTCAAGAAGAAGAATTCAAACATCTTCTTGTGGCACCTAAAACGTTGAAGAGTGAAATTCTCCGCCGAATCGACAGAGAAATAAGTTTTCACCAAAAAACAGGTAAAGGCTACTTAGCGTTTAAGCTTAACAATTTAGAGGAGACTGAAATTATTCAAGCCCTGTGCAGGGCATCGATGGCCGGAATCAAAATTGACCTCAACGTCCGAGGCTTGTGCTGCTTAAGACCTGGAATAAAAGGAATAAGCGACAACATTTCAGTGATATCAATAGTCGGGCGCTTCCTTGAACACGCCAGAATCTACTACTTCCACGATGACGCCGAAGAAGAAGTGCTTATTGGCAGCTCAGACATGATGTTCAGAAACCTCAACGAAAGAATTGAAGTTCTCATATCAGTACCTGACCCGCTACTGCGTCGCGCTATTCTTGAATACATGCTTAAGATCCACCTCCACGACAATGTCAAAGCCAGAAGGTTACTGTCCGACGGAACGTACAAGAAAGTTACACCTAACAAAGGCGAAGAAATCATCAACTCTCAAGCGTGGCTTATCAAGCACAGAGGCATTTGGAATGAACGCCCAAACTGAGCCTCAGACATATCAAAGCGACACAAGCTACTGCAAATTCGGCTCCGAAACGATCCTAAAACTTCTTCCAGTTTTTGAAGACCAAATCGAGGGCGTAATAAAAAACGACGACATCGAATACGTCCATAAAATGCGTGTAACATCCCGCAGGTTGAGGGCTATGCTTCCCCTTTTCAGATTCTGCTTTCCTGAAAAAGAATTCAAAGGATGGGCAAATCAATTAAAGAAGGTCACGCGTCTACTTGCCGAGGCAAGAGATCTCGATGTTCAAATAGCCTTCGTAGATCAGTACATAAATAAATTGAGGTCGATAACTGAAAAAGCAAGTTTAGAGTTGCTGATGAGAGATCATAAGAACCGTAGAAAAAGCATTCAAACGTTCATTGTTAGCGGATTAGAGAAACTAGAGACATCAGATACTTTACAAAATATTCGCAAGTTTTGTGAACAAACCAGTAAGGAACAATCGAACGCCACTTTTGATTCCAATCAGGTACTGGAAAAAGCTTATTGGCACATATCGTTTAGATTGGACGATTTTATATCTATGGAAAAATACGTTTACTTGGAAAACAAGAAGCTAAAGCACCATGAGATGAGAATATACGCCAAGAAGCTCCGTTACACTATGGAAGCTTTTGCACCACTTTACAAAAATAAACTCGAAAAAGAAATAGGAACAATAACGGCATTTCAAGACGTGTTGGGAGAAATGCACGACTGCGATGTCTGGATAGAATATGTACCTAAATTCATTGACAAAGCAGAAGGCAAAACCAAAACCAAAGAAACTAAACTAAAAACAGCAAAATTTGAGGAGGCACTATTAAACTTCGTAGCTTACATAAAAGAACAAAGAAAAAGACACTATAACCAATTTCTTCGTCTTTGGAAGAAAAATAAAAACAATAACTTCTTTGTTCAACTTAGAAAGACAACAAATGCTGGAACAACCTTAACCAAAGCCAAAACAAAACAATTACTTGCGAATCCCAACGTTAAAATTGCTGTTCTCTCAGACGTTCACGCCAACCTTCAAGCCCTAGAAAAAGTACTCGAAGACGCTGAAGGACGAGGTGTAGAAATCTTTCTAAATGCAGGCGACTCTATTGGGTTCGGCCCCAACCCAAATGAAGTAATAGAAACATTATACGAAAAAAACGTACAAAGCATTTTAGGTAACTATGATTTGGAAGTTATTGAGGGCAAAACTAAAGCTAAAGGCGAAAAAAAAATTGCTCTGAAATTTGCAAGAAAAGAGCTGGCGAGTTCATGCAAATTTTATCTTCAATCTTTCCCACGGGAACTTGGGCTTGAGGTTGCAGAGAAAAAAATTTTAGTAACACATGGAAGCCCAAAATCGATTGAAGAGCACATTTACCATGACACGCCAGTTGAGCAGCTGAAAGCTATTGCTGAGGGTGTTAAGGCTGATGTGATTATAGTAGGGCATTCGCATGATCAATTCTTCAGGCAGGCAGGCGAAGTGTGTTTTGTCAACCCTGGAAGTGTTGGGAGGCCTGGCGACGGAAATCCTCAGACATCGTACGCAATCTTGAGCTTTAACCCATTCAATGTTGAGTTGATTCGATTAGACTACGATGTAGAAGCTGCTATAGACTCTATAAGAAAAAAGGCTTTACCTGAAAGCTTTGCTCAAATGCTTCTTCGAGGAGTGTCTTTAGATACTATTATTGAGGAAGATGACACTAAAAAGGATGCCATAACTCAAAATGGCAAGGAGATTACGGAAGCCTCGCAGAAGATTTCGCAAATCTACTGGCCAGATACTGAACACTGCATGCAAGTTACCGGACTTGCTTTAGATTTCTTTGATTGTCTAACCGAATTGCACCGGTTAAGCGAAAGAGAACGATTTTTGCTTGAATGCGCCGCAATTCTGCATGACGTAGGCTTGTCAAAAAATAGAAGTGGGCACCACAAAGAATCTGCCAAACTCATTCTTAACGATACACGGCTGCCATTCACGTCTCAGGAAAGACGTATAGTGGCAAGCATAGCTCGATATCACCGAAAAGGTTTGCCTAAGCAGAAACATTACAATCTTTTAACGTTGGACCGGGAAACCGTCCATAAAGTAAAGATTTTGGGCAGTCTTCTTCGAGTTGCAGATGGTTTAGACTACACTCATCAATCTATCGTAAAAAGTTTAGAAGTTAAAGTAGGCACAAAAAAAATCGTCGTAGAATGCCTATCCGAAACTGAATCAACGCTGGAAGAGCAAGCGTTTAATAAGAAGAAGGATTTGTTTGAAAAAGTCTTCGCTAGAAAAATGGTGCTAGTATGGAAGCAACTGTGAAAACTGCGGGACATGTAGTCGGGTTTGTCGACATTGGGACAAACGCGGTGCGTCTTTTAGTAGTGAGGATAAATCCCAATTTCTCTTACACTATCGTTAGCCAAGAAAAAGAAGTTATCAGACTCGGTGAAGAAGAATTTAAAGACAGCGTACTAAGACCGGATGCCATGGAACGTGCCATTTTTGTCTGCGGAAAATTTGCTAGTCTCGCCAAAACTTATGGCGCGACTGATATAAAAGCCGTCGGAACTTCGGCCATCCGAGAGGCCCTAAACCGATCTGAGTTCCTTCAAAAACTTTTCAACGAAACAGGACTCAGCGTGCATGTGATTTCGGGACAAGAAGAAGCCCGCCTGATTTGGCTTGGCGTTTCAAGTGGAATTGATATCGGCGAAGAAAAGGCTATTTTCTTGGATTTAGGAGGTGGCAGCACCGAAATTGCCATCGGAAATCAGCACGAATGTTTTTACGTGAACAGTCTTAAGTTAGGGGCGATTAGGCTTACAACTCAATTCATCGGCGAAGGCTGGACTGGACCCGTAGCAAGCGAAGTTTATAACGAGATAAAAAATTATGCTAGAAGTAAGGTTCATTCCGTTAAAGCAAGAGTCCTCGAGTACGGCGTGAGGCGAGCTTGGGGATCATCAGGCACAGTTATAAACTTGGCAGAAATCGCGAACAAACTTTTCAAGAAAAACGGGAATGGAGGCGTTCTTAATCTGTCAAGGAAGAACCTCAAAAAGTTAGCTCCAATTCTTTTCTCTGTTTCCCTCGAAGAAAGAAAAAAGTTGCCTGCTATTAATCCTTATCGAGCGGACATTTTGATTGCCGGAGCGGCTATAATTGAGGCGATAATAGAAGAATTCGGGTTGGAAGAAATCTGCATTAGTCATAGAGAACTACGGGATGGATTGCTTGTTGATTACTTATCGAATTTTGAAGGCTTTCGCGAACTGCAAAAGTCCCCTATGAGGAACAGGAGCGTTTTGCACTTAGGTAGGTCTTGTAACTTCGATGAGAAACATTCAGATTTAGTGGCTTCTTTGGCGCTGCAGCTTTTCGATAGTGCAAAACAAATTGGTTTGCACAACTTGGGTGATACAGAGAAAGAACTCTTGAAGCATGCGGCAACGTTGCATGATGTCGGTGATTTTCTTTCGTTCAATGACCATCAGCTTCATTCCCACTATATTATTAGCAATGCGGAGCTTCTTGGTTTTGACCCTATGGAAACTCAAATAATGGCTAATATAGCGCGTTTCCATAGAAAAAAGCTACCGTCCAAAAAAGCTTTGAAAACTACAGGATTAGATGAAAAAACCAATGAAATCATAGCAATCCTTTCGACGTTTCTCCGATTTGCTGAAAAGCTTGACCGAAGTCACTGTGGACTTGTAAAGAAAGCAGAATTTGTCAAAGTTAACAAAGACCAAGTTCTGCTCTCATTTTATTCAGATTCGGACTGCAGCCTTGAAGAATGGAGCATTATCCAGAATCGGCAGGCGTTCTACGAAGCCTTCGAGAAGCAACTAGAAGCGAAATGCACAGTTACACAAAGTGCACAATAAGACGTAAGCTCAAATACTTCGTTCACTTTTCTATTTTGCATTTGTTTATTCTTTTTCCAGTTCAGCTTTCGCCTTTTCCAAAGCCTCATTTTGCTCTTTGCTTAAAACAGGATATTTTAAATCCAGCTTCTTGATTTGCGACACTATAATATCAGAAACTGAT
>JBEKPG010000039.1:0-23033 GCA_049520955.1 Bathyarchaeia archaeon | reverse complement strand
GTAAGTACTGTGAGCGCAACAAATGTATACGTCATCAGCCTATTTTTGGTCATCCAGGCATACTCTTTTGGTTTCGACATTTCTGTCCATGGCTCCTTTCGTCAAAATTTAATATCTCCATTGATGTGATTGGTTAAATAAGACTTTCCTAAATACTCAAATAATCTCCTAAACCTGCAGGGTGCTTCCCGAACAAACTCGAATCTTAATTTGCGAAGGAAATTAAGCAACTCTTAACGCAGACTTTGGGGCTTCAATTCATTTCTCCAGTGATAAAAACCTGTGGAAAAGAATAAAGATAAATTAAAGAATATTATAAGTTTATCAAAATTTGAGAGAAAAGAATAGCATGGTATCACATTCTGCATTCAACAAATCAATCGTGATTCTGATATGTGTTCTAGTAATAGGCTCATTAGTCGAGTTAAGCGTTTACTACTACGTTCAAAACTTCACATCTTTTCCGTCTTCTCAAGTAGTAGCCTCGTTTCAGTTAGGTAATCTAACCATAAATCCTAATCAAGCAAGCGTGGGTCAGCCAGTAACCGTCTCAGTAGGCATAGTCAATCTAGTAGACATTCAGGGCAGTTATTCAATGAGCTTTAAGATTAATGATTCAGTGGTGGACACAAAAGAGTTAGCACTTTCAGCCAATGAATCACAAGTAGTTAAGTTTAGCGTTACCGAAACAAATGAAGGGGTCTACAACGTAACAGTAGGAAACCTAGTCGGAATCTTCAGCGTCTCATCTTCGCCCCCGCTAGTCTCTCAGCCAGTTGCATTAAAAGTCTCCAATTTATTCGTAAACCCAACCGAAGCCTGGCCTGGGCAACTAGTCAATGCTTCCGTTAACGTAAGCAACACTGGTACCGAAAACATTAGTTATTTGCTACCCTTTTCAGTAAACGGTGAGGTTAACCAAAGTGTTCAGGTCCAACTAGCAGGAGGGGCTTCTGGAACGGTAACAGCTTCCTTTAATGAGAGCAGTATTGGAACTTACCAGTTATCTGCCGATGGGCAAAACAACCAATTTAGTATTGTTCCAACAGGCGAGTACACATTGCACTTTATAGCCACTAAAGTCGGGTTACCATTCACATTGGATGGCGTGTCTGAAGTTTCTCCCTTCTCTGGTCTGGTAACTGCTGGAACGCACACAATTACTGTTCCAGCCTCACCCCAGATTCAAGTTGCAGGTTGGGGTCTTACTACATTTGTTTTTAGCAGCTGGGACGACGGAAGTACTTCCCTTTCTAAAACGTTCAACGTACAAGGTGAGACTTACGAGATCTCAATTTATATTAGGACAGGTTCATGTCCCTCCTTGGAAGTCTGGAACGGAACGGGCTATAGTTACGTTTCAGAAGTCAATGACGGCACAGGCTGGCTAGGCTACTTAGAGCACTTTCAACCTGATGGCTCAATGGTTTTCTCTTACAACTACCCATATGACTACATAAAATTGGATTCAACACAAATAGAACCCGTCAACGGATTTTACAACTTTAAAATCGCTGAACTATCTGATGAAATCTTTTACCTCGACTCAGCCCAAATGATTGCCGTAGACCACCCAGCAAATGTGAATGTATTTTCTACTGCGAGCACATTTATCTACAATCTTACGGGTCAAGGAACAATTTACACAGTAAGCGACAACTTAGCTACACCAGTTTCTGCGGTAAACGGAACAGGACAAAATGTTCTGCCGCAAATTTCCAAACTGGACGGAGACTTTACAACTGGAACCATGTGGAATTGGCAAAGTTTAACGCTTAATCTTGGAAACCTTACCGGCGCAAAACAGATTGATCTGGTAGTTGCAGCCAAAATTACTTGGCCAACCACCCAAGCTGGGGGGAGCAACTTCTTAACGTATGCTAGCGAACCGGGAGTAACGCCTTCTCCACCGCCCTACATGCAAGTGATGGCGGCAAACGGAAGCTGGGTTAATGTCCCTGATGATCGAGAGTTTCCGATCCCTCACGTGACGGACAGTGAATTTGTCGTTAACTTGACAGGTCTCTTTCCAACTAACAATTATGAATTAAGAATTAACACATACCAGGACATTCAGTTCGATTACATAGGCATCAGCACAACACCCCAGCAGAACGTAATTGTTCACACAATAACGCCTTCATCAGCTGATTTAGAGCAAATATTCAGCGTCAACTCAAACTCCAGCGGCGCATTCACAAAGTACGGCGACGTAACATCGCTAGTGCAGTCCGCCGACGACCAGTTCGTAATTGGACGAGAAGGAGACGCAGTTTCACTGAAGTTTTCCGCAGACTTACCGCCTGTTCCACAAGGCTGGGTAAGGGACTACTTTATCGTCGTCAACTGCTGGTTCAAAGGCGAAGGCTTATCCTACGTACCATTCACTGTAAATCCGCTTCCATTCCAAGCAATGACAAGCTTTCCATACCCCTCAAACGAAAGTTACCCTTACGACGTTGAGCACCTATCGTATTTGCAGGAATACAACACACGGATAATTAATTCACCTTAAACTTTTTTTCATTTGTTTCTAGCTCCTTGCATTCCTAACTTCATTTAGAATAGTCTGGAAAGTAGTAAAAAATTAAAAAGTTGGTTGTTAATTGTTGGCTAGAATTTATTTTCTTCTTATCAAGAGCAGGTACCCTGCGAATATCCATGTGAGTACCGCGTAAACAGTTATGCTTAAGCCCAGTAGTGCATTGCTGAATCCTGCAACGGCTAAGGTGTTAATTGAAAAGGTTGACGCTGCAGCGAATAAGATGAAGAGTATCCATGGTGCCCAAGCTCTCTTTGTGACAATTCCATAATCTACGATTAAGCTAAGGATGCCTAGTAAAGCAACTTGGGGTGGAAAGCCTGTAAAGGGCAAATAAGCCAAAAGGACTATTCCACTGATGGCGTAGAAGGCTATTGCTGCTAGTTCTATTCGGTTGAAACCTTTCAATCTAGATGTTAATGATGCTAAGGACACTTTGTGCTCGCCTTTACCCTATGCAGTAGAGGTTTAATTAATAAATTTAATGCATCTGGTGAGCGAAAAAGTTTAGAGTAAGCTTAAGTGAATACCAAGAGCAGGATTGGAATTGCCTATGAGTTATATTGAACTTTTCACCTCACAAACTAACTTTTTCAGTGGTATGCAGAAGCCCTTTGAAGAAGCAAAATACGTGATTTTCGGTGTCCCGTTTGACGCGACAAGCACTTATCGGAGTGGCGCCAGGTTTGGTCCAAACGCAATTAGGCAAGCATCTTTGAATATTGAAACCTACAGTTTCCGTAGCAAAATCGACCTTGAAGACTTAGCTCTACATGATGTTGGAGACCTACCTGTATCAACAGACGCCGAGAAAACGGTTGATGCTACTAAGCTTGTGGTTGAGGATATTTTGGCGGCTGGCAAAATGCCTATAGTAATAGGCGGAGAACACACGATTAGCCTAGGAGTTGCGAAGGGTTTAGGCGCCAGAGCAGCAAAAACTGCGATTGTAAGTTTTGATGCGCATTTGGATTTGCGTTGCGAATTCTTAGGTTCAACATTGTCTCACACGACTTTTATGCAGTTGATAAGTGAAGAAGTGAAGCCCGCGAAAATCTTCGAAGTTGGCACACGCTCAGCCTGCAAAGAAGAACTGGCTTATGCCAAGAAGGCTGGAGTGGAATTTTTTACTTCTCAGCAAATAATCAAGCAAGGCTCAAATCGGATTGCTGAGCAGTTGAAACAGAAGCTTCTGCCATACGAATACGTGTACTTAACATTAGATATGGATGTGCTTGATCCATCGTTTGCTCCTGCCGTGCAGAACCCTGAGCCTGAAGGAATAACCACAACCGACTTGCTGGACATTGCATGTGCCCTATCCGATAAACGCGTCGTAGGCTTTGATGTGGTGGAGGTTGCGCCAATCTACGACCAAGGTGTATCAGCAATCGTTGCCGCAAAAATAATGTTCGAAATGCTGTGCCAACAAGAAAAATATAGCAAGATTTCCCCTCGGGTTTAAATTGGGTACAAATTTGGTCTAATGTTGAAAAATCATTTAATAATTTACAGAGAACTTAATTTTGTAGATGGAGGTGAAACAAGAAAGCATGGACAGAAAAATCAAAGTTTTAACCTTAATTCTTTGTCGTTGCAGCTTCAGTCGCTGGAACACTGATTCTGGCTATGCAACAACCCGCTAAAGCCGATCCTAATGCCGCTGTTGCAACAGATGTGCAGCCGGCGGTTTCAACTATAAATGGAACTAACATTGGCGGCTTCTTCAATGGAGGCATGGGCTTCGGCGGCCATCGAATGGACGGTTTCGGAGGACCAGGAGGAATGGGCGGATTAGGAGGTCCTGGAGGAATTAGAGGTTTCTCCGATTTTGGAGGAAACATTTCCAGCCCAATGATGCCCGGAGGATTTGGCCAAATCCAAGTGAGCGCTGCTTATACACAGAACGTAACTAACATCCTCCAAAATGACACAGACGTACAAAACCTGCTATCCCAAGGCTACAACATAACTTCAATTACACCAGTAATGAGCACCTCAATTGACGGAAACGGCAACGTAGTGACATCAGCCACAACCGCAAACGTAATTTTGCAAAGCACAACTGGAAGAGCATACGTAGTAGTTGACCTAAGTCAAGACAAAGTAACAAAGATAGTGACCATAACACGGACAGAAATCGACAAGTAAACTTTTTTTCCAGCATTTCTTTTTTTAATTGTTTAAAAAATCTCTTTTAACTGCTTAACGCAGAGAGATAAGTCCCAAAGGGCTTGCAACAACTTAATCTTCAAAACCCCATAATGCTAAACGTCGTTGAAAGGCAGAGAGACGCTTCGTCTCTCACTATTGAGCAATCCTGAAAATATCAAATATTGGATTATACCGCATAGCTAATTCAATTGTATCATGTCTGAAATCTCAACGTTCGGGTGGTGATACCTTTTCCTTCCAAGCGAATCCTTATCAAATTCTATAGCCTCTTTCGGGCACCATTGTAAGCATGCGAGACATCGTTCGCAGTGATGCTGCCACGAAGGCGCGCTCTCAACCATTTTTATGTTCCTCACCGGGCAGATTCTTGAG
The DNA here is from genome assembly GCA_049520955.1 of Bathyarchaeia archaeon. GTDB lineage: Archaea > Thermoproteota > Bathyarchaeia > Bathyarchaeales > Bathycorpusculaceae > Bathycorpusculum. Next base: position 17,944 of record JBEKPG010000039.1, on the reverse strand, counting down.
CAAACTCCGCAGCCGTCGCATTTCTCATCAGAATAGAAGCTGACATCCATCAGAGGCCAAAGGTCATCTTTCTTTAGATTCGAGTTTGTAAGTTTATTATATTTGCTTTCAATTCTCCATCGCGCAAATATTTTGTCAATAGAATAAAACAGGGAAACGAGCAGGATGTTGGATGCTTCAAATTTGCCTTCCTGTCGGGTGCGAACGTATTCACAAATAAAATTGACTTTTCTGCGCCAGTCCGCAAACAACTTCTGTTCTTTATCTCGGACGGTTCCATTGTACATGAAGGGAATGGTGATGTTGTTCATCGGCATCTGTACTGCGAATCCCGCTGAAAGCTTGCCACCGCAAGATTCGACCACTTTGCGAAAACTTTTGACCACCCCGCCAGCCATACTTCCATATGTGATGACCGCAAAGATGTACTTTGAACTAACATCAACCAGCTTCCCAAAAAACCTTTCAACTATGGATGGAATGCGAAAAATTCCGTGAACGGGAAAAACAACCCCGATTACATTCGCATCAGTTCTAACACTGTCTTTATTCATGACTGATGGTATGGATATCAGGTTTCCATGGGTTTTTTCTGCAATATCCCTTGCGACAACCAGCGAGTTACCAGTTCCTGAAAAATAGTAAACATCCGGTCATTGTAAAATCGCCCTCTCATTACTCAGCCCCCTCTTTCGAGGCGGCTTTTCTTGGGTAAGTCTAACTCCGATTTCAAACGCTTTCTCGCAATCCAAAGGAAACACTTCTTTGTGCCTCTTCATTTTTTCTTCAGCATCAAACGGCATAACGTACTTTGAATAGTTGTCGACGTGAAGGGTATCCGTTGCTATGAGTGATTCTACCGAGCCGAAAATCATTTTCAGCATCATCTCGTTGCCTCTAATGTGGTTTTCAACTCCCATAGCTCTGGCATGTTCTTCGTTGTCTCCCATGGTGTGAATGAATCCAGTAGGTATTTTTCTTGGAAAAAGGGAAACCAGGTCGCTCTCGTTATCGTAAACAAGATATGGTGTTGCTAAACGCTCTAGAAATGACTTCATTATGCCAGGGATGGTTCCTAGATAAATTGGCGCTCCCAGAATTAGGGCATCAACGGTTTCTATCTTCTCAAGCACAATTGATAATTCATCCTTAAGGGAGCATCTGCCAAATGATGTTCCATTCTTTAGTTTGCACTCATAGCAGCTTGTGCATCCTTTGAAATTAAGGTCGTATAGGTGAATGAGTTCTGTCTGGGCTCCTTTCGAAGCTGCGCCTTCAAGGGCTTTGTTCAGCAGAATTGCCGTGTTCCAATGTTTTATGGCGCTGCCGTTAATCGCTAATACTTTCATTTTTTACTCCCTAACCATTTCGTCTCTTCAGACACGATTACTTTATCCACCAACAATATTAAAATACGCCAGAAGCACAATAGTAATATTGTTTCCAATAAGTAACTAAAGGTGAAATAGCTTGGAATACCAAAATAAATCACATTTAGAGTTTACGCGAGTGTTAGAAATCATCGGAAACAAATGGAACCTATTCATCATCTGGAGCCTCAAAGACGGAACACTAAGGTTTACTGAATTACAAAGAAGAATGAATTACGTCAACTCCAAAACCGTAACCAAGCACCTGAGAGACCTAGAAAAAAGCAAAATTGTAACTAGGTTAGTCTATCCTGAAGTTCCGCCTAGAGTCGAATACACTTTAACTGAGCAGGGATTAGCATTTCTTCCTGTCTTCGAAGCCATCCGGAAATGGGGAGAAACATTGTTTTAGCGGCTATTTATCTGTCATTTATGCGGTTTTTAGGTTGCCATTGAGTTTTCATTAATTACCACCCCTGGAAGCGGCTGAGTTTGAGTTTACAAGCTTAGCCAACTCCTCAGCCCATGTGTGGATGGTGTTGAGGTCTCTTGTGTCATACATTCCAGGCGCCGTCTCTTTATACGCAGCCGCAACCCTGGGTCTATCCATATCCATGCCTTTTTTAGCGTACCAAGGCACAGCGTTGTAGTTGTAGACCCCACCGAACAAGCCCAAAGCCACAGGGTGCAGATTGTACTTGGTGGCTTTTTCTTCAAGATATTTCCGTCTTGCCCGCTCTGCTGCCTCAGGCTTATCTTTGTCAGTGGCTGAACCGCAGCAGACGAAAAGCGCCAACTTTTTGGTTGCAAGTTGCTTTTGGAATTTCTTGAGGAAATCCTCGGGTTCGTTTGTCCATCTGTGGATTTGGATTCCGCTGCCCACGATGATAAGGTCGTATGGGGTTATGTCTTTGATTTTTTCTTCTTTCGCGTTAACGACTTGAGTTTGGATTCCTTCTTTGTTTAAGGTTTTTGCAATCTCTTCAGAGGTGCTAGTTGCCGCGCCGTAACGGGTTCCATAAACAATGAGTGCTTTGTTCATTGTTTTTCACCTCCTGTTGAGACGGGTGTTCCGCTTAGTTTGTATAATTTTACTCCGACTAATAAGTGCCATATCATCAAGAGCAAACCCGCTCCGCCTATAAATAAACTGGACCAGAGGTAGAAGGCTGTCGATGGCAGGAAGGCTAAACCGCTGAGGTAAGCGAAGTCGAAGATGCTTGCTGTGATTCCCACGTAAGCGGTTGATCTGTTGAAGATTTTGCTACTCAGCATTACAACCGAGATTATCAACCCCGCAACAGCAAGGAGAAACAGACTGGTGAGACCGCCTACGCCTTGGTAGCCAGCGCCAGGAACCCCCTTTGCAAGAACGACTTGCCCTGCCGCTAATAACTTTGATCTTTGCTCGTCGGTCGTTGCGCTGGCATACTGGCTACTTAGGGAGAACATTGTGAAAGCTGTATTCGAAATAATGTAAACCAATATGCCCACCAAGCTCAGCGTGGTCGCGATTCCTGCGTAACTTCTGTTTGTTTTTCTTAGCGCAATATAGAGTGCGAGAAACATGAGACCCACAAGAACATAATCTGCAATGTCAAAGAAATTTAGGAAGAACATCCCTAACAAACTGTTGTTATGAAGCAATGTGAACCAGCCAAAAGCAGTGGTTGGAGCGGATCCAACGAACATTGAAGCTTCTGCGCCCATGTTTCTTCTGAAGACCAACGCAGCAATCAAAGCAGCAATGGCTCCAACTCGGTAGAGGCTTTTCCACCTCGAGTTAAGAGTAACCGATGTTTCAGTCATGTTACGCAGCCTCGCTTGTTTTTTTGGTTGGTTTGCTGACTTCATTTTTTTTAAGGTCTACTCTTAAAATGCCGTTTTTGCCTATGACTTCTAGAATTAAACCTTCCTTGAAGGTTGCTTGCACCAGTTCGCCTATGTTGCCTTCTAAGAGGACACTGTCGGCCGTGCCGTTTGTCAAGCTGACACTTTTGAGGTGCTTCTTGGATTGGAGTTCAACCGAGAAGACTCTTTCCTTTTTTCTTTCCATTTTCATCTTCCTCAGCCTTTTATAAGCCGCAAAGGGGATTAGTTTTATTTGATTCAGATGCTAAGAAGTTAGCATTGAAGTCAAAATCTCAATAAGGTGCCACAAGACATGGTTGAGGAGTCTGGGTTAGCGAAGTTGTTTTTTGAGTTAGCGAGTGAAAGTCGCCTTTGCATTTTACGTGAGCTACAGAAGGAAAATTTGAAGATGCAGGAAATCGCCCGACGACTTGACGTCACCCCGACTGAAGCTTTTAGGCAGCTAGAACGGCTAAGCGCAGCTTCGCTGGTTCGGAGGCAGCCTGACGGCACCTTCGCTCTTGCTGAATATGGCAAGCTGGTTCTTCAGATTTCCACTTCTTTGGATTTTATCTCCAAGCACAAGGAGTATTTTTCAACGCATGATTTGATGCGGTTACCCAGCCAATTTGTGAACAGATTAGGCGAGCTTGAAAACGCTGAGTTGGAAATGGACACAGTTGAGAGCCTAAATAAGGGAGCGAAGTGGTTTACTGACGCTAAACAGTACGCGTGGGGGATAGGTGAAGGCACTATTCCAGAGCACATGATTTCAGTGATGAATCAACAGGTTCAGCATGGAATCCAAATCAAAATGATTACTCCAAGGGAACTTCTGCCTGCTGTGAATCAGCCTGGAACGCCGAAAAATGTGGAAACTCGGGGCTTGTCCGATATACCTGTGGTAATCGCCCTCACAGAGAAGATGGCTGGCATCTGTTTTCGCCAAATAGGAGGCAGAATGGATTATGCTGGCTTTTTCGGCGAAGACCCTGTTTTCCACAACTGGGTAAAAGACCTGTTTCGTTACCATTGGGAAAAAGCAAAACAGACATAGATTCTGCTTCTTACCTTTTAACATTCATTTCTAGCGAAAGAAAAAAGGTGAGAGATTGAAAACGGTTAAGAAATGTGCAAATGAAGCTAAGGATGAGGTGCAGTGAGCAGTTTGGCGGCTTCTGCCTCTGTCCAAGCCTTCATTGTTGTTGTGCGGATGTTTCCCATGCTGCCTGTGCACAAAAGAATTGCCGCTAAGTCTTCATCTTTGGGAATTTCAACTAAGAGCACAAAATCATATTTTCCCATAGTTGTGAAGAACTGCATTTTTCCACCAGCTTTTTCAATCATTTTTCTGGCTGCCTTGACTCTTTCTGGAGATTCGGCGACGTTTTTTATGCCCTGTTCGGTCCAGTTTCCAAGAACAATAAAATTCAACAAAATTTTCACCAATATAACTCTGAAAAATTGACTATAAAAGCATTCTGACAGCCAAAGAACATTGGAAACTGCCAATGCAACGCGCGGCTGAACCCAAACTTCCTTGCGATTTAAGCTACACTCTCAGTGAATTGACGATGAATATTATTTGAATCCATCGCTATTATTAATGCTTCTAGTGAAAAGTAACGAAAATAGCGGTTCAGCGCTTATTCGAAATTCTTTTTCTTCGCACAAAAACTACTGCCAAGACTACTATCGCCAATACCACTATAATTGTTACAACCACTGCGTAGAACACTGTTTGGTCCAATCCGAGAATTTGTGGACTCCAGATGTTTGTAGCAATAGCATGTCCATAAACAGTGTAGTTTCCCTCGTTATCTTGGGTTTGAGTAAACATACCGGTAGCTTTATCCCATTCCTTATTTCTCAAGGTGGAATTCGTATATGTGATTGTTCGGCTTGCACCAGCCACCGTTTTTTGCATTTGACCTTGAATGGTCACATTAGCATTTATTGAGGAATCGTAAAAGCTTTCACCTGGACCCAGATTTCCAGGGATAATTATCCACGCTTGAGTTTGTCCTGCAGTAAAATTAAAGTTCCTAGGAGAACTCGACAAAGTTCCATTTACGTATTTAACCGTAAAATTAGCCTCAATAACTGCACCCTGCACACTTAAGATTTCAATTTTAGCCCACGTTATATCCTGCGCTGCTGGCGGAGTACCAGTCGTGCTAATGGCGTACTCAATCCAATCGCCCACTTTGACACCCGCAGAAGGACCCAAGGAAGGCTGCCCATTAGTTACGGCTACTGACAAAGCAAATACAAGAATTATCGCAAACGCAGCAATCTTTTTGTACACAAACAACCCAAACTTATGTTTATGTTTCACACTAAAAAAGTTTTTTATAGGTTCTTTTCTTTCTAAAAAACTAAAATTGTCAGGAATTGTTTCGCTAATGGCTTAATTTTTTTGATGATTTATGGTAAATTTGTCCACACTGGCGTTACAGTCCAATTTGTGACAGTGCTTTCGTGAAAAATAGTTATATCAATTGCCGTGGTTGCCCCACCAGCTAAACTTCTAAGTTGTAACGAGTTATTAATGGAATAATCTGCAAGAAAAGTGTTAATTGCAGCATCAGCTCCAAACCATGCAGAATTTTGACCCGACGCACCGTTATCTAAAGGAACAGTCATGTTTACTTCTAATGTTCCATCGGCAGCATAAGCGACGACATGCAACCCTGCGTTATATGCTGTAACTTCTCCCGTATTATTTACTGAACCAGTAATGTATAGGGCGTTATAAGGTGGTGGAAGCGCCACGTAAGGACCCCCAGCAGGTACTTCAGCTACACCTAACGCAGTAACAAGATATGGTTTGGTTGGTTCTTGTGTTTGTGTTGGTTGTGTATGTCTTGGTCGAGCAAATAGGAAATAACTTCCTGTGAAAACTATGGCTAATAATAGAACTGTCAGAATTGTTCCAATTATTTTTTTATTCATTCTATCTTCAACTATTTTTTGGTTATCCTCTGTCTGATAAATAAAATTGATAAAAGTGTTGCTACTGCAAAAAGTGGCAGAATTATCCACGTTGGAAACTCGGAAACGGTAGGAGTTGGAGATGACGATTGAGAAGGTGTTGCAGTAGCTGAATCGGTTGGTTTTGCCGTTGGGGTGGAACTAACAAGAATACTCTGTGTTGGAAAGGAAGGAGTTGAAAGTGGACTCGGCACTGTAATATTTGCCCACGTTGGCAATTGAAGGTTTACACTGGAAATGTCGAATGGATTCACAAGTGGATAATTATCCTGTTCACCACCACCGACATAGTAAGGTGTATTCCATATTCCTGTTGAAGCTATTTGAGAAGCGTTTGGGTAGCTTGCTAAGTAGTCGCTCCAGTAATTGCCTACTTCACTGGAGTTCCAATAGTCGCTCCATGGACCGCCCTGCAGATTGTAGTTCCAATAAGTCGAAGAGGTTGAAATTATTACTTGAGCTTGCTGGTTATTGTTTTTGAAATCGTTATCGTAAACAGTGAAATTGCCACTATGCCATTGGTTAAAAGTATCTACTAGTATGCCAATAGCGTTGTTTGCCACGTAATTCGCGTAGAATGTGTTATTTAACCCACAATTCGTTAAGCCGCCTTCTACATAGCCCACTGTCGCAAGAGCAGGTCCAGAATTATTTGTAATCGTATTTCCAACAATTATGTCGTTTGAGAACGTTTCTATATTAACGCCCTGAGTGCAATCAGTTATGGTATTGTTAGCGACAATGTCATCATCGCTTGCATACATCCCGCCTCCGTCATTTACAATGTTTCCATAATACAGATTTGAGCTGCTTTCTCCAGCTCCCCCAACACCCTCCATGTTATTATCAAAAACGCTATTGAAAGAACCAAAACTACTGACAGTAATGCTACCCGTTCCACTATTTGCAGAAACGCTGGAATAAGAGCATTCAACGCTTATGACTGTGTTTGAGGTATTGTTCGAGATGGTTTCATAGTTACCTTCAACGTTAAACCAAGACTGGGCATAATCATTAATCGTGTTGCCCATGATAACTGCATGATTGCCAGTAACAGCCATGCCTCCATAACTGTTTATTGTTAATCCTGAAATAACAAGATTGTTTGCATTAAAATCAATCGCAGTGGCTGCTGTCCCTACATATTGTCCCAGAATGTATACAGGTTCACTGGGCGGATATAGGTTAACTATCGTGCTTGCAGAGCCTTCACCAATTAATGATGGTTTTATTCATTTCCAGTGACTGCTCATTATATGTTCCCGACCTTACGAGTATTGTATCGCCATTTGTTGCGTTTCCTATGGCGGCGGTTATAGTCGTGTAGTTATCTGGAACAATAATAGTTTTGGACTGGGCTTTGACAGTTGCATGTGGAAGTATAACTAAAGATGATAGAAGAATAAGAGCAATCAGTAAACCTAACCGCTTTTTCATGCTGCTCATGTTCTCTAATAAGCTGTTTAGCGTTAAGGCGATAAAAGGATATTCGTCAAAGTATCTTGACTGATTTTAGTCAACGTTTCTTGACCAAGAATTAGTATATTTCTACGCTATGCAAATTTAAGATATGTCTCTCCAAGTTTTCAGCTAAACTTGGATTTTTCAAAACCGTTTTCTTTTTTTAACCGGGTCTAATTGTTACTTCAAATGCAAAATGAAAAAGATTTTCTTCTTCACCAAATTGATTTTGCATCAAGCTTGTATTCAATTTGGGAATCGTTATGCGTCCGTCCTTGGTCATCTTTACATAAAAGGTTTCATCTATGCCGTGCGCAAACTGCCGGACCTGCACCCTTAGAAGTTGGGTGGATTCTAATTTGAACTCCCATCGGATTAGCGTGGGGATTTGAATTCGGTTTCCCTTTCCGATCATCGCTTTGAAGTCTACTGAATTTGTTAGTGGCATAAACCTTTTCCAACCAAATACAACCGTTTTAAACCAAATCTAACCAATTTTAACCGTTATTAACCGTAACCTAACTTTAATTTAAGCTTTGCACCAAAAAAGCAACCCAAAACAGCTTGTTCAAAAAATGGAGCAAAATTGCAAAAAAGTTCGCTTCTTATACTTTATCACAGCATAGTTATTTCGTTGAAGGCATTTGTTGGCTAAGAAACCGGAATTAGTGGTCCTCACAATTGGACACTCAACAAGAACCCTCGAAGAGTTCGTTTGGTTGCTCAAAACTTACGGTGTTACCCTGCTAGTGGACGTACGAACAGTTCCTCGCAGCAGGCACAACCCACAATTCAACAAAGAAACCCTGCCCAACACACTCAAAACACACAACATAAAATACATCCACATGCCAGACATCGGAGGCTTACGCAGACCCCAACATGACTCAGTAAACCTGGCATGGCGAAACAGCAGCTTTCGAGGCTACGCAGACTACATGCAAACCAAAGAATTCACCGACAACCTGCTAAAAATCGTCGCCCTCGCAAGGGAGAACCGTTTAGGTCTGATGTGCGCAGAAGCGCTGCCTTGGAGGTGCCACCGAAGCCTCATCTCCGACGCACTCGTGGTACGGCACGTTAAAGTTGAGCACATTTTAAGCGCAACTAGCTACCTTAGTCACCAGCTAAACGAGATGGCGCAGGTGGAAGGAACAAAGATCACCTACCCTCTCTTCACTAAAGAAACGCCTCAAAGAACCCTCGGCGACTTCAACGCTCTAACTTAGCTCGGCTTGCCTTATTCTTTCTGAAGTTTCGCTATAAAGAAGCCGTTGCACTGGTGAAGCTGCGGGTAAAGCCGTTGGCACTTTGTAAGTTCTCGCAGTCCAGGCAAACCAATTTTCGGCGATATTTCGGTTAACGTGAATTCGGGGTGCCATTTTAGGAATCTCTCAATTATCATTTCGTTCTCTTCCACAGTTATGCTGCACGTAGAGTAAGTTAATGCTCCCTCAGCTGCGACTTTTTCGGCGCAGCTGTTGATCATTTTCCACTGGATCGCCGCCATTTTCTCGATTGATTTGGGTCTAAGACGCCATTTCGCGGATGGCTGCTTGGCGAAGACTCCTGTGCTTGTGCACGGCGGATCCAAAACCACCAAATCTGCTTTAGCGTTGAAGGGTAAGGATGCGCAGGCATCGGCGATTACCGGTTCAGCAATACTGGCTCCCATGCGAGCGGTTTCTTTTTTCCACACTTTCATTCTTCTATTTGAAAAATCAACCGAGCCTATGGTGCCTTCGTTATGCATTAGCTGAGCTAAGTACGTCGTCTTTGCGCCAGGCGCAGCACAAACATCAAAAACCATGTTGCCGGGCTTGGGGTCTGCGGCTTCTGCCGCGAAACAGCTTGCTTTGTCTTGAATATAAAATAGGCCTTCCTTATAGCTGGGCAAAGTGTTTAGGGGTTTTTTCATTTCCCCAATCTTATAAGTAAACTTTAACGGTTCAGCCTTCTCTGCCTTAACGCCTTCTGCGCCTAGCTTTTGTAAAATTGCCTCTTCAGAGGCTGCTAGCGTGTTCACTCGGATGTAGGTAGGCGGCGGATTTACGCTTCCCTCCAAAAAAGCAAGGGCTTCAGCACGCCCAAAAAGCCTAAAACAATACCTGACAAACCATGAAGGATGAAAGGTGTGCAAGCTAACTCTCTCCACATCGCTTGCCGCTTTCACGATTGGCTCCAACTCGCGCGTAAGCAAGAAGCCTAAAATCGGATCAACTTCGCGCACGGTCTCCCAGCCCAAAATGGATCTGCCAAGGCCCGCGATGCTTTCGGCTTCTTGCAAGTTGATCTTAGCCCAGTTCTTGGTTACACGCGTCTGATAGACATAGAGCCGCAGAAAAGATTGAATTCCCAAATTGTACTCGCCGATTTTCTTAGGCGCCGCCGCCGTATTGACGAATTTGTCTATGAGGTTTCTTCGCCTTGTAGTCTCAACCACTAGCCCGTAAGCAAAGCGAATAGCGTTGGGGTCGCTTGCATCAAGCTGCTTGATTGTTCTTGCCAAGGCTAAGCGCTCGCTTAGCTTTTCCATTTCCATCCAGCTCAGGGTTTCAATAGCAACTGTCCAAGCATCCTTCAACAATATGTTTCACGACTAAAACAAGATACCACCCTTCTAAATAAGAATTCAAAAAGTCACAGTAACCGCGCAAAAACAGCCACATATCTTTAAGGCGTATTCTTCGCTTCAACACGATTTTTCGCTTGCCTAATTACGGAAGAACATAGAGGCATATAGCTTTCAACTGCCCGCGCCAGTTTGGGAAGTTGCAGCCGGTTTTTCTTCTGCAACACTATTTTCAAAAAAAACTTTTGTATTAACGTCTCTAAACTCCATCGTACCAATACTTTCCAGGACTTTTGGGGACGAACAGGGACGTTTTAATACGTTCTAGGACGTTCTAATACTTTCTAGTACTTTTTAATACGCAATCTGCAAACGCTACAAATCCTAAAAACAAAAAGCAATCCAAAACAAACAGATAAAAATTGCTGAACACCTGTGTTGTTCTTCTAAAGATATTCCCAACAAAAATCGAAGCTAAAACAAGCTTATTTTGATCCTTATAGTCTTAAGGTAAATTGGTAGTTTTTGTCAAGTAAAGATTTTAGTCTCCATGTGCCATAAAGAAGCTAAGGTCAAAGGGGATGGCGCGGACACTCTTAGATTATTGCATCAGCGAACAAACTAAAGCTCTGCCAAAACAAGACGCAAAAGCGGAAGCTATGCCCACACCCTATTCAGCCCAAAACAATGAAGAAATGAAACATGAAGAAGCGAAACAGCTAAAAAAGAAAAGACCCCTCGCCTTTCCGCCAGTGGCACCTGAAAACCTGCCTGCTTCTTATTTTGTTTCAGCATCCTACGATGGGCGCCAAAAAAAAGCAGTTATCAAACTTTATGAGCCAGAATCGGAGCAGATCTATTTTTGGTACGACAATACAGGTCACAAACCCTACTGCTTAACCAACTTGACCATAGATAAACTAAAAAAATTCGACCGGATAGTAAACCACGAAGGCTTTTACGGTTTTGAAGCACAGAAAAAGTTTGACCCCCTAGAAAACAAAGATGTCGACTTAATCAAAATAGTGGCAAAAGACCCGTTAGCCATCGGGGGGAGACCCGCAGGCACAATTAGAGATATTATTCCTGAAGATTACGCAAGCGTCTGCGGATGCAAAATACAGGATAGCGACACTAAAGTTTGGGAGTCAAAAATAAAGTATTATCAATCGTACATTTACGACCGAGGGCTTTTGCCAGGCATGATTTACGAGGTTAAAGACGGCAACCTTGTTCCTAAAGTTTTTGAAGAAGCCACAGAAACCCTAAACCAAATACGAAACCTCTTCAAAGAATGCACTGAGGAAGAACGTGAATACGCTGAAATGTGGGCAAAACTGCTTGAGTATCCAGCCCCCAAGTTCCGCAGAGCCGCCATAGACATCGAGGTTTATTCTCCGTTATCCACAAGAATGCCTGACGCTCGAGAAGGCGCGTCCCCTGTAATCGCCGTGTCAATTTATAGTTCAGACGGCGAAAAAAAAGTGCTTGTTCTAAAGCGTGAAGGTGTACGGGAAGGCAACTATCACTTAGCTGCAGACATTACAGTTGAATACTGCGAAACTGAGGAAGACCTACTTAGAAAGATATTCAACGTCCTGCTGGATTACCCATTCATTTTAACTTTCAACGGCGACGACTTCGACCTCCGCTATCTGGCGCATCGAGCCATGAACCTCGGGTTTAGAAGAAGTGAAATTCCAATAGAAATAGGCAAACGAGTCTGCCTTTTGAGGTACGGGGTCCACATCGATCTATACAAGTTCTTCTTCAACAGGTCCGTGCAAATCTATGCTTACAGCAATCGGTACCGCGATGTAACCCTCGACGACGTTGGCAACGCACTCATAGGCGTAGAAAAAATCCACTTAGAAAAAACCTTCGGTGACTTAACATATTCTGAACTTGCAGCTTACTGCCTGCGAGACTCAGAAATTACCTACAAACTAACCAGTTTTGACAACGATTCAGCAATGAAACTAATCCTTGTCCTAGCACGAATTGCCAGCATGCCCATGGAAGACGTAAGTCGCCAAGGCGTAAGCCGCTGGATAAGAAATTTCATGCACCGCGAGCACCGAAAAAGAAATATGCTGATACCTAACGCTGAAGATATTCTTACAAAAAAAGGAAAAAACGCAACTACAGCTATAATAAAAGGCAAAAAGTACAAAGGGGCCATAGTTGTTGAACCGACTCCAGGTGTTCACTTTAACGTTTCAGTCATGGACTTTCCCAGTCTATATCCGTCAATAATCAAGGTTTGGAATCTAGGGTACCAATCTATCTTGTGCAATCATGAAGGATGTCGAGGCCACAAGATCCCTGATACTCCTCACTGGGTATGCACGGAAAAACGTGCATTAGAAAGCTTGCTTATTGGGTCATTGCGAGATTTGCGTGTTCGATGGTACAAGCAACGTTCAAAAGACAAGAATCTGCCAGCCGAGCTTAGAAGCTGGTACAATATCACTCAGGGAGCGCTTAAGGTAATCCTCAACGCCAGCTACGGCGTCTTTGGCGCTGACAGCTTTGATTTGTATTGTCCACCGGTGGCGGAAGCAACGGCGGCCATCGGCAGGTACTCTATCACCCAAATACTCAAGCACTCTGAAGCAGTCGGGATACAGGTTCTTTATGGAGACACAGACAGCTTATTTTTGAAAAATCCGTCTAAAGAACAAATTGAAGAGGTAGTCCGTTACACAGAACATGAACTAAACATGGGCATTGATGTCGACAAAGTTTACAGGTACGCAGTGTTTAGTTCACGCAAAAAGAATTATCTCGGCGTCTTGGAAGACGGAACCGTGGATGTGAAGGGATTAACAGGCAAGAAAAAACATATTCCCGTCTTCATCAAAGAAGCTTTTAACAGAATGAAAGATACACTTGCAAGAGTTAAGAATCCATCTGACTTCGAAAAAGCCAGAAAAGAAATTGCCGAAATAATCCGCGAACGTTACACACGGCTAAAACGCAGAGAATGGGCTGACATAAGTGAACTTGCGTTCCATGTAGCTTTAGGTGATGAGCTTTCAAGTTATACTAAAACTACGCCTCAACATGTGAAAGCGGCAAGAATTCTGCAGGACAGCGGAAAGGAGTTGAGAGCGGGTGATTTGATTAGTTTTGTTAAAGTCATAAGGGAGCCTCGTGTGAAACCCGTTGAGTTGACATCAAGAAACGAGGTAGACGTTGACAAATACATTGCTTATTTGCGTTCAACTTTCGATCAGGTTTTGGATGCTTTGGGCTTAAGCTTCGACGAAATTATCGGTTTAACAAAACTAGAAAGGTTTCTTTGTTAGTTTATATCAATTCAGTAATAACGGCTACCACAGTGAAGAGTGCAACTATTAAAGCTATTATTGTGACGACTTGCTTTTCAGTTAGCGGTCGATGGTAAGTTATTGTGGTGATTAGGCTTCTTCTGTGGTCGGCTGAGAGTTTGTTTCCGTCAAAGGAAACCTTGGCTTTTTTGCGAACAAAGAAGATTGTTAGCAGTACTAGGGAGGAGTTGAAAATGTATGGTAAAATTGCTATTAGTAGGCTTAGTTTTAAGTCAGAAATCACGGCGAATGATGCTATGGTTATTCCTATTGCGAAGGAGCCTGAATTGCCAACAAAGATTTTGCCTTTAAAGTTGAAGTAAGCAAGAATTAGCCAAAAGATTAGGGGTGCAACCATTATGATGGCTACTGGTGATATCACCATTAATCCCATGATTACAATGGCTGGACATATTGTTTCCAAACCATTCAATCCGCCTAGTTGGTTTACAGTATTCGTGACCACCATGACGATTAGTGGAATAATCACAAAGAAGTACAATTGGCCAAACTGTATTGTTCCCACAAACGGTATAGCTATCGCTGTTCTCGCGTTTGCTTGCTGGGCGAAGTATATGAGAGGTAAAGCGGCGATTAGGGGCATGAATGCTTTATAGCGCCATTTTAGGTCCATCCAGTCATCGAGTAAACCCATGAAGCCGCCGAAAAGAACGCAAGCGGCCAGAGTAAATGGAGCAGAGGTGTTGGGTATTTTTAGGAAGTAGAGAATAAAAAGGTAAACGGTGGTGAATAAGACGTAAAGTACGCCTAACCCGTTGGGAATTAAAGGTTGTCCAACTTTATGCTGGTCTGGAACCTTTGGGAACACTTGTTGCTTCCCTGCTTTTTTGTGGTATTTTAGCCTGCCCCAGTGCCCGTTGTGCCGGTTGCGTTGTAGTATGCTGGATAGTTAATTTTGTAGATAGCTACTAACGGTACTAGTCCGCCGTACTGGAATGGTGAGGTGTCTAAGCCAGCGAAGTAAGCTTCTGTAAAGTATGTTGGTGTTGTAGTTGTTGTGCTTGGGGTAATGGTAATTTGTCCTGTGGAAGTCCATTCGGTGCAATATTGTTGCTCTGCGTAATTCATCAATTCATATATTGTACTGTTATCTCCTTGCAGGTTCCAATCCCATCGTCCAGTAGTGTTATCAGTGTTGCCAAATGCTGTTTCATCCTTCCACACTGTTGATGTTGTTGCATTCATGAAGCCGCTTTGGATGTATGATTGCTCTGCTCCTCCTGAAATTCTAGCCATCCACACCCATTTTCCTTCATCTCCGTATCCGGATGGAATTGCAGTGTATGTTGAGCTGCCGCTGCTTGGCTGCTGTATTTCGAGTACAGTGAAGACGAGAATATAGTTGACCCGTCCAGGATTGTTATAGTTATTATACGTAGACAGCATTTGCATTGACTGGTTTTCATTGCCCATCATTATCAAGCCTACATTTTCGATCTGTGTAGTATTGTACGTAGTGTTATCGCACAGGGTTGTTACGTTCCCAAGGTTCGTTAACCAGTCGCCATAATCCCACCAAGCAACCACTACACTATTCGAGGGAACGTTGCTTTTCAAGTAACTTAACGCCTCTTGCCATGTAGTTACTGGTGCGGTAAGGCTAGCACCGCCTATAGGAAGGCTTGACGCACTAATTGCAGTCGGTATGAAAGCTGAGTCAATGGATCTTGGTATCCCACCAGTTTGAGGTGAGAAAGCTAGACACGTTACAAGAATTAGGAATATCAGAAAGACTGCGACCCCGCTGTATTCCTTACTTACCCGCGCCATTCGGCGTTTTGATTTTGCAAGAGTATGTGGCGCTTCTTTCAGCAAAGTGTAAAACGGTTTTATTAGACCTAGAACACCTATTCCCGCTATGATCGCATAAGCAGGAGCAAAGATTGCCAGTAAACGAATCATTGAAGCAGCGAAGAAAAGTGATGTAACGGCGAAAACTATTAGGAAGATGTTTCGATTTGTTGGATTTTTCAATATAAAGTAAAAGCCAATGAGGAAGAATAGGATGCCTATGCCAAGATCTAGGTAAATGTTACCCCAAGCTGTAAGCTGCTGCTCAGCCACCGAATTGATAATCGGTGAAGTTGCTCGGATGAAGGGATCTAAAACTGTACTGAATTTTCCTGAAATCCCGCTTTGGGAGATTAATCCAGTTCCTAATAATGTGAAAAAACCGCCAACGACAACAACTAGTGAAGCTATTGCTATGAGGACCTTGCTCCTCATTGATATGTTATTTCGCAAAAGTTCTGCTATGAGAAGCAAAACGAATCCACCTGCCACTGGAATTATTGCGCCAGATGCCAGGTAACTGAGTCCAATATAGGGCACTATCGTTGCGATATACAATGCTAAGCCAAAACTTATGCTGTAGCTAAGCAGAAGACGTTGACTATACCTCTTCAATATCACCATTACAAAAACAAAAAGTACGGTCATGTCAATCATGTAGTATGCTCCGCCCCAGCCTGCTATGAAATAGGCTAAGGTACCGGCTGCGCCTAAAGAGTACAATATGGATGCGCGTAATGACCTATTGTTGTCAATGGACCTTAGGAATAAGAAGACAAATAATATAAGACCAATCGTGCCGGGGACTTGTGTATCGTAGAATCCGACAGATGTTCTTTCAATGATTGATGGTTCCAACGCCAAGAATAGCGCAGATAATAAACCAACTGTTCTTCCACCAATGTCCTTGCCTAAGAAATACATAACCAGAACTGCAATCACGCCGACTACGGGTGGTATCATTGCGCAAAGTGTCATTAGGTTAACGTTTGCGCCTAATGCCGTGATGACATCGTAGATTGCTGCTCCTGTTATTGGAATGGATGGTAAAGCGGTAGACATGTCCAATCCAAAAGGATACCACAGCTGGTGGTTGACCCAATGTGTGGGCCAAAAAGGTGAAAGCAAACCATGAGTTACCATGTACTGCGTTAGGCTGAATTGATAGTAGGGGTCAAACTCGTTAAGAAGTGATGTTCCTCCGGAGAGATTCTCCCAGCGTAAAGGTAAAATGCGGACAATAAATGCAACAAAGAGTATCAGAGCTAACGCAGAATACGCGATTATTTGTCCGTGACTAAGTTCGATGCGTAAAGGTGACAGCCGTTTGCTAAGCCTATCTTTAACTCCTTCCCCCACTTTAAGCCATCTCTCCGTACATCAATAGCAATTTCTTGTTTAATTCTTAATTTATACACATTGGAGGTTTATTTATGGCTTTCCAAAATGAACTAACATGCTTACTGGCAAATGTGTTTGATTATACTGCAAAATAATTCGATACTAAACTCTATAGCCTTTCTTTTAGATAAAACTTTAACTACTCTGCTCCAAAACAAGCGAAAAAACAATACCCAAAACCCCTAAAAAATTACACAAGACACTGCATTTCCCTTCCACGAACCAAGTTTTGAACAAAACATTGCGTAAACTTTTACTGATTAGCCGTTCCTATGTTTGGTCTTCCCCCAATCTCTTCCAAAAAGCAGAATCGAAGCTTTCGAGGCGTCCCTAATCATCGACGCTTAATTATGGGTTTAACTTCAACATCTATAGGTAACAATGAAAGTTTCCTATTGCATTTTGGGCATTTTCCATTATGTTGAGAAATAATTTCATCCGGTGGCCTAAGCTCGCTGCCTTCATATAAAACATGATTGCATCCATGGCAAACAACCCGTTGCGGCACCCAAATCCCCCGATAGATACATGCTATGGCGTATTTATTGGTTGCTAAAAAAATTAACTCTAAACTGAGACTTTGCTTTGCAAAGCAACTGCAAAGGATCAAATTTATTTCTACATTTTCACGCGGCGTTTATCGGGTAAAGCATCAAGTTTGTACAAGTGATAAATCAAAAACGGAGCCTGCAGGACCTAGCTTTTCCTTTCTGCTTTTTACCCCAAAAAACTGCCCTTGACACTGAGATTTGAACCGCTTATCCCAACTTTAAGAACTACGAAGGTTCCAACTTGAAACTTGCCCCTTTAATCAGCTCGGGATCCTTCAGAGACTCCTCTTTTAGGTGGTTGTTTGAACCTGACTCTTTGAATTAACAACGGCAAAACACCCCATTTCCACACATTGCGACACATCCCGACACATCCCGACACATCCCGACACATCCCGACACATTTCTAACCGCAACCTGCAAACAATTCAAGCCCCAAATCAGAAAAGCAATCCAAAACGGCTTGGACAAAGAATGAAAAATGAGTGTTGTTGATGGTATGGGAAGTATTATACGCCGTCGGCGCTCACGCCATACCATGAGCGCCTTAGTTTGTGGGTTGGATGTGCATAAGGATAGTACTTATGCGACTATTTTGGA
>JBEKPG010000038.1:0-23051 GCA_049520955.1 Bathyarchaeia archaeon | reverse complement strand
AACATTCAAGTTACCACATCTATGGATTTGAAAGCGCCCGGTAACCTGCTCTACATCATTGGCGACACGTTCAACGAGTTGGGCGGTTCAGAATACTACAAGCTTAAAGGCTTCTTAGGCGCAAACGTGCCCAAAGTGAAAGGAGCCAAAGCAAAACGCACTTTTAGAGCTGTAACTAAAGCAATCGATTCTGGCTTAATCAAATCGTGCCATGACATCTCCGAAGGAGGGTTGGCGGTGGCGGCTGCAGAAATGGCGTTTGCAGGCGGATGCGGATTAGAGCTGGATTTAGGTAAAGTACCTTGCAAAGAGTTAACGCGAAATGACTTAGTGCTGTTTTCAGAATCCAACAGCCGCTTCCTCATTGAAGTCTCAGAAACGGACAAACAGGAATTTGAAGCCCAAATGAAGGGCAAAGGCTGCTCCCAAATCGGCAAAGTAACCAAAGATGAAAAACTGCTCATTTATGGATTAAACAAAAAAATAGTTGTTGACGCCACACTTGCCAAGCTGAGACACCACTGGAAAAAAACGTTAAATGGGGAATCCTAAATGAACCAAGAAGAAATCATGGTCTGCGTTATGCGCGTCGGCGGAACCAACTGCGATGCAGAAACCCAGCGGGCGTTTTTGGAGTTAGGTGTCCAAGCGGAGTCCTTGCATGTTAACGAGATAATTAAACGCAAAAACCTTCTGGATTATCAAGTGCTGGTTTTTCCAGGCGGCTTCTCCTTTGGCGATTACGTTCGTTCAGGCGTGATTTTTGCCAGGTGGCTCAGCGCCAAATTGGGCACGGAGATTGATGCTTTTATTGATGAAGGCAGACCGATTCTGGGAATATGCAACGGCTTTCAGATACTTGTTGAGTACGGTTTGCTTCCAGGCCTTAAAGGAATGAGCACATATCCTGAGGCTACATTGACAACGAATGAGCCAGCAGGCTTCAAATGCCAATGGGTTTACCTCAAGCACGAAAACAGGGGAAAATGCGCGTTCTCAAGCAAAATCCCAGCTGGAAAAGTGGTGAGGATGCCAATTGCCCATGGAGAAGGTAGGCTGCTCTTTCCCAAAGAGAAGGAAAAAGAAATACTAACAAAACTAATCGATGAGGACATGGTTGTTTTCCGCTACTGCGACAAAAACGGCAATGCCGCCGACGGCAAGTACCCCGTTAACCCGAACGGCGCCTTCCATGACATCGCAGGCATCTGCAACAGGGAAGGAAACATTTTCGGTTTAATGCCTCATCCAGAGAGGGCAATGTACTGGTGGCAACAACCCGACTGGACACGTCAGCAACAGATGCTACAGTACGGAGACGGAAAACTGATCTTCCAAAGCATAATTGACAAATTAATAAAGAACTGCTAAATCCTTAGCGTAGGGCAAACCGGCGCGAGCGCCCATCGTCGTGATGCTTTTGGAAGCCACGAAATTTCCCAGCCGTCCGCATTCGTAGAGGCTTTTCTTGTTGATTAAGCCGTAGAGGAAGCCAGCGCAGAAAGCGTCGCCGGCGCCTGTCGTATCAACCGCTTTAACTTTGAAGGGTTCTATCCTGAGCTTTTCCTGGCCGTCAGTAACGTAACAACCGTTGCTTCCAAGTTTAACTGCGACGATTTTAACGCCCATCCCAATCATTAAGTCTGCGCCGTCGCGGTAGTCGGCTTCTCCCGTTAAAAGTTCAAGTTCAACAGCGTTAGGCATCAAAACATAAGAACTTCGAATTATTGGTTCTATGGCTGCAAAACCCTTCTTTGCATATACAGAACCTGGGTCAAAACTAATTTTGACATCTCTGGGCAGGGCGGCTAAGGTCTTTTTTTGTGCGCGGAAAGATTTTTCGCCAACGAAAGAGGATTGATGCACAAATTTTGTTTGAGAAAAGTAACCGTAATTTATTTCTCGTGGCTCAATTGTGTTGTTGACGCATGAGTTAATGTACAAGGCCCTTGCACCTTTCTTGTCCACAAAGCCTAGCACTGAACCACTTTTTCCCTGTTTTGCCTGAATTATACCGCTGGTATCGACGCCTTCATTGTTAAAACAGTCAATTTGCAGTTTACCTTCCCGATCGTTAGCTACTTTTCCTATGAAGCCGACTTTGCAGCCAAGCCTCGCCAACCCAACCACGGTGTTCGCGGCTGAGCCGCCGCACGCCTCAGTATAATCTTCAATGAAGCTTTCTTCTTCAACTCCCGCCAGCCTTTCTACTTTGTAAAGCATGTCAACATTAAGCGCGCCAAAACCGACAACGTCAAATTTAGTCAAGGAAACAGCTCCAGCAAAAATATTTTGTATTTTCCCAGTTTGCCTCCGTAGTTGCCAGCGGAAACCTTCACGACACCATCAACGCTTGTTACCGCTTCAATTCCGACTTTGGTGGCTTGTTTAACTGCATCTAAAGAAACGCCATTAAAAACTATTTCAGCTATATATCTTACGCCTTCGGGAACACGGGATTCTTTGCCTAAGCGCTCCTTTAGAGAGGGACAATACAGGTGGTTTGTTGTTGGACCAATCTTAGGAAAATGCGTTTCTGGCTTCGAGCCTGCAGAGCATACATCAAAGGGCGTAACTACCCCTTGAACATCATGGATTGCTGCTAAGGCTCTTTGTCCAGCTTGCTTTAAGGCTTGGTTTGTTTTGCACATGACCCAAAAGTTGCCGCCCATTACACCACGAGCGTAGCCTAAGTACCGCTCAATTATAAAGTCAGGAACCATCAAGGGGACAACGATGACTTCTCTGCGGTAGCGCTTTTCAACCCTCTCATAGCCGTCTCCGCAATGTCCAACAGTCTCCATCATATCTATTTTGCCTTCAGCACATGGCAAAGCGTCGTAGACGGCGGTAAATGGCTTGATTAGGATGTCTTGGCGGATGCGGTAGGAAAGCTCAGTCTCAAATTTTTTTAGCGATTGCTCAAAGGTTTTTTTGGGGTTTATTTCTCCCCAGAACTGCAATAATGCGCCTTCCCGTTTGTCAGGTGTTTCTTTTTGGCTGAGGTAATTCTCAACGCCCCCTTCTGTCCTTCCGATTACAACGGATGGGGTTGCCGTGGAATCCTCAGATGCCTTACGCAAAGTTTCCTCATCAGCGGCTGTAACGATTACTCTACAAAAAATTCCAGTAAAAGCTTCGGCGTACGTGTCCTCTATCTGCGCTTTCGGCATTTATCCAAGCCTCCCAATTGCTAAGCCTCTCACTTTTTTTCTGAATTCGCTGCTTTCTTTTACGAGCGATTCCATATTTTGTGCTGATACTATTTGAGCTTTAGGCAAGGCGGCAGGATACAAGCCTACGAACTGTTTTAGCAGAGCATTGTCGACTCCACCTTTTTTGAGAGCTTCATAACTCCAAGACTGAAGGACACTAATCGTTTGTTCTTCCCCAAACCTGCAGAACAAATCAGCGATCACGGCAATGACAAGATTGCTATCAGACAAAACGGCTAATTCAGAATTCTTAACCGCGTAAACGTTGCCATTGAAAGATACGGTTAAACCGCCGTTAGCTCGCACTAGTTTGAACGCGTCCACGTCCGTTATGCTGTCGCCCACATACATCACATCCGCTAACTCTGCACCCAAACGCCCGATGGCATCACGGATTGCCTCAGCTTTCTGTTCCCCGCCAACGGTCACAACATCAATAAGCATTCTGCCCACAAACATCTTTGGCATTTCGCTCCAGAAAATCTCTTCCAAACGCTGAATAACCGCTTTGTCACTTGGTGAAAAATCTTCAAGGTTTCTGGCGGCTTCGGGAATATCAATTAAATGCATTTGCGCAATTTCTTGGGCTGTTTTTTTCAGGCGGTCTTTTTCTTGGGGTGTGATGGCGCATTTGTCGAGGCTAACTTTGGTACAATAGGTGTTTTTGTACGGGAAGTTGAGTATTTTGCATAAGGGTTTGATGTAGTGTTGGTAACTGGTGCTAACGATGAAGGCATCGGCTATGGCTTGAACGTGGTTAAGGGTGGTTTGGCTGTTGGCGATTAGGATGATGTTGCTAGCTGAGAAATCTTCCATCTGCCTATCGGTTATTCCATAAGCTTTGAAGAATGGCAAAATTAATTTCAACGTACTACCAGCGGAGTAATTTGGTTTTTGAAGCACATCCGCCATCACATCATCATACTTACTGATGTTAGCGAAAAGGATATCCCCATTTGGAATAAAGTTCGTTGCTAACTCGAAGGCATTGTCATTTTTTGAAATTGGCCCTTCACAGTCTGATATGAAGATACGCTTCACACCTTGCGCCTCAAGTTCTCCATGTGAATGATGCTTTTGGACAAGTGCGACTTTGAGGCAACGTCAGTTCGATTCCACAATGCCCCACCCGTAATATTTTTCGCACCCTCTAAGCTGATGTTGCGTGCTTCCTCGATGCTTGTGCCTATGCCTAAAACTCCTACGGCGCGGGATTTCAAAGCGTAGTTTTTGCCGCCACGGGTCTCCATAGAACCGGGGTAAACGCGAATGCGTTTGCCATATTTCTTTGTTAGCGCAAGGGCTTTTGAGAGGTCAACTGGCGAGTTAACAGCCGCTATATCTACTTTGCCGGGAAACCGATCTGCGTAACCTCCATAGTCTGGCGGAACCTTATACGTTAAAACACTCGCCATTTTCTCTAAATCGACACTTGTTAAGTTCCTCTCAATGATTTTAAAGCATAAGTCAACAAAATCCTCTTTGATTAATGCAAGAAGGTTGATTATTTCTGGATCGCCCGGACGACTGTTGTTCTCAAGAACCTTAATGTCGTGACCAGTATGCATAAACGCAAGGTACAGAGGTATGCCTCTGAGTGCCGAATCATCTTTAATTTTTGCTTTCCAACCCTTGAAAATCTTATCGGCTAAAGCAAGTTCCTGCTGATGTTCACCTGCAGTCAAGAAAGGCAATGTATCGCCTGTGTCTTTATATGAGCCCATGCCGCCGGTGTTTGGACCTTTGTCGGCATCGAAGGCGCGTTTGTAATCGCGTGTGTCTGGCAGAGGGATAAAGTGTTTCCCGTCGCAGAAAGCCATGAAACTGGATTCTTCCCCATCAATCTTTTCCTCAATGATAACCGAGCCATACTTGAAGTTTGACAGGAAATGCTCAAAAAGTTGCTCTCGGGTTGCGAAATGGTCACCCCAAACGCCCACGCCTTTTCCCAAGGCTGGCTTATCAGGCTTCACCACTGCCTGATTATCCAGTTCAGCAAGCCAACGGTACACGGCGCTTTTAACTTCTCCCTCGCCCTTGTAGTCAAATGGGTGAAAAATCTTAAAGCGAGGGTTTGCTTCTGGCGCAATCTCTTGAAAAAGTAAACGCTGTTCAATTTTACTAACTTCAATGGCATAATTTTGCTTTGGACAAATAACCGGGACACCTGTACGTTTCTCAATAACGTCGCGGACACCTTCAATTATGGGTTTTTCTGATCCGACCAGAACGAAATCGATTTTATCTTTGTTTGATTCGGCGAACTTGCAGATTTCTTCAACCTCAAGATTTGGAATAACAACGTGTTTCGCGGCTTTTTCCACGTTGAAAGGGTTGCACTGCTTATCGGCTACGTAGAGGTCTACTTGATATTTTGCGCTTTGCAGAAGAGCGTCGACCATGGCGACTTCTCGTGCGCCGTAAGAAATGACCAGTACACCGATTTTTTCCATCAAAGGTACACCGTTATGCTAAGAGAGTTGAGGAGTCGCTTAATTTGCTTTGCTCAATCGGGTTATGGCTGAACTTCATCTGACTCGTAAATTCTTGTTTTTTCTTCATAGCCGCTGATGAATCTCCTTTTCATCGCGTCTGCCATTTTTTGTGCACATGGCGTTGGATAATTGCCTGTGATGCAGGCTAAGCAGAGTTGGTCTTTTGTTTGGCCTGTAGCATCTATTAATGCCTCAATGGATTGGTAGCATACACCGTCTGCGCCTATGATTTTAGCGATTTCTTCCGCGTTATTTCTTGAGCCAACAAGTTGCCCATATGTTGACATGTCAATTCCGTAGAAGCATGGACCAATAATTCTTGGAAAAGTAACGAAGACATAAACTTTTTTGGCGCCTGCTTTGCGTAATTTATCAATGATTACTTTGGTTGTGTCCCCTCTGACTATGCTATCTTCAGTTACAATTACTCGTTTTCCATCTACTTTTGAGCCTAAAATGTTAATTTTCTTATCAATAGTGGAAAAACGCTCGACGTTTAGAAGGATGAAAGCTCTTTCAGTAACATAACGATGCCTCCTTGACGCCCGCTCCCATCTTAAACCAGACGCTTCATGGACTCCCATCGCTGAGTCATCCCCGGTTTCAGGCACTGAGAGAATAATGTCACTTTCCTTTACTACTTCCGGGTTCTCTTTTACTATGTTTCTTCCAAAATCTTCTCGGATTTCATAAACGTATTTGCCATTAAACCTTGAATCAGGTCTCGCAAAATAAGCGTATTCAAAAGCGCAGAAAGCAGGTTTGGAGTTTTGTATGACTTGGATGCGTTTGAAACCATCTTTTGAAACGGTTACGAGTTCGCCAGGGTTTAATTCAAAATCTCTTACAAAACTGTTCATGTCTAAGCTTACGGTTTCAGAAGAAAAAGCGTATGTTTTCGCAGCAGGATCATGTCCCGCGCATAAGGGTTTTATTCCGTGTGGGTCTTTGAAGGCGAAAAAGTCGCCGTCGCCAGTAATACCTGTTACGGAGAATGCGCCATCTAAACTTTCCATGACGGCCTTGGCAGCAGATGGTAGGTCTTTGCCTTGTTTTAGGGCTAAGAGCATTTTGTTACACACAATATCAGAATCGCAGCTGTAAATAAAGTCTGGAAAGTTTTGGGACATTTCTATTTTCAGCGGCAAAGTGTTAACAATGTTGCCATTAAATGAGAGAGCAAGTTTTATACCGTTTACAGAAGCGACGACTGGTTGTGTACCTTGTATTATGGAAACGTCGTCGCATTTGCCTGAGGTTGTATACCTTACGTTGCCGATGCCTATTGACCCAGGCAGACGACCAAACCATTCTATTATGGCGTCATTTTTTACTTTAGGAACTAAATCCAAATTTTTATAGGTAAAAAATTCTTTATCACTATAAGTAAGAAACCCGTGCGATTGGTGCCCCCGATGATTTTGAGCACGTAAACCCCAATAAACATATGGAAATACAGGTTGATTTTCATAGTTTATTGCGCCAAAGATACCACAGCCCAGTTTCGGTTCCCTTCTCGCAGTAAATGTGGATGAAGTGAAAATACTGCTTTATCAGCTTTTAGTACATATTTACCTAAAAAGCATGGTGTTTTTAACACAATAAGAGTTAAAGAAATGAGGACCTTGAGAACGGGATTTACGCCGATTTGTCCTAAAAAGTTATTTTTTGGTTGCGATTCTACGGTTTTTTAAAGCTGCGACTTTTGGCTTTAGTCTAAGTTATCGAGAGCTTAGTTTAGCTCTATCCCTAAATTCTAATAAACCATTGAGCTCACAATTTAGAAAAAGCGGCAGGTATCGTCTAGTTACCGCTATTATTCTTGAATGTATCCAGCAAGCCGAAGTGGTTGCCTTCAGGATCCAACGCCAGCGCCTACCATCCTAAACCAGGAATCTCCATCTTTTACACCACAGTTTTGCCGCCTAACGCTTCCACATTCTTACTGTACTCGTCTACTGATTCGAACCAGATATATTTCGTTGGCTTAGCTTGGCCAGCATTGTAGAATCCTTTTTCAGAAAAAGCCTCCCATTGACACCTACCCGTATAGGCTTCATCTTATCATCGACCGGAACAGTCTGCAGCAAATAGTAATCAGTTAGTCCAGGATATTTTTCGATTTTCCAGCCAAATAAGTCGCCGTAAAATGAGTTTTCGGTTCAGCGGGGATTTCAAAATGCACGATTGTATGATCCAAAAAAATCTTCATTTCCATACTCTCGGGCTAAAATAAGAATTTAATGAAAATGCTGTTTAGACAAAAATGCTAATAGCTAAAAAATAAGGAAATAAGAATTTAGGGTTGCCATTTCTCAATGAGATATTTTGGTATCTCGCTGCTGTCGCGTGGTCCAACGAGGACTTTCCAGCCGCTGAGTTCTTCTATTTCCCCGCTTATGCGTGAGGCTTTGCCTGGGATGATGATTTTTCTGTGTTTAACTTTGCTTTCTACGCCTGAAGTTTTGATTGCATCTGCTACACGTTCGGCTGTTAGTTTGCGTCCTGCGACTCCGCTGTCGATTGCTGAGCCTTCTGTTTCGACGACGATTAGGTAGGCGTTGAGTTTGTTGCTTTCGATGTCTGAAGCTACGGTATAGTATGTTAAGGCAAAGTTTGTTGTGAACATGACTGGTGAGTTTTCGTCAGGTGTACCGAAGACTTTGAGTCCTGGAGCGACCGCAACTGGTTTACGTGGGTCAGTGTAAATGTTTTGACGCAGTACTGTTGTTGGCAGTAGTGACCATCCGTTATCGCTGTGCATAACAAGCACATCTGCATAGCGTACAACAAGCATAGAGGCTATGTATGCTTCTCGCCATTTGATTAGATCTTCAGCTGTTTCGCCTCTGTCTACCCAAGCAACCATTGGTATACCCATTAAGGGTAAGCCAGCGAGTTCTTCTCCGCCTTTGGTTGCTGCTCTGCGCAGCATCGTGAAATTATTTATTGTGTCAGATAAACCTTCGTTAGTGAATGTGCCAGGGTCTAAAACTACGTCTTTTACGCCGTAAGTAATCAGAGTTTTTGCAAGCGAAACAAGCGTGTTTAGGTCGTTTGGTGCAGACGCCACTAGTGGGCAATCGTACATCATTGCAAGTTCTGCCATGTCTTTCCAATTGGTTGCGTTTGCCGCGTAGAGTAGTGGTCTTGCCTTTGGCGCTGCCATTAAGCCTGCTTCAGCTATTGCGGGGTTCATTGTGCAAAGAATCATTGGTAGCTCGGTTTTTTCTGAGACTTTTTTGACGGCTGCTTTGAATTTGTCTGGATCTTCTGATGTGCATCTAACAGCTATCATGTCAAGTTTAAGTGTGTTGCCGATATATTCGAAGCTAAAGTTATTTGTGTATTGAACTCGGGAAATTACTTCTTGGTCTGGCATTTCGTCTGTTACGTCAATTGCGATGGCTGTTGGGTTCTTATAGGTGAATTCATGACGGTACATCACTAGTTTGCCGCCGATTTTCTTTGCTTTGTCGCCCACGCCAACAATGACTTCTTTCACCGCTGGCTTTAGCAGTTCTTTGAGTTTTGCGTAAGATTTCTCGTTTTCTTTCTTTAGCAGCGGTTTGCAACTGTCGAGTTCTAATTCGCGGTTGACAATTTTTGTGGCAAAAGCCATGCAGTTGTCGACGCCACATTCTTTACAGTTAATTTTTGGAAGCAGCTTGTAAATGTCTATAGGGCTTAATTCTTTTAATCCAGCTTTCTTTTTCTCGCTCATCTCAACTACGCTCCTCAAGCTTTTACTGTAACCCAACTTGCGTATTTTGACGCGTCAGCCTTCTTGCCGCTTGACAAGTACTTTGTGACGTCTTTTAGTGTTTTTACGGCTGCTGGGTGCATCATCATGAACAAGTCAACGCCAGCAAGCAACAGTGTTAGCGCGGTTGTTACTTCCCAAAGTGGACCTCTCAGTTCACGTGGTTCCCATTCAGCAGACATTTTTAGCCAAGCTTCACGGGCTGCCCAAGCGTTTGTTGTTCCAGAGGACATTGGTTGTGCTAATTCAGTGTCGCCCCTTAAGCCGCCTATTCTTGCGCGTTCCATGTTTGTAAATGCGTAGTCTAAGCCGTAGCCTAATGCAGCCGTTGTTAAGTCCATAACGATGTCTTCTTTGCTTAGATAATCGTACAGGCGCCCGTTCAATTCGCGCGCTAGGTTCAAGTCCATTGGTGTGAACGATAATGCTGCATGACCGTTTTTCTTAACATATTTCGCGCAGCGTTCAACATCCATATCTCGAGTTATTGAGCTGATGAGGAAACGCTCATTTGGAAAAGTTTCACAGATTGCCTCGAAAACGTTTGCGTCTTTAACTGGATCACCGCAGCCACCGATTACAAGAGGGACATCAACTGCCTGCAGGATTTTTTCAACGGTTTTTACTGCGTCTTTTGGTGTAGCATCTTTGAGTAAGGGGTCAATGCTGATTAGGTGAACTGTAACCATATCTGCACCGAATTTTTCGACTGCAAGTTTGGCCCAAGCTGCTGGGTCGCCTACGACGTCTTTAACGTGCATCTTGACGGCTTTGCTTAGTGGTACTTCCATGTCGAAAACGTCAAGTGTAATGACTGGCTTGTGGGTTATTGGTCGCTCAAAAGTGTAGAATGCGGGAGAAACTTCTCCGCCTATTATGAGTGATTTTCCGCGTGTGCCGCCTTCCTTTCTTGTTGCCCCAAGTTTTACTTCAGCAATTTTGTTTGGGTAAGTTTCAATTGGTGGTAGGAAAGGCACCTGCAACAGTGAAACGGGTTTTCCGCCTGCAATTGCCGCCGGAAGCTTTAGTTTAGGCATTATTTGCCCAGCCATTCCCGGCTCAAACATTATTTCCAGTTCCTTGACATCCATTTGGAAGTCTTCCAATTCGATTTGCTGGAATTTTGCAAGCGCTTCCAGTAAATCGCTGCTAAGTTTTAGTCCTTCGTTGTCTTTCTTCTTTTCTGTGTCGTTTTGGGGCGTAGAAATCACCGTTTGTCTTTGTCGTCTTTGACTACTTGGATTATGACTTTGTTAGCGTAGATCTTTGCGTCTTTTAGTATGATTCTGAATCCGCCGGCCATAATTGGCAGTGATGCTGCTGTTGCAACTGGCATCATTGTGCCTGCTGCTTCTTCGGTAACTTGTACTGATTGTGTTTCAGGTGCTGCTGGAGCTTCTTCGGCTGCCCATCTTGCCACTACTGGATGATTCTTAGCCTTCAGGAAAGCTTTGAGTTCATCTACGTTCTTTGCATCTTCTTCAGTAGCAATTTTGTCAACGAGCTCTTTGGGAATGAAGTCTTTGACCTTTTCTTTAACTTCTTTAGGTACCCAAACTATGCGGTTCCATCCGCCGTCTGCTGCAAAGAATTTCTTGCTTCTCATGTATTCGATGGACATTCCGTGAAAGCCATCTATTTGCCTTCCGCCTGCAGCTGAATCTGCGATTGTGCTGAAAGGTAAACCGTTTACCGTTGCTCCTTTGAAGCTTCTGTTAACTACGGCTAATCCGTCGACTTCCGGTACGTAGAAAGTGACAGCTTCGAAGCATCCGCATGAAGTGTGTGGATGATCAAATGCTGTGTAGAGCCACACTTGATTGACTTCGCCCATGCTGCGTTTCTTGGCTGCTTCGTTGACGCCTGAGAATTCACCTTTCTCTGCGTTGAGCATTTCGCCTCTTGGTATCGCGAAGACTGGGCCTTTGGGGTCTATACTTGCTGAGGCTTTGCCGTCAAACCAACTGATAGCGCCGCAGTTGCTGTATCTTTGGGGTGTGATTACACAAACGTGACTCGGTGCGAATGATTGACAAAGGGCGCAGCCGTAAAATGTGTCGACATCTTCGTCTTTGAGGCCTCTAGCTTTGGCATCGCGTGCTTCATATGCTTGAACTGCTTCGGGGTAAAGTTCGTCTAGTTTAGCTACATCTGTTATGAAGGTAATTTGTACTTTCTCAATTATGGGTAGTTCGCTTTTGAATAATCGGTAGAGTACTTTGCCGATTGGTTCAAAACTGTTTAAACCTTTTTGGAATGATTTCTTGCCTAATCGTATCCAGATGTCGTAACGCTGGTTTAGGTGCATGAAGCCTTCGATGTAGTTTAGGTAGCCGTGAATGCGTCTTTCAATGACACCTTCAAGGCCTTGGTCAAGTTTTGAGCCTGCAGCTTCAACAAGAATGCCGAGTGGGTAAGCGCCGCCTTCTTTCAAGTCTTTGATGTCTGGACCGATAATGGTGATTTTTCCATCCTCGATCTCATCCATGGGTTTTACTTTTGCTAGTTCAAACTTGTGGTTGATAGTGGGACCGCCTAGTTCAATTTGCATGTCGTTTCTTCGGATGCGTTCTCCTTCGTAGATTACGCCAACATCAACAGGTATGTCTTTAAACATTGACATTTTTTTAGTTTCCTCCATTAAATTTTGAAGTCATTACTTTGAGGTTTGCAGCCCATTCTTCGAGGGTTGCGTTTGGGAAAGACCAGCTTGCATGTGCATGGAACAAGTTGTCTAAGGTCATGGTTTTGAGGTTTGGAGCAAAATTTTTGAGTCCACAGAGCATTAATGATTCCATGGGGTATGGCAAACCTACGATCAAAACTAAGTCAGGATGACCTTTGCCATCGAGCCCTTGCCATTCAGGATCAACAAGTCGGTTGCCTATGTCCATTGCAGACATGAAGCCTGCTGGTTGGTAGCCCCGCTTTAGGAATTCGCCGACCATGTGGGCTGTGGCTAGAACTGGAACTTTTGAGGCGTTAGCGAAGTCAATGAGGTATTCGATTAGTAGTTTGCCTTCTAAGCACCTTTCCGTCGCATAGCTGCCTACAATAAGGATTGGGCGGGAGGCTTTTTTTATCATTGCTACCACAATTTCGGGTTTAGTTATTGGGTTTGCTTTTTTAGTTGCGGCTATTTCTGCACATTGCCAAGGTTCACATGACATTTCTTATCACTCCTTCATTTTACGGATCATTCTTGGAAGCAACGTAGGATCAGGAATCACTGTTTCCTTCCAGTCGTGTGCTTCTAATATTTTTGTGAACTCGTCTTTCATTGTCATCGGGACATCCGCCATCGTTCTTACGAACAGATGCAAGTCCTGCGGCATACATCCGTAGTGACGCTTGTGTAGGTCAACATAGTGGCTAAGTTTTATACTGCGACCTTTCCATGTGTCGTTTGGTCTGATGCAGAGTTTAGCGATTGAAACCATTGCTTCTTGCGGTGTTTCAACTGCCTGGAACAGATGTTCAGGCGCCGGACCAACGTTCACTTTGTCACCTGTGCGGGCATCGTAGACTTCCCAATCTTCAGGCTTGTCTTCTCTGCCAAGAAGCATGCGACGGTATTTGACACCGTGTGGACCAACCAACACTGGCACGCCTAAACGCCAGAATCCAGCTGCGATTGCCGCGGCTTTCTGTGAGTATGCGCCCCAAGCTAAGCCGACTGCACCAAGACGATTGTATATGTAATCTGCGATTTCTTCATAATTGCCTCTGAGGTTTCGTTTTGCGAAAATGTTTGCTACTTTTATGGCTGCTCCTGCAACGTGGCTGTTTGCGACGCATGAACCGACGTTTAGAACTCCTCCAGCTTCGAATCCGCCTGGGAATTCTTCGTAGAGTGTTTTGCCTTCGCTGTTTCGGTAGCTACCAGCTGACATAGCTGAGCATCCAGATACTACAACTATGTATCGTCTGCTTGCGAATTCTCTGCATATGTCGTAGACGTCTTTGCCGCCTTTTGGATAGTTACTGCAACCTACTACTGCGAGTATGCCTGGGATTTCTCCGAGAACAATTGGGCTACCTACGTTTCGGATTTCGACGTCTTGAACTGCACCTCTTCCGCATCGGCACAGGTTATTTTCTTCAAGCATGAATTTCTCGCCGGCTTTCACTATCATACTGTGTATCATCATTTTTTCTGGGCAAGCTTCCTCACATCGTCCGCATCCGACGCAGTACTCGTATAGGTCTGTTAGTGGAACCATGTCGCCTTCTCCAGCTGCCTTAATTGCCTGCGGGAGTTTGAGGTCTTGAGGACAGCTTCTTCGGCATAAGTTGCATTGTCTGCACGCCTTAGCGATTTGTTTGATCTCGTCGAAGCTTGGAAGATTCTTCATCTTCTTGCGGATTGGAGCAACTTGCTGCGCAACCCTGACTGCGACTTCGCCGACCTTATCTGGATCAAGGATCAAAACGCCTGCAACTTTGCCGCTTACAAGGTCAGAGACGATTTCATCTGCCGGGTCGTTTGTGCGATTCTTAAAGCCCATGCAATTCTTTTCTGATGCAGCAATGACTGGAGCGTGAACTTTCTGTGCTTCGTCAAAAACGTCTGTGCGGACACATTGCTCATCTAGAACGACTACATCCGCGAATCCGCCTCTTACGAAACGGAGTTGCCAGCTAATTGGGCCAATGATTCTTCCTCGGTTATAGTAACGGGTTATGTCATGTGCGGTGCAGCATAATCCAACTATTTCGATTTTTTCATCAACTTTGTGGTCTTTTGCGTAGTCAATAATTCCAATTGATGGAATTACGTTATGTCCAATGGCCATAATGACTGGCTTAGACAAATCTACGCTTCCGATGCCTAATGAGACGAGTGGTGCTTCGGGTTCAGCTTTTGGGAAGCCTAAGGTGGAAACTTGAGCGATGTCGCCCACTTCCATGCCTATGTGGTCAATCATGCCGACATGGAAAGATTTAGATTCAAAATCAAGGTTATTGCCCTCTTGACCTGTGTGGACTACTGCAAGGCATTGGGTGATTTCTTTTTCAGCATATTCTAAAACATCGTCTAAGTCGCCGAGTGTTTCAGGTTTTATTCCTGTAACTAAACGGGTAATGGGTGCTTCAACTTTTATGTTTAAGCCGCCGATGTCTAATGGGAACCTGCGACCGTACTTTTCAATTAGGTGATGGATCATGTGGCGAGAGTGTGCGGTATGGGTTGCGGCTCCAATGCAGCAAGCTAGAAGTACAATACGGGAGGATTGAGCACCGATGTCTATTCCGCAGGCTCCACGTTTGCCAGCTGTCAAATCACATTTTCCAAAAGTGCACAGACAGCACAAATCACAATCAGGCATGTAAAAGGGCTTGTACCTGTTGAGGAGCTTCATGTCCCAGTCTCGTAGGGTACTCATGGAAGGCATTGGGGTTGGACCCATTGGTTCATTATAGTTATCGTTGATTACCTTGCCAATAGACATTTCAAAATTCTTAATGAGACCGCTATTGGTCTTCATTTCTTCAATTCTTAAGTTAACGTTTTTAGTCGTCAAATTATCAAACCTCTGTAAAGGTTTGAATCATATCGAGCATTACACTCTTTTTAAACCTTACTGAGTTTTTAGCTAAAAATCAGGGAGTATTTATAGAAATGCAATGATTCTGAAAAATTGTGTAAAGTTAGTTAAGTAATCTTGTTTACAGATAACCTAAGGTTTTCAGTATAACTTGTACTGAAACATACGCTTTGTTATCGGGTGGCAAATCAAGCAGCGACTTTCCATTGAGAACGTACTGGTCTAATTGTTCGTCCTCAGCGATTTTTCCCAGAAATTTAAATTTCAAATCAGCTTCAGCCTGTGTGCTTAGTTCTGCCGGGAAACGGTACCCGCCAACTAAATAGAAATTGTCAAATTTCATGTCGACTTCTTTAGCTATTTTGAACGCGCGTCTTACATGGTCCTGAGACTTTTTGGAGTGATCAAGTATATCGAAAATATCGTTGACATTTGAGGTAATTCGCCTGTTAAGATTCTCAAGTCCTGCTGGAGAGTCGACAAGTATGTACTTGTAGTTTTTAGTTAACGATTCTAAAGCGCCTTTTAATGCCGAGTTTGGCATGCAGTAGCAGCCTTCAACCCACTTGGTTCCAACTGCAAGGAAGTCAAAATTTTTGCTTTCATATAGCCCATTTTCCCAAATCCTGCTTTCAATGCGCTCGGTTGGGGAAACTCCGACTGTGGTGCCTCCTTGCTCAATGAATGTACTCACAAGTAAGTCAGCTATGGTTGATTTTCCTGCCTCGTTGAGGTCTATTCCAAGCATTTCACCTAGATTCTGGTCAGGGTCAGCATCAACCAAAAGCAAAGGCGATTGCCCAGCTTCGATAAAGGATTTAGTCATTAGAGCTGTAAAACTGGATTTTCCTGTTCCGCCACGACCAATCGTTACCAGAGTTTTCATTTTGGTAAAACCTCAAAGTTTTGTGGTATTTTCTTAAGCAAAAGCTCGCATATATTATCTATGGTTTTAACGGCTTCAATTTCTTTGTTTTTAAGCGGGGTTTCTCCTAGCATGTCGGCTTCAGTTACTTTCTGGTCAAAGGGCACAAAAGTGAGTAGGGTCAAGCCGTTTTTTTCAGCAAAACTGCTGATCGCTTCCTTTTGATTCTCATTCATAACTCTGTTTCCTACGAGATAGAGCTGTTTCATCCCAGCGGCTTCGGCCATATCATGAATGTGCTTGGCTATTTCTAAAGATTTTAGGTTTGAGTCTGCAACGATAAGTAATGCGTCAACTTGTCTGGCGGTTCCTCTTCCAATATGCTCTACGCCAGCCTCCAAATCTAAAACAACTGCTTCGTCACGTTCTACAACTAGGTGCCTAAGCAAAGCGCGTATGACGGCGTTTGGCGCGCACATGCATCCTGCGCCCATTGACTGCACCGTGCCCATAACAATCAAATTCACTCCAAGTGGAGTGATAACCGAGTAATCACGCACAATGTCGTCAACTGTGAACTGCAAGCGGTACACTCCCGAGTAACCCGTGCTTGTTTTAGACTCAACAAGCGCTTTGTTCTCAGAAATGGGGATAATTTTACGAGTTTCCTCTGCAGATAAGCCTAAAGTTAGGCCGAGATTTGGAGAGGAGTCTGCATCAATTGCTATAGTTTTTAATCCACGTTCGACAAAGCCACGGGCTAAGCCGCCTGCAATCAGGGTTTTGCCGACACCGCCTTTACCAGAAACTGCTACCTTCATTCATTCATGCACACCAAATAAATTAATAAAAAGTATTAATTTACGTTTCTTTTTTAAAAGAAGAAAAAGCTTATTGCGCCCTTGGAGTTGGCGCTGGAGGCTGCAGCTGCACTTCGGGCTGAATTATCTTCGCAAAATTCTTCTTTGCACGGTTGAGCTTCAGAGTCGCCAGTTTAACGACTTCGTCCTTGTTGACTTCAACTGTTGTCAAATGCAAATTCTCAAGAAGCTTTTCTCCTATATCAGAACGCGCGATGACGGTTGAGTACCCATCTGGGCTCCCTACGGAACCTACAGATATGTCGGCGTATTTGTTGCTGAAGTCGTCACAGAAGTTGCAGCCGTGCTCTTGAGCGGCGCCCAAATCTTTCACTGGAACAGCATATTCTTTGCCCTTAATGGTAGCTATGAATTTGCCCTTGTGTATTTGTGTTTTCTCGACCTTGTCCAAGTTGATGTCCATCTGCTTTTTAATGGCAACCTTAAGCTTATCGTAATCGAACGCCTCGAAACAGAACAGCCCCACGATTGTAAGCTGCAAATCAGGGTACACTGTAAGCATTACATGCTGGATTTTCCTTATAGCTCGGACTTCGCAGGGTGTACCCACCACGGCAATTTTCCGTTTACCCTTAGCAATTAAATCGCTCAGTAACGAAAGCATCTTTACACGGAGGTACTTTGTGCCTTTAGCTTTGATAATGTCATCCACATTCTCGGCGACCACGGCGTCAGCTTGGTAACCTTCTGTCCGTTGCACGACGATGGCTGTGTCGAATATGCCCTTCTGCATACCAGAGACCAGAAGTGAGGTTGCAACTCCTCCATCCTGCCCTTCTAAAGAACTTTTCGCCGAGAGGATCTGGCTGTACACGCCGATATTCTCATCACAGGTGCCCTTTAGGAACTGCTGGTTGATTTTTTTGCCATCCTCTTCCAGCGTCGGATACGTATAAGCCCGTGTTCGCTTCGACTTCGTTGGGCAGATGATAGCGCATGCTCCGCAACCGATACAGTCGTTCGAGAATGTATGGTAGGGTGCGGTCACTTCCCTCTCTACTCCGCGCTTGGCGAAGTCTATAGCGTTCACCCCTATCAACTCGTCACAGACGCGAGTGCATAACCCGCAGAGGATGCAGTCTTCATCTTCATCTTCTACCCAGAAACTTGGTTTTTCGATACCGTATTCAAGCGCCAACTCCTTAATTTTTTGGACCTTTGGAGTTCTTGCTAGAAGCAACTCCAATAATAGTTTGCGCACTTTGATAGTTTTTTCAGATTTGGTGAAAACAACCAAGCCCTCTTCTACAGGGTAGTTGCAGGAGGTAACAATACGACTTCTTCCCCGTTTATCTATAATTTCCACTGAGCATATTCGGCATGAACCGAACGGAGAAAGCGCTTTGTGGTAACAGAGAGTTGGGATGTTTATACCCTTGCTTTTTGCTACATCAAGGATGGTTGCGCCTTCTTTAGCTATTACTTCTTGACCATCTATCTTTAATTTTATTTCTTGCAAGCTCGATTTCATCTCCTTTACCGCCATCTTAGTTCGCCTTC
The DNA here is from genome assembly GCA_049520955.1 of Bathyarchaeia archaeon. Taxonomy (GTDB): domain Archaea; phylum Thermoproteota; class Bathyarchaeia; order Bathyarchaeales; family Bathycorpusculaceae; genus Bathycorpusculum. Next base: position 4,783 of record JBEKPG010000038.1, on the reverse strand, counting down.
CTAAATGGTTTTTTCAACCTCTGTTCCTCAGTGATTGGCGCTGGAACAGGTTTTCCAGAAATTTTCGTAATGGCATTAAATCTGCATGCCTCGAAGCAAGTACCGCATTTCGTGCATTTTGACTGGTCAATTATGTGAATTTTGCCCACCGATCCGTCGATGGCTTGCGCGGGGCAGTTTCTATTGCATAGGGTGCATGCAGTGCATTTGGTTGGGTCGATGTAGAAGTTTATGAGCGGTTTGCATGATAGTGCTGGACACCTTTTTTCCTTAATGTGCGCTTCATACTCGTCAGCAAAGTATCGCAAAGTGGTAAGCATGGGGTTTGCCGAAGTCTGTCCTAATGCGCATAAAGCAGAAACACTTGAAGCCTCAGCGATTTGTCGTAGCTTTTCAATATCGCCTTCTTTTCCTTTGCCCGACGCTATGTCGGTGAGGATTTTGCGAGCCTGTTTGAGACCTTCTCGGCAGGGGACACATTTGCCGCATGACTCATCACAAAGGAAGTTTATGAAGTACTTAGCCACGTCCACCATGCAGGTGTCTTCATCCATGACGATTAAGCCTCCTGACCCCATGATGGCACCCAGTTTCTTGAGTTCATCAAAGTCCACGGGCGTGTCAAGACACTGGGCTGGAACCATGCCGCCTGAAGGACCTCCTGCTTGGACGGCTTTGAATTTCTTGTCATTTTGGACGCCGCCACCTATTTTGTATATGATATCTCTGAGTGTTGTGCCTAATGCGACTTCTACTAAGCCGGTGTTGTTGACCTTTCCAGCTAAAGCAAAAATCTTTGCGCCCTTGCTATTCTCGCTGCCGATCTTGGTGAACCATTCAGCTCCCCGGTTAATTATGAGCGGCACGTTTGCCCATGTCTCCACATTGTTTAGGACAGTTGGCTTCTCCCAAAGGCCTTTTTCTGCAGTGTGCACGTACTTTGGTCTAGGTTCGCCTACTCTACCTTCGATGGCTGTCATGAGAGCGCTTGATTCGCCTGACACGAAGGCTCCTGCCCCTTTATGTATTTTTATTTTGAAGTCGAAGCCTGAGCCCAGAATATCTTTGCCTAGTAAGCCATATTTTTCGGCTTCGTCAAGGGCTAGTTGCATGTTTTCCACGGCAAGCGGATACTCTTGGCGAACATAGATGAAGCCCTCATGGGAACCGATTGCATAGGCTCCTATGATGAAGCCTTCGAGGATGCTGTGGGGATTGCCGTCCATTAAGGCTCGGTTCATAAACGCTCCTGGGTCGCCCTCGTCGCAGTTAACAATTACGTATTTGGGCTCTTCTGGCGCATTGCGTGTTGTTTCCCACTTGGGTCCAGTTGGAAAGCCACCTCCGCCCCTGCCTCGAAGCTTGGATTTTTTAATTTCATCCATTACCTGTTGAGGCGTCATGATGAACAGGGCTTTTGCCAGTGCCGTATAACCGCCAAGTGCTATGTAGTCTTCTATCTTTTTTGGGTCGATGAGGGCACTGTTTTCCATAAGCAGCCTGTTTTGGTATTTGTAGAAGGGAATGTCAGATAGCTTTGTTGCCTTATTTCCAGTTTCCGGGTCAACGTAGAGAAGCTTTTGGATTAATTCCTTCTTAACTAAAGTTTCTGAAACAATATTCGGGACGTCGGCCGCCTTAACTTTGAAGTAGGGCACCGCTCGTGGGTACACAATCACTATAGGGCCTTGCTCGCAGAGCCCTAAACAACCTGTTCCCCGAACATCGACTTTATCCTCAAGTCCCTGTTTTCTCAACTCATTCTGGAAGGCCAAAACGATTTCTTTTCCACCCCTTGTTTCGCAGCTGCTTGCACATACCGCTACGGCTTGCCTGTTTGGGTCTCTATTAAGAAGAATCTCCTTTCTTAGCGCTTCCAAACCTGAGGCAGATTTTAAAGGTAACATGTTTGATTATTCCTCCAAATTAACTTACGTGTGATAGAAGTTCCTTAGCCTTTGCAGGAGTGGGTACTCCGTAGTATTTTCCGTCTACTTCAACAACTGGACCTAGCGCACAACAGCCTAAGCAATTTACTGTTTCTAGAGTGAATTTGCCATTGGCTGAAGTTTCTTTGTTTTTAATCCCAAGGGTACACTCAACAGAATCTAAAATTCTACTTCCTCCACGGACATAGCATGCGGTTCCTGAGCATACTCTCACTAGATGTTTTCCTCGGCGGGTGAGGCTTAATGCCGTGTAGAAGCTGGCGACCCGATAAATTTCAGTAACCGGTATTTTCAATCTCTCATTTATCCTCATAATTGCTTCTTTGGGTATCCAATTTAATTGAAGCTGAATATCCAAAAGAAGCTGGATTAAAACGCCTTTTTCATTCACATATTTGTCAATGATTTTGTCAATTTGCTCGATTGACATATTTCCATTCCTCAATTCTAGTTAAAAACTAGATGTTACTAGTTTCCACTAAATAAGGCTTTATCGGTGTTTCCAAGAATTCTTCAAGAAAAATTAAGATTACTCACATTTCAAGTGCAGTTTTAAATGTCAAAGAACTATGTTTCTTCGGTTCCTTGCTTGCGAAACCTGCTTCTTCCAAAAAACGCTTAGAATAGTTAGCGATTGGACTTTCAAACAGTTTCAGTAAGTCTTCTTCGCAATCAACATCCAGAGCAATTGAGTTTGAATAATGAAACCTGATAGAAATTCCTTTGTTTCGAGCCTGCTTGAAATGTCTTGCAAAGCTCTTACACCCAAAATTAGCAAAAAGTAGATTGGGCGGTTTTTGAAAAAGAGCGTTTGTCCCACCGTTGTGCGAAGGAGACAAGACCACAGTTGACCCATTACAGTTGCCTAATTCGACTATTTTGTTCACATCTACAGAAGATAAGAGTGGAATATCAGCCGGAACAACAAGCACCGAATCAGCCAGGTTTTGCATGCACCAAGCGGTAGCTTCTTGAATAGCAGGATTCAAACCATAACGACTGGGCGAAAAAAAGGAAACCCCAAAACTGTCAGCAATCATACGAACGTCGGGGTCACTACTTACCACCACAGTTTTATGAACAATTGATGATTTTAACGCCTTCAAAACGTCTTCAAGCATCGCTATAGTCAATAATTTACGTTCATGTGGACTAAGAAACTTTGAGAGCCTCCTCTTGGATACCCCAAGCCTCTTCACTGGTACGATTGCAAAGACAACCACATTAGGCACCAGAAAAGCCATAGCAAAAGCTAAGCCTAGCTCGGAAAATGTCAGAGTTAAGTAGCCTAAAAATGTTTAGGTGCACGCATAGGTGTTCATTAACTGTTTTTAGGCTGATTTTTCCTAATGAAGCTTGCCATTGGTTTAGTTAAGCCTTCGTGGGTGATAATGTCAATGAATAGCTGAAAACAGCTCTATTATGGGTGATAAACGTTTTTGACGGTTATCAACGCCTACCCGTTGGCACCCTCAAACAGTTATTCTCCGAGATTGATACAAGCGTAACTGTGAAGCAGATCCAAACCAGACGAGTCAACTCCGGAAAAGGCAGAGCAGCTTAACAGTGCGTTCCATGCTCCTGGCTGTGCTGTCTACGCGTTTTGAGGTCATACCATCATTGAGAAAGCTGTGCAGGAAACTGGAGAGGAGGCGTTACGCCCGGGAAAACTGCAAGTTCACTGGCGATAGGGCTCCAAAACACAACACGTTCAGCCAACACATCAGTAGAGCCAGCGCGTTGGAGAGGAGTAGCTAAAGTCCGAAAATGCATGTGGCGCTGTTTTGCATGGGGCTTTTCCCGAGAATCCCATTGAAAAAGCAGTTAACATTAATCAATTTGTATATACTGTATATACCCATATGTAAGGTATTTCGAGTAAGTATATATTTTTCACTGCCATTCAGGTATGACCAATAATAAAGAGGCAAAAAAATATGAATGTACTTGAAGTAAAACCGCTTCAAAACAAGAATTTAACTGTAATGATACAAGAAAAAGAATACAATGAGCCTTTTCAGCTTTTCGAAAAATCTTCATCCGCAAAGCCAAATGTTCTCCAAGCTCTCCAAAAACCATCAATCGGCTTCTACAAATTTGTCGAGAACGTGGTTGCCAAAGTAAATATAGACTTTGTCACGGAAGAGCTGGGGAATCGATCTCAAAAAGAATTCTTCGAAGACAACATCTTAGCAGACGTATTCAAAAAAAGTAGCGTTCCTTTCTTCCCCGTTGACATTGACAGCGACGCCAAAACCTATCTTGAATCTGCTTTTGACAAAAAAATAGCATTGAGAGACAACATAATCAAGAACATAGAAAATCTAAACAAACAGAAAAACGGCGATTTCACAGAGAGAGACTACCTTGTTGCATACGGACAGAGTTTACAATCCGAAATAGAGGAACAAGAAAGCGAAGTCAATTTCTCGATAAGAGAAAGCTGGATCGTCATGGGTATCATGGAGCGCGCAAGAGAAATCAAAAACAAAGACGAGATAACGTGCCTGCACATTTGCAGCCCCGAACACGTCCCTGGAATTAAGCAAATGCTAGAATCGGTAAATGCCAAAGTCGAAATCGCGAAACTCTCCAAAAAGATAATCTCAACTCAGGTTGAAACTCCGTCTTCACTGGAAATGGAAAACTGGCTCCAATCAATGCAGATTCAAGTTAAACCCGTTATCGGAAAAGCAACTGAAAACGCACCATACCTGCTCTTCTACCTCGACACCGACGTTAAAGCAAGTCCATTTGACATCTGCATGGCCTACGATGCCGGATACAACGCTGTAATTCCTTACGAGAACATCATTCCAGAAGACGCTAAAAGT
>JBEKPG010000037.1:0-24012 GCA_049520955.1 Bathyarchaeia archaeon | reverse complement strand
TTAAGTAATATGAAACTTAAAAAAACCATAACTATTAATCAAGATATTTTAGACTGGATAAACCAGAAAATAGAAGAAAAAGAGTTTGCTTCATTATCTCATGCAGTAGAAAAAGGATTATACCAACTAAAAAAGAACTATGAACAATCAAAATAATATTTAACATTATTTAATCCATCATTTTAACCATTATTTGAAAAATATAAACTAAAAATTAGGCTAAAGCCTACGTATTAGTAAGGGGCACAGATTTCCCCTCACCACACCCCTTTCATTTATGAGCGAGCTAACGAGAACGAGCTAACTAACGAGCTATTGAACGAACGAGCTAATGAGCGAATGAAGGACATCTAACGAGTGACCTAATGAGACCTAACGAACGAGTGAGCGAGAGAATGCGTGAGAGAGAGAGAGATATGTACAGTTATGTACAGGGAGGATTAGACAGTGTATTGGTATGTGTTTTAGTGATTGTGTGTTTACGTGGTTATGTGTTTATATGTTTGTCTGTAAGTGACAGAGAAAAAGATTAAAATTTAATCCAACCCCAATTTCTTTTCGTGAAGTTTAGGTAAGTAGAGCCTAATGGGTGTAGGGCAAAAAATACTCAATTCTTTTCTATGGCATTGGTAGTATGTAAGATATTGTGTCTATTAATTAAGAAATTAAGGCCGAACATTTCAATAAGACGTGCATTTAATTAAAGAAAGTATTCGATTCATATTCTTGATTCATAAAGTTTATTTTCTTTAAACCTCAAATAATTAATGAAGACATACAAAACTGGAAAAAAATGCCTGTTTTACAAGATCCTGCATAGAGAGAAGTAAATGAAAAACCAAAAGAAACGTCAAAAGGAACGGCGCAAGCAAATTTTAGAAAGTGACTAAAAATGAAAACTAACGATAAGTGCCCTTCTTGCAATTCAACTGAGACTGAAATTGTCTATGAAAGCGAATCAGTATTTAGTGTTTGCAAAGTTTGCAGAATAATCCGGTCAAAAAGCTGGTTTTGAAAAATACCATCCTAAACATATGTGTGCGGATTTGATTTTGATCCAACCGACAAAAAACAAGGAAGTTAGACGTATTTTGAAAAAGGTTACTGGGTTTACAACTTACGGAAAAAGGCAAAAGTGTTAACTTGATTCGGATTACATAAAATATCGGTTAACCAAAACTCCAAAATCTATATTCTGAATTCATAAAGCCCAAATTCAACACTGAGGATATATATTCAAGAGACCGCAGGGAGATACTATAACATATGAAATCTTCAACTAAAAAAATCGTAGTTATCGGAATTATTGTGCTTTTTATAGCTTCCACAGTAGCGGGCGCGCTTGGCGGACTCCTATAATTTCTTGTAGTTCTCAGATAGCTGCAAAGACTTTTTAATGATAATTAGACGGAACTAAGCGCGCAGGCGACCACTTTATAAAGTTTAAAACCAACCAACCTACCTGAGGGTGCGCTTCTTGAGAGTTCCAAGAATTCTGAGAAAGGTTCATCACCCCTTAGGCATGGCCATTCTCATTGTTTTGCTTTCTAAAGCACTGGTTTTTTGTTTAGGCTACGTCGTATTCTATGTCAGCAAAGGTCCAGCGCCACCGCTTTCAATCATAATGAACCAATTCTACCATTGGGACAGCGTATACTATATTGACATCGCGAAAAATTGGCACATCAACCAAGGTACCTCACAAAACTTAATCGTTTTTTTCCCGCTTTACCCAGTTCTTATTAGATTAACCACGCTAAATTTCGCTTACATCAACCTGTCTGCGCTTTTAGTGTCAAACGTGAGCTCCATAATCGCAACTCTATTTATGTTCAAACTCGCAAAGTTGGATTACGACAATAGTACAGCCATAAAAGCAGTTCTATATTTGTGCGTTTTTCCAACGGCTTTCTTTTTGTCAATGATGTATACTGAAGGTCTCTTCTTAGCATTGACCATTACAAGTTTCTACTGCGCTAGGGTAGGAAAATAGCCCTTAGCGGGATTTTTGTCCTTGTTTTCGGCGCTAACTAGAATTGAGGGTCTCATCCTTTTACCGGCTCTTTTGGTTGAGTATCTCCATCAGAAAAAATGGCGCCTTCGAAATATCGAAACTAATATACTATGGATTAGTCTAGCGTTTGCAGGATTTCTGATATATTTAGTTATTAACAATCAGGTAACAGGGAACCCTTTCACGTTTTTTGCAATCGAGAATGTTCATTGGCATCAGGGCATTAATCCTCTGTTAGGTTTTCAACGAGCGTTGCAAGGGACATTTACTGGCGAGTTTCCAATAAACGTTCAGGCTGCCGCACAACTGATCTTCGCAGGTTTTGGGCTATTAGCGATTGTGGCTGGATTCAAATTTCACCTTCGTCCCTCTTACAATGTGTATATGATTTTTACCTGGTTGCTCTTCGTGTCCACTGGATTGTGGAACAGCATTCCCCGTTACGTGTTAACCATGTTTCCAATGTTTATACTAATGGGATTTTCATTGCGTTCAAGAAAAACGAATTACATAGTCACACTGTTATCTGTTAGTGTCATGTGCTTGTTCACCATAATCTTCACCCTTGGAAAATTTGTTTTTTAGCGAAATCAAACCAAAATCGAACATTGAAGGAATTAGTCCTCAATGTTATACATTCAAAACCGCCATTTCCTCGAAAAGTAACATGTTTTTTCAGCACTTTTGCTTCCGAAACTTGTGTTTCAGTTGAAATGACCTTTTTAAGCATAAGTTATTTCTTTGACTTTCTTGTAGAAAGAGTTTTTGTAATAAGCTGTACTTGATTTTCGTTTAGGAGAATTTCATAACTCTTAGGAGTAATGTTTGCATTTTCTAACATTTGGCGGAATTGATTTCTTTCAATTTGATAGATCTTTTTTGTTTCATAAGCAAAATGAAGATCGCCCTCGTCTGTTTCTACCCTACTTTTGTCAAATACTCTGGCAAATTCAACCTCAATTTTACCTATTCTCTTTCTTAAGTTGATTAGAAATGCCAAATCACCGAGTTTAAGTTGTTTGAAAGGAACAGGACCAATGTCACCCGCTACCGAGAGATTTGCTGGCCAATTTGATTCTTTCTTAATTTTTCGCTCAGTTTTTGTTGTCAGCTGTTCTGGGATGGCAAAATACCATTTGTTAACATAATCATCTGTCCATTCCCGGATTTTTGTATGTACCTTATTTAAAACTCTGACATGGTCGTTCTTTTTGACTGCGTTCCATAACTTCTTATATTTCTTAACATCGGTTAATGGTTTTGCGTTTTCCCAAAGTCTTGTGCTGAAGAAGCTTTTGACCTCATCGACTTGTGAGGTATCAAGAAGTACTCCGGCTTCAATATTGCTTTCAAAAGCCGCTTTTGTTAAATTTGCTGATGTAAGGATTACTGAATCGTCAAAAACATAAATTGCCGTTTGAAAATTATCCTGCGACCTTATACAACTGCCTTTAAAATGCTCCATGAAATACTGTATTTCATATGGATTTACTTCGCCTCTTTTGACGGCGACATCACTGACTCTAAAAATAAATCGGATATCCGCTGGAGGATTCTTCAGGATCTCTTGGGAAAATATTTTGTGAGCTTCTAATCCAAGGTGAGGAGAACATACCCATAAAATCTCTTTCGCTTCTAGAGATTTTTGTTGAATCGTTTCATAAAGTTCTCCGCAAGAAAGGAATCTAGTCATAACTTGAATTATGGGTTATTTGAATAAAAATTTTCCCTAAAAAAATCAATCAATTCCCGAGTCAAGATTGTACAGTTATCAATCTGCGATTGTGGCTGTGTTTTTGCAGTCACAAAGCTAAAACTACCTGAAAAACTTATAGTAGCAAGTGAAATTCAAATCTTTAAATGAAGAAGCGAAGCGCTTAGACGTGTTTATCGATGATTACATAAAAATAAATAAAAGCAGTTTCGTCCCTATGAAAAATCTGGAACAAACTGTGCTTACGGTATTTCCCAATGCGCATCTAAAAGATTTTGGCTTACATAAACTGGTTTTCTTTCTAAGACATAAAACTCATGAACTAGCGTTGAAGATTGGGAAATCCGAATCGATAGAGCTGGACCACAAAGCCTACAGGCAAATGCCGACAAACATAAGGCACGTTTACTTTGCAAAAATCTTCTGGCACACAAAATATTGTCTTTTGCAAGAGTATGGCGTAGAAGCCGTCGTTTCAGCGCAAGACCTGGTGCAACTTAGAGAGATAGCCAGCATGTACGGTTTGCTAGATATTACTTGCGAGAACATAAGAAGTGTGAACGGAAACTTGAAAATTATTGATGCTAGCATTGCGCCTCCGGGACTTTTTGGACTTTGGAAAACAGCCGATTTCATTAAGCTCAGGTTGCCGCCTCCTATTAGAAAAGCGATTAGGAAGTCGCGGCTGCTGAACACTGTTAAGGGAAGATAAGTTTAGAAAAAGGGTGTCTCTTTTCTTTTAGTTTTGCGGAAAATATATCAAGTCGATGCAAGCATCATGCAAGGGTAATATGTCTCTCACTTCAAAGCCTTCGCAAAGCATTCGTGCCCCAGATAATTGGCTAAAAGACATTCTGAAGAGCAGTCACTTGGCGGATAATAACCAAATAGTTGCCCGAGCCAGAGAGGACAGCCTATGTGTCTTGTGCAAAGGCGCCCGTTTTCTATGCGGCAAAACCCGGTGTCCAATAATGGTTAAGGTTAACTATTTCCTCAAAAGTGTGCCGTTGATGGCAAGTGAAGACATCAATGGCATGTCTCCACCGAGCGTTTTCATTGGAAGAATCGGTTATCCCAATGTTTACGCGGGTCCGCTTGTGCCGCCTATATATGAGGACACAAGCATTTACGATTTGCCTGAACATTGGTTTGGGAAATCTATGGATGAAATTGTTGGTTTCCGTAGCATGCTTGTGCGTGGTAAATATCGGGTTAATGTTCAAAAGTTCATGGATGCTGGAAAAATACTGGATCAAACACGCGAGTTAGCCCTTGCAGACAGCAGCGTAGACATCGAATTGAACCTTACAAAGAAGCCTCGAGGCTCAATTTTCATGGATGATAACGTCCAACCTTTTGGGCCTTCAGCGCCTATAAGAGACCTACACGTTGGCAACGCACGATATGATGATAAGATCGAGAAGGCGTTTTATGATACAGATTTGCGGGCTAAGCAGGCGGTGCTGGAACTCTACAATCGAGGTGTTATGGTTACAAAGATTCAAAAAGCCTTCAGCGTTGGTGCTTTTGGAGTGGAAAGAAACAGACGCTTGGTTCCTACACGCTGGAGCATAACAGCAGTTGACGACACGATCTCTAAAAGCCTCAGGGAAGAAGTAAAGACTTTTCCCGAAATCAATGAGTATAGAGTTTACGAGTCAATTTACCTGGATAATGTTTTTGAGATTTTAATGATTCCACAGCAGTGGAGCTACGAGTCCATGGAAGCGTGGTATCCGGGCACCGTTTGGAATCCTAATGGAACAAGCATAGCGATTTTTTCGGATTGGGAAGGCAACGGTGGCAGAACAACTTATGCTGAGATAGGCGGCTGCTATTATTCAGCGCGTTTAGCAGTTTGCGAGCAATTAGTTAAGGAACGGCGCCAAGCCACCGTAATTGTCCTTAGAGAAGCAAGACCAGGCTACATCATGCCCATCGGTGTTTGGCAAGTACGCGAGAATGTGAGAAACGCAATGAGGCAAGAACCACATCTTTTCAAAAGTCTCGCTGAATCTCTGCAGTTCATTGGTGGAAGATTTGAGATTCCGATGCAAAGGTGGATATTGCAAAGTGAACTGTTAAGGCGGGCGCTGTTCCAAAAGAAAATATCAGACTTCTTCGGAGCTTAATTTCGATAACAAATTTTAAAAAGCAAATTCTAATAATTTGAATTGACACTCAATGTTAAACGCTCCACTTAAAATGTTCATCTTGCCCTTTTTGCCAGGAAAAAGCAGAGAACCTTTTGGCTTTGACATTGAGGTAGCTGCTATTTATGCCTTTTCAGAACTTGAGAGGAGGAAAGGTGGCGGCTTAATTGTAAAGCAGCCTGAAGAAAAACTCTTGTTCATTACGAAAATAGGTTATCCCCTTTGGCTGTTTCCAAGCAATGAAACTGCATACATGTTCGACGGGTTAAACGGGTCCAAGCTTAGTGTAATTTACTTTGAAGTGCCTCCGGCTGAACCCTTCATTAAGAGCCTTGAAACAAACTCGAAAACCCATGATGACTTCATGGCTTTTCTTTCTGACCACGGCAAATATTTTCAGAACGCTAATATAGAGAAAGAATTCACACTACGAGGCTTAATTGCAAGCGCAGATTTTAAGAAAGAATTCAGTGTTTACCGCAAAGTAGCCATAGAAGTAATGGGTCAGACTTCAAAGTTAGCGCCGCTAGCCCCAATATTGGAAGCAGCAACAATTACTTCAATGTTAGCAGAAATGAGTAAGTTACTATCCTTCCTCAGAGAAGATGCTGATCGGCTTCAAGAGTGCCTAAGATTCGTGAACAGGAAAACCAGCGAATACGTTACAGAACTGGATTATGCGGCAGCAGCAGTAAGGGACGAGGCGAATGCTAAAATCAAAGCTCACGAAGAATTTGTAAACCCCCAGGTCACAAAACTGAAAAGTGAATATAAAAAGCAAATAACTGTTTTAACCAAAAGCTTTGATGAAGAACTTGAGCGCCTTGAAAAACTAAAAACAAAAACATTAAAATTCACAGAGAACGATGAGCAAAAAATCAAGCTTTACAATCAAGAAGCAAAAACCCAAGCACAAAAGAACCATCTGATTTACGAAAAAACATGGAAAGAAAAAAGCCGCAAAACCAAAAAAGAACTAAATGGACTAAAAAAAGAACTAAAACGGATTGAAAACAGCATCAAAAACCTGAACAAACAAAAAATCCAGAAAATATCCAAGCTGCAACTTGAACTTGAAAATGAAATCAAATTGGCTCGAAAGCCCTTGCAGGATCTTGAAGATATCCATGATGCTAAAGTGCTTGGCTTTAAGCAGAAAACTGAAAAGTTGCTTGAACAGGGAAAACCGTTAATAGAAGGTCTTAACAGCGTCATCAAACTGGGAGAGACAGTTAACGCAAGGTTTGACATGCTGGGAATAAGGGAATATCAATTGAAGAGCCCAGCATTGTTTTATGTGTCCTTCTACGTTGCTTGCTATCAAGCAGGATTAACTAAACGTTATGTTTACCTACCTCCATCAGTGATAAAATCTATCGGGTTGACTGCCAAGCTTAAGGGGGCAATAGGCAGGCCGAAAATTAAAGAGTTTTTTATTCCGTGGTTTAAAGAAATAACAGCGTTAATTGACAAGGCACAAGTACTTGCTAAACAAGACAGCTTATTAGATAATGAAATTAGAAATTTAGGTGAACAAAACAATCTCCTAAACACAAAATCTGCTCGCGACAATATAACTAAAGGCTTAGTGTACTTGAAGCATGAAGGGTGGATTTCTGACCGAGAATACCAAGTTTTAAAAAACAGTCTGACTTAATGCCATTTAGCTAAACAGGCATCTTAAGCCAAAAAAAACCGCGCCAGAAATAGGATTAAGATTGATTGTCTCATCAATCTTGATAAGCAACATGCAATCAATCGAAGCCCCTAAACCAAAAAACAACCCAAAACAAACTGAACAAAAACAGGAAACCAATGCTTTTCTCTTCTAAAGACACTCCCAACAAAAATCGAGTCTAAATACACAAATTGGTATTTAGGCACACAATTAGATGCCGATGCTCTAGGTTTTGACAAAACCTAAGAAAAGTCTTATAAGAAGAGTGAAACAAACTAAAAGAACTGATGTGAATCAAATGGAAAACAAATTTTCTAGCTCAGCTCCATCTGCAACGCCTTCAACCTCCTTATCTGTTGAACCGCAGGCAGCGCAAGTGCCATCTAAGAAACGGTTGGGAAAAAAAATTTACATCGCCATTGCCGCTATCGCAACCATAGCAGTCATACTAGCCGCAGTGCTACTTGTTCCCCAAGGCAATGCCAGCGTGATATCTCTGGGGGTGCAATATTCTGCTGGTGAAAAACTAACTTATGACGTGACAACCTCAATGTCAACCCAAAGCGGAAACTCTTCCACGAACATAAGCTCAGACAGCAACCTAACAGTGGATGTAGTGAGCTTTGACGGCGACACCTATACGTTAAACTACACGAGTTCCTCGATTGCTGCAAGCTATTCCGTAACTACCTCACAGCTTATAGAGGTCAAAGCAAGTGAGATGGTTACTGTCCTCGCCCTGTTACCCATTGGACTCCAGCTATTTGGTGAAACCGTTAACGGCAGCAGTCCGTTTCTGGCAGCAGTCTTTAATCAATCACAAGCCCAAGTTGGAGACACATGGCAAATTCCATTAAACACAGGAGAGCCAAGCTCTGCGCAACCTGAAAATCTAACAGTTACATTCAAGGACATTCAGGACCTCACAGTTCCAGCCGGAACCTTCAAAGTCTTCAGAATCGACTTCTCAACAAATACTCCGGCAAGCCCAAGCCCACTCTCAAACGTAAACTTGAACCTATCAGGTCAATCATACTTAGAATATGGCACATGCAAACAGATCCAAAGCAACCTTCAAGTAAACATAAGTTCCGCGATCGCGAGCAGCCCAAACTATAATGTAGTTGATTCCTTTACAAGCACCCTGAAACAAGACCTCCAACCATAACCCCCAAGCGAGAAGCACTCTTCTAACTTTTCAGAAAAACAGAGTAGCCGCAAAACAATCTACTATCGCGAAGACCTTACGCATGTAAAGATAGGGACTGCATCATAATCGCGAAAAGCCTGTCTCCAAAGCATATTGTCACCGAAAAGTCATAGGCGTTTCACTTCATCTTTAGTTAATAACATCGCATATCTTTGTTTAGAGGCAAAATTGCTTTTTAGTTTCAAAAAACTTATTGCGTTCCTCACGGTTAGCAGTTTGGTTGATGTTAAACATGAAAAAGTACACCGGCAAAACTTCAACTGCTATAATACCGTTTCCTTCGGGTAGGATTTTACTTGTTAAAAGGGATACTGTACCCTTCAAGGGTTACTGGGCCTTGCCAGGCGGCAGAATGGAACCCGACGAAACCATCGAGCAAACCATCATCCGCGAATGCAAGGAGGAAACAGGCCTTGATGTGAAAATCGTTAGGGTGATAGACGAGTATGTGGAGAAAGGGGTCAAGGATGATGTGGAATATGAGTATTACCCCACATGCTTTCTGGTTAAGGTGGTTGGCGGCGAGATAAAGCCGCAGGAAAGCGAAATTCAAGAAATCCACCTTTTCAGCCTAAACCAACTGCCAGATCCTCTGGCGTTTGAACATGACAAAATGATAAGGGATTATTTGAGCGTTAAGAAGTAGCTACTGCTTTTCCAGCGCCTTCTTTACTTCCTCGAGGACCTTTGAGAAGTCTGCTTCCTCGTCGGGTTTCATGCCCTTCTTGGAAACTTTTGCTATTATCTTATACCCTTTGGGTTCCAACTGCTTTTCCATTTTTTTCATCGTTCGCTCATTGCCGAAAGCCTTGTAAGTGGTAAACAGGATTGCTTTCTTGCCCTCCACCTTAGTCATGCTGTTGATGAAAGAAGTGGTTTCTTTTGCTGGGTTGGACCCTTCAACGGGTGTGCCCAAGATTAGCAGGTCGAAGCTTGTTAAGGCTGAAGGCTGAGTTGATGCCAAATCAAAGATGGGCACTTTTACAGTGTCTGCTATGGCTTGTGCCAAGTGTTTAGTGTTGCCTGTCCTTGAAAAATAAACTACACAGGAGTTCATGACACCAATTAGCAATTACTCAATTTATATAATTTTTCGTTTTGTGCAAAGAAATAATGGCATTAGTCATTGTGGTGTTAATTTTTGCACGCAAGAGAAAAAATAGTTTTTCAGTTCAGCTAACCTCTTTTTTCTTAAACACAATGTAGTAACCTAAGCAGCTTTGGTCAATCTATACTTGATTAAATTTAATAAGCGATACATTAAGTATTGTTATGAGAGCGAGAAATGATGGATTACGCTGTTATCGCTGAGTCATATGAGAAAATTGAAGCCACCACAAAACGGCTTGAAATGACCGATTTGCTGGTTGACCTGCTAAAGAAAACACCCAAAGACGCCATAGCAAGAGTTGTTTATTTAACACAGGGCAAATTGTACCCCGACTTCATGGGCGTGGAAATGGGCATTGCCGAAAAACTAGCGATAAAAGCGATAGCTCGAGCGTCTGGACAAGGCGAAAGCACAATTCAATCTGAATTGCAACAGAGCGGGGACATTGGCGAAACAGCAGAGAAACTTTTGGCTAAACGGAAACAATCCACATTTTTCACAATGAAGCTTACGGTAGAGCATGTTTATGAGACGCTTGATAAAATGGCCAAAACCTCTGGGTCTGGCGCAGTAGACACAAAAATGGCACTTCTATGCAGCCTTCTAACTGACGCGTCGCCAAAAGAGGCAAAATGGGTAATTCGCACCGTAACAAGTAACTTGCGGCTAGGCATCGCGGACATGACGGTTCTTGATGCGTTAGCAATAGCGTACGGCGGCGGAAAAGACGCTCGAGAACTTGTAGAGCGCGCTTATAGCATTTCCTCTGATCTAGGCAGAGTTGCAATTGAAGTTGTAGAAAAAGGTTTGGATGGAATCAAAAATTTTCAAGTTATGGTTTTTGAACCCATTAGACCCATGCTGGCAGAACGACTAGCTTCGCCTGAGGAGATTTTGGAGAAACTGGGCGGCAAATGCGTAGCCGAGTACAAGTACGATGGCGAACGGATACAAGCGCACAAGAAAGATGGCAAAGTCACATTGTTTTCCAGACGGTTAGAGAACATTTCCAGTCAATATCCTGATGCTGTTGAATTAATCAAAGAAAAAATCGCCGCTAAAGAAGTGATTTTAGAAGCTGAATGCGTGGCAATGGACTTAGAAACAGGAGATATGCGTCCATTTCAAGAGTTAATGCATCGGAGACGCAAATACGGAGTGGAAGCAGCCATAGAACAATATCCTATTTCGCTTTTCCCCTTTGACTTACTCTATGTTGACGGCAAAGACTTAACCCTTGAACCTCTTCCCAACAGACGCAAAGAACTGGAAAAAATAATTAAAAAAACCGACCGCGTAACACCTGCCATCCAAAAACTAGTCAGAAATCCAAAGGCGCTTGAGGACTTCTTTGAGGAAGCCATAGCCGAAGGTTGCGAAGGCTTAATGTGCAAATCCGTTGCTAAAGACTCAGTTTACCAAGCTGGAAGCCGTGGTTGGCTTTGGATAAAATACAAACGTGACTACAAAAGCGAGATGACTGACACCGTGGATCTTGTGGTGGTTGGGGCTTTCCATGGCAGAGGAAAACGAGCAGGAGCATACGGCGCTTTGCTTTTAGCCACATATAACGATGAAGCCGACACTTTTGAAACCGTCACCAAATGCGGCACAGGCTTCACAGACAAAGACCTTGCAACGCTCCATGAAACACTTCAGAAACATGTGGTTCCTCGCAAAAACTCCCGCGTCCAATCTACATTGGAAGCAGATGTGTGGTTTGAACCCACTTTGGTTCTTGAGATTTTAGGCGCAGAAGTCACTTTAAGCCCTATTCACATGTGCGCTATGAATTCAATTCGAAAGGGAGCAGGCTTGGCGATTCGTTTTCCACGTTTCACAGGTAAATACCGAACCGACAAGAGCCCTGAAGACGCTACTTCTTCTAAGGAGATTGTGGAGATGTATCGAGCTCAGCTAAAGAAAATCAGCGAATTTCCACAGACATAGGAAAGCGATACTACAACCTGCCAATTAATGAAAGACCGCTGGCCAGTTTGATTATTGAATTCGCGAATATTTCTTGATGAGGGATGCAAAAATCTAAATACGCATTCTTAAATTACTGAACCGGCGAAACGATGTTTAACGGAAAAAAGACTACTCTCTTTTGGTGTGGTTTATTTGTTCTGATTGTTGGAATAATTAATCTTTTCAGTACAGTTTTGGGGGCTGTAACGGGCTATGATAATTATCTAAATGAAATTAATTATTTTAATCGATTTCCGCCTCCATCAAGCATACATTTAGACCTGTTTAGTAATCTGTTGACTCTAGTTATGCACCTTTTCGTTTGGAGTATTATTTGGAGCATTTCCATTGTCGTAGGAGTGTACATATTGAAATCAGGTGTTAAGAAATAAGCCGTATAATACTAGAGTTAACAGTGACTGGAAAAGCTAAAACTGATAAGCATCAACCGCTAAAATAATCAGCGTGCGTGAATTACTTTGGCTCTAGATCAGGAAAAAATAAAATCGCTTATTGCATTCAAGAAGCGGATGGAAGAGCAATTAGAAAAATTAACCGCTGAATCTGAAGAGGTTCAAGCCGCTTTAGATACGGTTAATGCTATTTTGCTTGAGAAGGGTTTCAGGCGTGGAGATATTAAAGAGGTTCATGAGGTTCCTGTGCTTAAAGAGGTTGTTTTGCCAAAGCAAGAGTCTGAACCTCCAAAAGTGGTTGTTCAACACATTTCTGACATTTCGAAACCTGTCGCCCATCATATTCCTGAACAAGAAACTGTTATTCCATTGAAGACTATGGCGGATGAACCGTTGGCGCTGATCATTTTTGATAAGCAGGGTATGCATGTGTTGCCTGATGAGAGCAAAAACTTCAGTGTTAACACGCCGCCTTTCAGCAATTTTCTTGTTGAAAAAATCTTCGCTAAAATGCAGGAGAAAGACAATGAGCTATTTAGGACAAACCAGTTAGCAGAGGATAAAATGTTCTCTTACCACGTTGTGCGTGAGGGAGATTTGATAAGAGAAATAATAATCAAAAACGTGGATGATGAACGGCTTAAGGAGCTTAAGTCGAGCATTCGCTGGACTTTTGAGAAAATGTATGAAAAAATAAAAAGCGCTTGAGTTTACTCTGAATGTTTCTTTAGCGTCTCAGTTATCCTGTTTTTCGGGCATAAGCCTACGAGTCTTTCGGCTTCAGTTCCGTCTTTGAAAATTATCATGGTTGGTATGCTGAAAACTTGGAAGCGCTCGGCCGTCGCTGGGTTCTCGTCAACATCAAGTTTGCCAACTAAGACTTTTCCACTGTACTCTTTCGCTAACTCCACAACTGTAGGAGCTAAAGCTCGACAGGGTCCACACCAATCAGCCCAGAAATCAACAAAAACTAACTTGTTCTTCTTTATTGTTTCCTCAAAATTGGCGTCCGTTACATGAAATGGTTCAGCACTCATTTTTTTAACTCCTCTATAATCAATATAAGTCTACAATTTGTTTAATATAAATCGTTCGTGAAAAACAAAAGAATAGTGGCATTTGCTTCGCTGTTAAGACCTGCTAGGTGGATTCGAGCGTTATCTCCACTATAGAGCCCTCAAAGCTTTGCTTTTCACCCTGCATCAGCGCTAGCATCAACTTTGAAATTTTTGTACGCCCTTGTTTATCCATTTTTGCTAAGAAAAATCGCCAGCCCGTCCATACTCCCTTCCACTTAACGGCAACTAACCTCACCCTATAATCGATTTTTCGGGACGCAGCTAGACGCAACTAGAAGCGCCCAGACGCAACGGGACGCACAGGGACGAATAGAGACGAATCTAGACGCAGCCTGCAAAGAATTCAAGCCCTGAACCAAAGAAGCAACCTAAAACAAACTGAACAAAAATGCAAAATGAGTGTTGTTGTTCTTTTAAAGAGAGAATTTCCAACCATAGAGAAGCTAAAAACGCACAATAACCCTTTATTATATGTATACAAGTGGAATAGAAATCGCTGAAGGAAAGCAAGCGTTGAATTTCAAAATAAAAACATTGATACAAAAGATTCCTCCCTCAGTAAAATTAGCAGCTCTCATCGTTGTAATAGCGAAAATTCTAGTTTTTGCAATTGGCTATGCCGTAGCATTCCAAAACAGCGGATCCGCCCCACCGCTAACGATTGTTATGAACATGTTTAACCACTGGGACGCCCCACATTACGAATCCATCGCAAAAAATGGGTACGTTAACACTGGCGACGCGGCAAACTTTATTGTCTTTTTCCCACTCTACCCCATACTCATTCGCTTGTTCACATTTGACTTTAACTATATCAACCTCTCAGCACTGATAGTCTCAAACGTTTGCAGCCTGATAGCCTTCTTCTACCTCTATAAACTAGCAAAACTCGAATTCAACGATAGCGTAGCCGTAAAAGCCGTCCTTTTCCTAAGCGTTTTTCCCACAGCGTACTTTCTCTCAGCGCCCTACACCGAGGGACCCTTCTTTGCCCTAGTTATCGCCAGCATTTATTACTCACGACTGGGCAAATGGCAACTCGCAGGTTTAATCAGCCTACTTGCAGCCCTAACCCGGGTTGCCGGAGTTCTGCTATTGCCCGTTCTCTTAGTTGAGTATTTTCACCAAAAAGGCTGGAACCCAAGAAAAACAGACCCGAAAATTCTATGGATACTTTTGGCGCTAGCAGGTCTCCTCATCTACCTTGGGTTAAATTATCAGGTCACTGGAAGCCCCTTTACATTCCTAAGAGTAGAAGCCACGCATTGGTATAACAGGCTTGACCCACGAACCGGTCTTTATGCTGCTTGGGGCTGGGCAAGAAATGCATCCTACCCCAGCAACATTACAATCGGTCTTGCACCACTGGCCTTCGCCGTCTTTGGGTTGATGATGATTGGAATTAGTATTTGGCGGCGCATACGCCCAGTCTATATAGTTTATATGTTTCTCTGCTGGGCACTTGCCGTTTCAACATCATGGTGGATCAGCGTTCCCAGATACGTAATGGCAATGTTTCCCATATTCATGCTCTTTGGCTTACTTACAAACAGAAAAACAGTCAACATAGCAATTGTGATAGTATCGGGAGCGCTACTATGCTATTTCACAATCTTTTTTGCACGTGGCCAATGGGCTTTCTAAAAACAGCCAGCGAGGATCCATGTTCTCCCTTCAAATTTCAATGATTTTGTTTGCACCACTGCTTAAATCATAACTATGAATCATACGACTGACATTGAAATAAGTTTCGAATTCTTTGGTTGCCAAGATTTTTTTTGATTCAGGATTTCGCTATCTATCAGGTGCCGTGTTTATCGTAGATTGCATTGAGGATTTGAAGGTGAGTTGCTTGTCAAATCGCTTAAATCGCCAGTACCCAAATGAAAATCCCCAAGATAGAATAAAGATAAGGATTATTCCGAAACCTATCATTTCAAAATTCAGTCCGTTGATCCAGCTCCAGAACCAGCCGTTGAGGTTCAATTCATTTGAAAGGACCTGCAAAAGTTCGATGGTTCCAATTGCCCACGCGACAAGAACTGATGTGACGGTAACTGTCAAGTTGTAATATATTTTTCTTATGGGATTTAGGAAAGCCCAGCCGTATGCTACTCTCATTGCGACGCCGTCTGCTGTGTCTACTGTGACCATGCCGCAGGTGAACAGTAATGGAAGAACCAGGATATAGTAGAGTGGAATGCTTGTAGAAACGCCGATACCTACGCTTATAGCAATGAGGGCAACTTCGCTTGCCGTGTCAAATCCTAAACCGAAGAGTAAGCCAACAGGGTAGATTTGCCAAGGTTCATTTATGATTTTGAAGAGCGAATGGAAGAAACGATTCATGAACCCACGGTTTTCAAGCAGTTTGTCAAGTTCTGCCTGATTTAGTTTTCCTTGCTTTAGCGTCTGAAAAATCTTGTATATGCCAATCACTATGACGGCGTTGATGAAGCCTATGATCCAAAGAAAGCTTCCTGAAACTAAGGTTCCGATAACTGCGCCTGCACTTTGGAGAGCAGGAATGTTGGTTGCGACAGCTCTTGTTGCTACTATTAAGCCGACGATTAGGGCGACCACGACGGTTGAGTGACCAAGGGAAAACCACATCCCAACTGTAGATGGGCGTTTTCCTCGCTGCATCAGTTTTCTTGTCGTGTTATCGATAGCTGCTATGTGGTCAGCGTCGACACCATGGCGCAAACCAAAAACGTAAGCTACTATTCCTAATCCTGCAAGAACTACAGCGATTTTTCCAATGACGAATGCTGCGGAGAAACCGACTGCTGTAACGGTTATCAGTATGGAGAAAATTAGGGCTATCTTGATTTTCTCGTTGCGCGAGAGGTTGAGTGCATGGTTTTCAGTCAATTTTTTAGCCCTTCAGTAACACTTTCCGAAACATTCGTGTTACTAAAAATATAAAAGCTTTTAGGTACAAAAAACCAACATTTCATCAGCGATATCCATGTCTAAAATCACCCGCGTAGGAGTAACATTTCCCCCTGAACTTCTCAAAGACTTCGACGAAATCATAACCAAAATGGGCTACGAAAGCCGAAGCAAAGCCATTCAAGACGCAGTAAGACTATTCGTTTCCGAACGTAAATGGCTCAAAGCAGAAGATACAATCCAAACAGGCATTTTGCTTATGGTTTACGACCATGATGTAAAAGGACTTGAAAGTGAACTGACCGAAACTCAACATGGACACTCTTCGCTGATTACATCAACTATGCATATTCACATTAGCGAACGAGACTGTCTAGAAGCTATAGCAGTTAAAGGAAAAGCTTCAGAAATACGAGAACTAAGCGATGAATTAACAACGAGAAGAGGAGTAAAAATCCTCAAAACAACGATAGTAACCGTTTAAACCTCAAACATCCGATCAAGCGAAGCGCGGGCCTTCTTTGCAACTGCCTCTGGAACCTTAACCACATTCTTCTCCTCTTTTAGCGCAACATACAGGCGATCAAGCGTCGTCAACTTCATGTTCGGGCATATTGCACCTTCATAAGCCAAGTAAAAGTTTTTCTCTGGGTTCTCTTTGCGCAAACGGTGCAGAATGCCTTCTTCGGTTCCAACTATGAAGCTTGTAGCACTGGATTCTTTTGCGTAACGGCACATTTTCGAGGTGCTGCCAACGTAATCAGCTACTTTACGCATTTCAGAGCTACATTCAGGATGAACCATAACGGTCGCGTCTGGATACCGCATGCTGAGCACTGTTACATCTTCGGGCTGGAAAAGCAAGTGTGTTGGACAAAAACCGTTTTCAGGAATCGGAATCAACGTTTTACCTGTTTTCTCAGAAACGTACTCTGCTAAATTATGGTCTGGACCAAACAGAATTGTTTCTGCATCAAGCGATTTTATGACTTCAACAGCGTTGGCGCTCGTACAGCAGATATCGCAGTTGGCTTTGCACACTGCTAGAGTATTCACGTACAGCACCACCGGAGCCTTTGGATAATTGGTTTTAGCACGTTTTATCTCATCAACTGTAAGCATCTGCGCCATTGGACAGCGAGCACCCAAACATGGCAAAAGTACTTTCTTCTCTGGATTGAGAATCGCTGCTGATTCAGCCATGAAATCTACAGCAGAGAAAACAATCATCTCAGCATCTCTTTCCTCAACGGCCTTACGACTCAGCTCAATGCTGTCGCCGACGTAGTCAGCTATTTCCTGAATTTCTGGTCTTTGATAATTATGAGCCAAAATCACAGCTTTCTTTTCTTTCTTTAGCTTTAGAATTTTATCAGCTAAATCCATTTTTCCGCCTATTCTGCGTTGAAGTTGAAAAATAACAAGGACAAGACAAGAGATATATGCTTTACCCTCAACACGGACAGTTTAACCTTTAAACCTCAAAGAAAACGAGCTGAGCGAAATTTTTCAAGTTTTAGCCCTTTTTGAGAAATACTAAAATGCTTCAGCGCCTTTTTTGTCTAAGTGAATAACATATGCCTTACAATGAGCTGAGAAAAGATTACTTGCTAAATCGCTGGGTCGTAATCGCGACAGAACGAAGCCGCAGACCCTCCGATTTTGCTAAACAAAAAACCGAAAACGCCGAAATCGCAGTTTGTCCAATGTGTGTTGGCAACGAGAACATGACGCCGCCTGCGTTGATGCTTTACTTGAAAGAAAATGGCGAAGTAAGAAAGACCCAAGACCCATTGGTTGGCGAACGCTCGAAAAACTGGCTTGTCCGCTGCATCCCAAATCTTTACCCAGCGTTCAGCCCACCCAAACAACCCCCAGACGAATCGCCAATCTTAAAGGATGAACGTTTTGGATACGCGATTGGGCATCATGAGGTTATAGTTGAGTCTCCAAATCATGATGAGGACCCGGCTGACGCCCAACTGCCCCAGTTGGAACTGGTCATCCATGCCTACATGGATAGGCTAAGAGAGTTAAGCTCAAAATCATATGTCAAATATGTTTCGATTTTTAGGAATTATGGTCAGCAAGCAGGCGCGTCGCTTTCTCATGCGCACAGTCAAGCAATTGCGACACCGACCATCCCTACAATGATCCAAGCAGAGCTAGATTCAAGTAAATTATTCTTTGACAAACAGGGCAAGTGTATTTTCTGCGATATAATCGAGCAAGAATCAAAAAGTCCAAGGCTGGTTTACGAAGATTCAGATTTTGTTGTTATCGCTCCATACGCAAGCATCAACCCAATGGAATTCTGGATAATGCCTAGAAAACACGCCGCCAACATCCTTGACTTGGAGGATGCTGAAGTGTCCGCGTTCGCCAGAATCCTCAAGGCAAGCCTAAAAGGCTTGAAGGATTTAGTGAATGATCCACCATACAATTACGGTTTCCACTTAGCTATAAACCAAGAAGCACAAGACTATTATCATTGGCACTTGGAAGTGTATCCCAAACTTTCAATTTGGGCAGGTTTCGAGATAAGCACAGGAATACACATAAACACGATTCCGCCAGAAACAGCCGCTGACAACCTCAGAAAAACGATAAAACCTTAAGTTCCCAAGTTTTCTTTCCAGTACCTTGGTTTAACCAACAGCACATCTTCCACGTAAGCTCTTAGAGGCTCGGCGACGCTCCACGCTTGCGAGATGCAACCTCTCGGGGTGTTCGGTGAGTCACAGTCGTATATTTCGCTTAATGTGCCCAATCCTGCGTGGTTGATTCCGCTGCTGAATAACGGCAGAATAAGATTTTTCATGGCGTAATCGCGTGATTCATCGCTGTAGCCGTTAATTTTCAAATATGCCTTTACGAACGGTCCCAGCAGCCAAGGCCAAATGGTCCCGTTATGGTAAGCGGTGTCTCTGCTTAACCTATCGCCAAAACATTTACCGACAAATTTTGGGTCACTTAACGCTAAAGTGCGCAAGCCATAAGGTGTTGCCAGCTCACGATTCACAATGTTGACAACTTTCTCGCTTTTGTCTTTATCCAGCATGGTAAAATCCAGTGAGACGGCGAAAATCTGGTTAGGGCGAAGCGATGTATCAACATTACTTGTGTCAAGAACATCATAAAGGCAACCTATTTTGGTGTTCCAGAATTTTTCGTTAAAGCTAACGCTGGTTTTATCTGCCATCTCAGCGTATTTCTGAGCTAAAGCTTTCTCGCCGAAGCTGTTTGCAAGCAACTGCATTATTCGCAGTGCATTATACCATAAAGCTTGAATTTCCACTGCTTTTCCAATTCTCGGAGTAATTTCTTTACCGCCTACTGCTGCATCCATCCACGTTAGCCTTGAACCATGCGAAAGTAAGCCATCATAATCTAGTCGAATACCAAACAAAGTCCCTCGCTCATGATAATCAATTATTGCCTGAAGATCTCCCCAAAGCTCTTCTTGAACAAAACCAAAGTCACCAGTGTATTTTATGTATTGAAGCACAGCGTTAACATACCAAAGTGTAGCGTCAACTGTGTTGTAAGCTGGTTCCCCTGATTTATCTGATACATAATTTGGGATCAGGCCGTTTTTGCAATACTTTATGAAGCTTTGAAGGATATCCTTTGCGTCGCTGAATCTGCCAGTTACCAACATTAAACCAGGCAGCGAAATGAAAGTATCTCTGCCCCAAGGTTCAAACCAAAAGTAACCTGCGATAACCGATTTTTTGCCAACCTCATTTTGCAAGATAAAGGAGTCTGCAGCTAAAAGAATCCAGTTTAGCCAATCAGTCTTTGGAACCTCAATATGTAAACTGTAAAAAGCATCTAACAAATCGCTCTTATATGCTAATTCTTGGTTTAGTGTAGCGTTAACTTCATCAATTGTACTACCGATGCTGCTTAGAGTCTCTTTTGACGTTCGGTCCTCACTACTAAGAACAGCAGTTACTGCAAAACTTTTTTCTTCCTGAGCCGAAACAGACACCTCAAAGCATCCCGACTGGAAACAATCGTCAATACTGGCCTCGCCTCTTGAAGCTTCAGCGCGATAAAACAAATGATCTACCCAGTTGATTTTCTCTTTGAACACTCCGTCAGTTGAGCGACATAAAAACGTGGCTTCTGGATTCTGAAAAGATATTTCTAATTCGTTGCCGACACTTTTTTGAGAGAAATACAACGGGTTTCTCCATTGATCTAAAACGATATGGAAATGCCTGCAGGTTAAAAGCGGATAAATTCTAAATTTAGCTTCAAGGCTATTCTTGTTAGAAACCCTATAGATTACTGAGACGCCATTCTTGTTTTTTGGCATAAAAACCGTTTTTTGAACAGTTATGTCACTGAAACCATAGGAATAAGTGGGAAAAGGGGCGATTGTAAATGCTTTCAATAGCTTGTAACCCTGCGGATAAATTACGTCACGAAACTCGTTAGCGCCTAACTGGTAAAAATCTTTGCCAAGAGTAATATCTTCATCCAGCTTTGATAAGCATACGGTGCGGTCTCCAGGCGGATGTAAAGCGGCGACCAATAAGCCATGATACTTCCTTGTATTAATGCCTAAAACAGTGCTTGAGGCGTAGCCGCCCAGCCCATTTGTTATAAGCCATTCTTTCTGTATAGCCTCGCCAAAGGGGGAAAACGATTCTGGATTGAAAGCTATGACGGGCAGTTTCATTTAAGGCATCAACTTGGCAATATTTTTGTCGCGTGGAACACAGAAATAATTCGCTACTGGAACACATTTCGTTCTGAATAATAGTAGATGAGGTTTAGTCAACTTGTACTCAGAAAGGGTTTCAGCATATCCCATGCCTTTAGCGAAAACCAGCTCTGCAGCATCGTAAATCTTCAAGAATTCAGGAGAAACCTCCTTTTTCTGCAAGCCAACCGCGTCTGTTCCAGTGGTTAAAACTTCGTCGGCTATTTTGTCCATGCCTGAGAATAAAGCATCGTCTAAAGTGGCATCGTTAATAACGGGTCCTCCTTTAACGACAAATGTCACTTTTAAACCCATATTCTTTAGCTGTTCAACGAGCAGAGTGTCAAAAACTATTTCCCCCGCGTTGTCCGCAAGGTAGAGTACACTTTCTGCTTTCTTAGTTAACTCATATGCTTTGTCAATATCGTCAATAACTAGATCTTTAGCCGCTTCTCTAAAACAACCCGACAAATTGGTCAAGTTGAAGTTATGCCCTGGAATATCAAATTCCATAATATTGCCCACAATCGCGCATAAGCAAGCTTTTTTGAACCGCTCTTGCTGATTATTACCCTCTTCCACAAGCTTTTTTGCACGCGGCAGCATTTTCAACGCTTTCTCGTTAGCCGCCTTCTTGGTTCGGAGGTATGGGTCTTTGTTGCGCGTTAACTCTTTAATTATCCGGTCTCTTTTGGTGCCTAAATCGGCGGCCACCGACGTTGGTTTGAATTCTCGATTTAACAGTTTGACAACTTCAGCGAGGCATCTGAATCTTAGGGCAGGATTTGTTGTCGCTTGATAAATTTGCGTGGACCCCCGAGCAAGCAGGCAAGACTCACATTCAGCTTCAACTTTCAACTTTACTCACTCAGCTACTGTTTTGTTGCGTCGGCAAAAGCACGTAGGATACTATATGGGTCTTTCGCTTTCACTATACCGCTCGCAACCAGCACGCCATTTGTTCCCAACTTTAAAGCCACCGAGACGTCTTCACTTTGACTTATCCCTGCACCGCAGAGAATCGTAATATTTTGGTTAATTTGGTGAACAAGATTTACCGTGTTAGTAACTACTTGCGGCTGTGCTTTGGAAACTGCAATTCCCGTTCCAATAAGCTCGGGTGGCTCAATAGAAACTATATCTGGCCGCAGTGAAGCCGCGGCAGCACTCACATCAGGATTATTAGCGCACACACAAGAAATTAGCCCCTTTTCACGTGCCAACCCGATAATTACCTCGATATCTGCAAGTTTCAGTTGCCTCTCCGAATGATTAATTAAGGTTCCAATTGCACCCGCTTCTTTAACTGACTCAATAAGAACATGACCTGTACTGTTGCCTGGCTTTATGGGGTCAATGTGTTGAGTGAACACAGGAATCTCTACAGTTTCAGAAATCCTTGCAATGTCAGCAAATTGAGGGGCCACCACGATGGAGACGCCTGTTTCTTTGGCTACTTTTTCAGCGTTCTTTGCAAGTTCAAGAGCCTTTTGTCCCGTCGCCTCTAAATAGGTCTTAAAATTAACAATAATTATGGGTGTTTTAAGTTTCAAATGGTTTTGCCTCCCTTTAAAGGATAACATGTTTGTTAATATTATTTTTCTTTAAAAAACGTTTTAAGGTTATTCTAAGCTCAAAAATTGTTACGAAACAGATGCTTTAACTTGCGAGACAACCCTTTTGGTAACGTTAGCAGCATTTTCCATTAACATGCCTATTAGCTGCCCGTTTTTAATCATGGCCGCGCGCTTCATGCCCTTCTCCTCCATAAGCCTCATTGCTGTAATCATGGATTCGTCTGCTTGAAGAATAATAAGCGGTGTGTAGTTGAGATCTTTTGCCAGAGTTTTCTTAGGGTCTTTGTGTTCTTCAACTATTTCCTTCAAAAGTTCTCTTTCGTTTATTACCCCAATGGGCGTATGATTTTCAGCAATCAGGACTGAAGTAACACTGCTTTGCAACATTTTATCGACAAGTTTAGCAACTGTGTCAGTTGTCGAAACCTCAATTGTGGGAAGTTGGGTTCCTGCTTGATTGCTGACTTCGGAGATATCTATTCCTCGCTTCCAAATATCATCTAGCATTTCGCTTACTCTTTCTACTTGATAGGGGTCACTCGAGTAGAAAGTGTCATTCAAGTAAAAAACAGATTCAGATCCAATATCGCTCAGCGGAGGCATCTTAAACATAAACAGATGCTTGTTGTCAACCAACATCATTGTCAGGTAACTGATTGGCACATGCTTGATTTCATAATAAGTTGAAAGCCGGTGTGCTGGTTCAAGATTATCTAAGTCTATGGACGCCATTAATCGAACTTTCAAGCCTTTTTTGAAGTAATTTATCAAAGGGTCATTTTCAGATAGGGCATTAATGCTCTGTGAAGTTGTAATTATTACAATTTCTTTTCTTGCTGATTCAAGAATCTTAGTCATCTTGGACCAGGCTTCTTCAGTGTCTTTTATGATGAGTGTTTCGCCAATCGGTATTCCGCTCTTCAACTCATCGATTCGTCTCGAAGCGTCAACTCCGATGTGCCACATTTGGACAAAAAAAGCTTTCAAAACTGAAATGAACATTTTATCATTTATCCATAAGCCTTCATCTTCCAAATTAAGTACGGAAGCTTCATTACCAAAAGGCGCATACAAGATTGCTTCTTCCTCATCTTTAATTAAAAAGCGCGGGAAAAATTTGGAACTCATTGTCACATGACGAAGTTTAATGTTTAAATTTTCCTCTGAAATATTCCTATCTATCCTTTCTGCAACCTTTAAGTTTTCAGGAGAAATCTCGGTTATTAGTTGAATTGGGATTTTTCGATCTTGGGAAGAAATAAAAGCTGTATCAAAAATTCCAGCGATATCTTCTTGAATCAAACCTAAAGCAGTTGTTAAAACCATAACTTCACTTTTTGACTCCTCAATCATAGCTAGCATCTTAGAATGAATCTTCTTCTTACTAGTGATAATTGAGAACTTAGCCACTGGATATTCCGATTCGGGAGCGCTTATTGATTGCCAAGCAGCTAGAAGAGGTTGTTTTTGGTCAGTTAGGCTG
>JBEKPG010000036.1:0-25623 GCA_049520955.1 Bathyarchaeia archaeon | reverse complement strand
ACATCGCTTGGAGCAATAATCGTTGGAGCAACATCAGTGACAGTAACCATCTGAGTAGCAGATGCTGTTAGACCGCTTGGATCAACAACAGTCCAGGTGACAGTAGTTGTTCCGATTGGGAACAGAGTTGGAGCATCATTCGTCGCAGTTAAGCCTGAATATGCAATGCTAATATGCAATGCTTCCGATAACTGGAGAACCCAACACTACATTAGCTCCACCAAGAGCATTAACTGGAACAGACACATCGCTTGGAGCAATAATCGTTGGAGCAACATCAGTGACAGTCACTACCTGAGTAGCAGTCGCAAAGTTTCCGAGTGGATCAGTAACTGTCCAGGTAACAGTAGTCGTGCCTAGCGGGTAGAGACCCGAAGTTGGAGCATTATTGGTAATAACTAAGCTTGAAGCAGACCAGACGATGTCAGAGACAGAAGGTGTACCAAGAACTACATTGTTGGCTCCACCGAGAGTGTTGGCTGCAACTGAGATACCGATTGGAGCAGTGATGCTTGGAGGATTCGTAACGACAGTGAAGGTTGCAGGTGAAGAAGTAACAGAGTTTCCGGCAGCATCGGTAACTGTAGCCGTAACAGAGTAAGAACCGTCATTCAAGTTAGAGGCAGCATATTCCCAGTAACCTGAAATAGAATTGTACGTAGCTGTCTGAGCAGCACCGCCATTAATGGACACTGTAACGCCAGTTACGCCAGACCCGCCTATGTCAGAAACACTAACTTGGATTGTAGGGTCATCGTTGTTGATGAAGCCTGAAGGAGCATGAACACTCACAGTCGGCGCAACACCAACCGTAATCGCAACATTGTTAGAGGAAATAGCAACCAGATTAGAGATACCAACATCAAAGACCTCACAATAAATTGAATGTGAAGTTCCCGAAGCAGTATAAGAATAACTGTTAGTGCCAGAGCCAACTGGATTGCCATCCAAAAACCACTGATAAGCCCAAGAACCAGAACCGCCACCGGGAGTAGCTGTAAACGTCTGAATCTGATTAAGATCCATGCTAAGCGGGCCAGCCGGAGTGATACTTACAGTCATAGCAGCATTCACATTAATTGTTACAGTGTTGGAATCAGGAGAAGCAACTGGAGGGGAAGCGCTGTCAGTAACCGTACAATAAATCGAATGCGAAGTCCCTGAAGCAGTATAAGAATAGTGTGCACTGTTAGTGCCAACTGGATTGCCGTCCAAATACCACTGATAAGACAATGTACCTGTCCCGCCATTAACCGTAGCCGTAAATGCCTGAATCTGGCCAGCATCCATGTTAACCGGGTTAATAGGACCGAGTCCATCAGGAGCAATGCTAACTGTCGGCGAAGCATTCACGGTAACCGTTGCAGCAGAAGACGGAACCGAAGTCGCACCTAAACGTAACTTTTACCGTAATCGAGTGGGAACCAGAGGAACCAGGAGAATAAGTAAACGATGAACCAGTGCCACCTTGAAGAATAGAATCAACATACCACTGATAAGACGAATAAGAACCTGAACCACCGCTAGCAGTAGCAATAAACGTCTTTTGCTGACCCATATCCATAGTTCCAGAAGTAACTTTTACCGTAATCGAGTGGGAACCAGAGGAACCAGGAGAATAAGTAAACGATGAACCAGTGCCACCTTGAAGAATAGAATCAACATACCACTGATAAGACGAATAAGAACCTGAACCGCCAGAAGCTGTGGCCGAGAATGTCTTTTGCTGACCCATATCCATAGACCAAGAAGTAGGCAATACAGTAACAGTCGGAGCAGCATTCACATTAACTGATGCGGTGTTGGACGTAATTGGCCCGTTGACACTGTCAGTTACCTTAACATAGACCGAATGAGAACCGGTCGCTGCAGTGTAAGAATAGCTTGAACTGGTAGCACCAGAAACCGCAGAACTGTCTAAATACCACTGATATGTCTCGGTGTTGCCACCAGAAACCGTCGCGGTGAAGGCCTGAGACTGCCCGGCATCCATAGTCACTGAGCTAGGAGCGATGCTAACTGAGTATGCTTGTTTAACTGCGTCTACAATCATAGCCCAGCTAGTTGTACTTGTCCCGAAGCTGACTGTGGCGCTAGACAGCGCACTAGTTACGACTTGATCCTCGGCTGCTCCACTTCCAGCTGTACTTGTTACCGAATTGATTAACGTATAACCAGTTTCAGCCGTTTCTGTTGTCGCCGCCCTGCTACCTTGAAGCCCAATGATCATGTCATTTTTATTCGTCGTGGATACCCCTGTCACTGAGGGAACACTACTGCTGCCAGTAGCATGGTACGGTAATCCGCTGTTGGTATCGAAGGGACTAGTAGTGTTTGCTCCCGATATGGCGAACGCAACGGCAGAGAGCCCATTCGATGAATCACCACTAGAAAATGTGACAGTAATAATAATAGAGCCCCCAGCAGTGAAGGGCGCCCACCACTCAGAAATACGTTCCTGACCTGTATTTTCATTCCTCACTCTTAGAGCCCAGCTTAAGTGGGTGCCAAGGTTATCCGTTACACCCGTCACCGTGTTGCTGCTGCTTTGACCCGAGCCCAGCACAATTATCACATCGTTCGCTACACAATTGCTCAAACTCACCTGAACAGTAGCAGTGCTATTGTTTACGGCGCCGGTACCGCTGGTGTCTAATCCGAAAGGTACCGCTGTAACCGTAGTCGTAGCTGGGATAAGAGACCCAGTTAGAACACTACTACCCGAGTATTGATCCGAGCCTGAGGCTGAGCCTGAAAATTGAACAGAGCCAACCGAAGAAGCGGTATACGTCCAAGTGAAAATCTTATAGCTGCCGCCTGTTATGGTCGCCGACGTAGGCGTGGGACCCGAAGCCACCGTTGCACTGCCCGTGCCAGAAAGCGTCAAACTACTAGGAACAACCGAGATCGCTGAAGCGGTACCGCCGTTGGTAACCGTCATCGTGACCGTGATAGTACCACCCATACTAACAGTTGTCGTCGCCGAAAGCGAACCGGTAAGCGAAGCAACAGTAGCCGTAGCCACACCAAGAGAATTACTTGTTCCAGTCTGATAGCCCGTTGCTATGGCAGAAACAGAAAAAGTTTGAGTAGAAGACGCGGATGAAGGCGCAGTAACAGTCCAAGTAAAATCAACATCAGATGTGCCGACAGTTGCCGATTCACTCGCAGTCGAACCACCCGTAAAAGAATAACCACTCGGAAGAGTAAGTGTCGCGGAAACAGACGTCGAACTGTAACCTACTTTGACCTTTGCATCTATGACAAAGGTCTCACCTGTGGATACTATTCCGCCACCAGCTGAACCAGAAGGCAAACTGATAACTACGCTATCAACCGTGATTAAAGGAGGATTTACAGTAACGGCAGATGAAGTTAGAGTCCCAGTTGCAACACCGCTGCCGGAATATGCATCAGAGCCAGAGGCTGAACCAGAGAATGTGAGAGAGCCAGCCGACGTAGCCGTGTAGGTCCAGATGAAAGTTGGCGAAGCACCACTATCAATGCTTGAAATCGATGTAGGGGTCGGACCCGAAGCCAAAGTTGCACTGCCTGTCCCGCTCAGGGTCAGGCTGGACGGCACAACCGTATTTGCCGCAGCTGACCCACTATTATGAACAGTCATCGTAACTGTAATAGTGCCTCCGACATTCACTGGACCTGAAGCTGAAATTGACGACCCAGAAACCAACGAAGCAGCAGCAACCGTAGTCACACTCAACGAATTGCTAGAACCCGCAGTATAACCCGTTGCTTTTGCAGAAATCGGGAAAGGTGTAGAAGCAGAAGCAGACGAAGGCGCCAAAACAGTCCAAGTAAAATCAACGTTAGACGTACCCACAGTCGCTGATTCAGTCGCAGTTGAACCGCCAGTAAAAGAATAGCCAGACGGAAGCGTAAGCGTCGAGGAAACAGACGTCGACCCGTAACTAATTGAGACCTTCGCATCAACAACAAAGGTTTCACCCGTAGACACCGTTCCACCAGCCGACCCAGAAGGCGAATTAATAGCCACACTACCAACAGAGATCACAGGCGGATTAACCGTAGTTGAAGCAGGAGTAAGAGCCCCAGTGGAGACAACGCTTCCCGAATACTGGTCAGTGCCAGAAGCAGAACCCTGAAAAGTCACAGTCCCAGCCGTGGCCGCGGTGTAGGTCCACACGAAATTTTGAGAACCACCACTGCCAGAAATTGTTGCTGAAGCAGGCGATGGACCTGAAACGTAAGTTGCCGATCCTGTACCGCCCAAAGTCAGACTACTTGGAGCAACCGCGTTCGCAGAAGCCGTACCACTGTTATGAACTGTCATAGTCACCGTGATTGTACCGCCGATGTTAACCGAGGCAGGAGAGACCGAAATTGAAGAACTGGAAGAAAGCAAAGCGGCCGCAACCGTAGTCACGCTAAGAGACCCGCTACCTGTATTGTATCCTGTCGCCGTTGCGGAAAGAGTGAAAGCCGCAGCTGCTCTAGCAGAGGAAGGCGCAGTTACAGTCCAAGAGAAAACCACATCAGATGTCCCCACCGTTTGCACTACTGGGTTGGTGGAGGTAATGGTATATGCGGGGGTTCCAGACGGGTTGGTAAGAGTTGCAGACACAGAAGCTGAACCTGTATCTAATCTGATTGAGGCAGAAATAGTGAACGACTCACTTGTAGAAACTGTTCCGCCGGCAGAGCTAGACGGGGCAGAAATGCTTATGCTATCAACATTAATGTTTGGGAGTGTTACCGTAAAGGTTGCCGTGGCAGAATCAGACAAACCATCTGTAATTGTAACTGTGTGAGGACCCGCCGTTGCGCCTGACGGAACCGCAAAAGTCACACCTGACGGAACCGCCCCACCAGAAGTAGTCTGAGGACTAGCAGGACTCAAAGTTAAAGCAGACGAATCCCACTTCGCAGAAAGAGCTGATGAAACAGCAAAACCAGAACCAGAAACAGTAACACTTGTGCCCACAGTACCAACACTAGGGGAAAGACTAATGGATGGACCAGCCGGCTCCACTGAGTCCGCGATCATGGCCCATCCTTCTGAGGTACTTAGTGAATAAGTTGGTGTGACTGCCCCAGGAGAAGTCACTGCCTGATACTCGTCGGAGGTAACGCGATAACCATTGCTGTCTGACCCAGTTTTAACTATCGAAAAACCGTTTTCTGCTGTCATTGTAAGTGATCCACTATCTATGGCTCCAAGTGCACCAATAACAAAGTCGTTAGAATGGAGCGTCGTTAAGGAAACACTTGCTGACGTAGAAGTGCCTGAGCTAGTGATTGGACCAGCATCAAAGGGTGAAGCCGAATTCTCGCCATAAATGCCAAATGCAACCATTGACCAGTGTGAAGTGGCACCGCCCCAACTGACTGTAATTGTTATTGGACCATATGAAGACCACAACGCATAATATGTAGCTAGAAAAGCGCCTCCAGAACCTGTGTCCATGTATGTTCTCTGAGCCCAATTTAAGTGGGTACTCAAACTGTCAGTAACACCAGTTATTGGATACTGACCGGTGCTCGAAGCTATTGAAAAGTACAACAGATCAGGTTTGGTAGTCGTTAATGATATTGTCGCTGTAGCAGCACCAGCGGCACCTGAGTCACTTGTTGCAGACGTGTCTATGGCTGGATCAGCGCCCACGCTATAGGATGCGTAGATGCTCCATTCTTCAGAGGAAGATGTCCCACCGGACCATGAGCTGGGAAACGTACCATATGTTTGTGCGATATAGTTTCCGGTGCCACTGCTTCCAACCGTGTAACTCGGACCTGGTGTTGCCGAGTTCCATTGCCACACTAACCAATAAGTGCCGCTTTGTAATGTCAAGGAGGTGGGAGTTCCTGATGCAATATTAACAGTATTCCAACCAACAGTCGCCGTCGTGCTGGCGCTTTCCCATAACTTGCTACTTGGTCCAGAACTATCACTGTAAATCGCTAGCCTAAAGCTACCTGCCGCGGATGCGTAAAAATTCATTGAATTAATCTGTGCGTTGTTATCAGACAGGGTTGCTTTAGTAGCTTGGGCGTATCCTTCAATCTGTGCGCCTGTGAAATACATTGAAACAGGACCATTTGTATCATGACTTGAGCCAGACGATGGCCAACTTGAGGGTAAGGAAGCATAACTCCCCAAGTTATCGTAATACTGAGTCCCAGTACTAGCTTTAGCGTTCCAATTTGGATGAGCAGTATCAAAAGTAAAAGCAATCCAGTAGGTTCCAGCAGGAAGAAGGAACGGAGTAGAGTAGCTGTATGTTACCCAGCCCGTTGAGCTTGACACTGCAATTGAACCGCTATCAGAACCACTTACCAGCGAACTTGGGCCAGATGAATCCGTGTACAGGCCAACGTGCATATTTCCCATCCCACCTGACGACGCGCCTTGATACATAACAAAACTGTAAATCGTGTATTGTTGGGTTGTTGTAAAACTATCCCAAGCCTCGATCCAGTCCGCGCTACGCGATCCAGTCCCAGATTCGATATTTGAGTCACCGATAGATGTGGACGGGTAGTTTGTTGAGCCTGTGCTGGTTATCCCAAACGTGGCGGGATCGGTGAAAATCGTAACGGCAGTGTTTACGCCGTCCGTGGCTTTAGCCGTATAGTTTCCGTCGAGGTTACCGAGCTGGTAAGTTGTTGTAAATCCTCCAGTGCTGTTTGATTGAACCACCCATGCGCAGACCACGCTGTTAGGATCTTTTACAGTCAGATTAACAGCAGTATTAAGATTAAACCCAGCACCGTATATGGTCACGATACTTTGATGAGGATAAACTTGGTTGTCTGTCCAGATTGTGGCTGTTTGGCTTTTAACTGGAATGGAAGATACGATCATACTGAATGATAATAAAATAAAAAATACTAGTACTACAATTTGAATTTTTTTCATTTTGTATTTTCTCCTTTCTCTCTTTTCCCTCTATACTCTAACCGATTTCTTTTTGACTTAAGGAGAGCCAAGAGTTACGATATAAGCGAAGTTTCTATATTCTGAATAGTTCGAAAACTGAAATATGTCAGCCGTTGCTGAAAAGCAAAGCATATCTGCTCGTGCTAGTTTTTCTCTTCTCGTGCCTGGCCTTCTCCTAATTCAAGCGACGAATGCAACTCTCGGCGTGACCCGTAAATTTAAGCGACATTGCAAAGACGAGAATATTCCAAAAATCGAAATATATCGAGCGACGCCAAAAAACGGAACACCCCACTGCACCTTTATTTTCTAATCGACTGATAAGATAGGAAAAGGCCTAAGCTGCCAACAACTTCAGTTCCTCAGGACTGAAAAACACGCGGAACAGGTTAGAATGGGCTTAAAACGAAAAGTAAGGTGAACCAAAGAATGGCAACGGATCCTTTATTCCTAAAATGGAATATTGCTTATATGCGTATTTTTGTGTGCGTATTTTTATGTCAAGAGTAAGAAAAAGTGAGTTAGTTAGTCTACCTTACTCTGCAGTTTTAACGAGAGGGCTGTTTTCAAAATCTGAGGTTGCATTTATCAGAGAAAACTATGACAAATTATCAGCCAAAGAAATAGCTACTAAGCTTCACCGCGGTGTCAGAAGTGTGAGTTGCAAAATTAGGCTGATGGAGCTTAAGAAAACTTGGGTCTCTGAGGAGCAGCGAAAGCAAATAATCAGGTTGGCGGAAACGACAATTTACTCGATCAGAAATATTGCAGGCATTGCAGAAGTTTCAGTTTACCTTGTCAGCAAAACCCTGAAGGCTACTCACGTCAACAGAAAGAGAAGGTACAGATGTCTTCGCAGGTCCGCAGCTCTTCTAAACGGCTTTTCATCAACTAAATCAAATTCCCAAAAACAAAAAGAGAAACTTCTGTACGCTGCTCGCAACACTTGTTACAGTTGTGGAAAAGTCAGAGCGCCCGAAGACCTTGTTACTTACTATGACTTCTCACGTTTGCCTGTAAAGGTGTACGTCGTCTGCCGAGAAGGCTGCCAACAGAAACGACAACCGAAAGCAAAAGCTAACCCGCTCAATAACTTAGATAACTTGGACGTTGCCTGCTGAAAAGCTCAAAAACCGTGAGCTGCTTTAGAATGCTTCCAACAGATTTTATCAGAGCCGAAACCAAGACGTTTGACCCAAGGACCACTTTCATTCTTTGTCTCTCACTTTGATTGTTTTTTTCCTTTGTCGATACTCATGGATTATTTCGTTTATGTCGTCGTTTGAGAGCTCGCCGTATTTTGCGATTTTTTCATCGACTCGTTTATAGATGGCTTCAAGCTCTTTTGATAGGTCAGGCTCCACAAATTTCTTTAGTATTACTGAATCATCGCATTCATAAACGAGGAATTTAGTTTTGGGTTTGAGACCCATGCGTGACCTTATTTTTGCGGGTATAACAACTTGGCCTTTTTCACTAAGAATCGTAAGGTCAGCCTTTTCACTTCGAACCATACAGATTACCCAATATATATCTTACTTTCTTACCTAAGAAAATATCGGTACCTGTCTTTAAGTACCCTTTTATAACTTCCTCTAAGTTTCCGAGGGCTTCTTCCCTTGTTTCGCCCTGAGTAACAACTGGAAACTCTAAACATTTAACTATGTGATGTTCCATTTGGCTGGGCTGGATCTATGACTTCCAAGTCCAGTTTGTTTGCTAGACGCCTAAAGATATCATCGTGAGAAACGATTTTCTTTATGTTTTGCAACTTCATGGTCGCAATTACTGTTGCGTCTCTCCCCCCTAAACCTTCAGCGAATTCATATGTCAGGAGGTTTTCGACGGTTTCGGTCAATGCTTGCCGATTAAAGTCTGCGATTTGCATGTTGCTTAGATTAATGAAGTACTCTATTTTCTTGCGGGCGATTTCTTCTGTGAAATGTCTGACAAGGTAGTGTGCTACTTCCATGGCTATAATGGTATTGCAGGCTATTTCCTCGGATTCTATGATTTCCCGCATAGCGTCCCGAACGCACGCATGTTCAGAAAGGCGCTGATCAAAATAGTAGCACCATATGTTAGAATCTACGAATAGCATTTCGCTCACTTTATCTTTCTTTTG
The DNA here is from genome assembly GCA_049520955.1 of Bathyarchaeia archaeon. GTDB lineage: Archaea > Thermoproteota > Bathyarchaeia > Bathyarchaeales > Bathycorpusculaceae > Bathycorpusculum. Next base: position 16,579 of record JBEKPG010000036.1, on the reverse strand, counting down.
TTTCCCACATTTTCTTCAACTTGAGCGGATCTATGGATGGAGTACCTTCCTTAATGCAGCCCTCCATTTCTTTAATGAACCCTTTTGCTGAAATTGGGGGCATTATGACTATGTTTTCTTTCTCTATTTTCAGGCGAGCTTTTCCGCCAACTTGTAACCCTACTTTATCCCGAACCGCTTTAGGTATTTGAACGCGACCTTTGTGGTCAACAGTTACTTCTTCAATACTCATTTTCCCACCAAAAAATGGCCCACCGTGGGAAATATAAACATTACGACTTAACCAAATCAAGCCGCCCACAGAACTAAACTAAAGCGAAACAGGCAAGGCGATTTCGACCATTTCACTGGACAAGGTTCAGATTTATTGTGGCGTTTGCTCTTCCATAGCTGCTATAACCAACCAGCTGACAATATGCTCCCCTGGTTTCCTGCTCAATACTTGAGGATTACTCGTAACTAAGCATGGTTATATTCCGAACTTCAACATATTACATAACTGAAGAATGTTCTCAAACCCGAAACTTTCCTTATATTACGACATTCGATATTCTTTTTATTCAAAGAGAAGGTTTAAAAAATGGAACAACTCGAAGTAGACAATTGCTGCGAAAGCGGCGTTAAAGGTTCATGCGTAACCTGCAAGCACAGCACCTACTGCAACAGCCAATGGAACCATGGCACGGGACAAGCAACAAACACGCGACACGAAAATAACCAGAGAACTGAAGATTTGATAAACCAGTACATAAGACAAAGAGCACAAATTCTCTGGTAAACAAAAGAAAGTCATTTCCAACAAACTATCTCTACAAGCAGTGAACGCCACAGATAGCTACCCAAGATCCTAAGAACGCAAAATCCAAGACGAAAACCACCCTGAACGCAACTATTATTTAGAATGATTTTAAGGTACGCATTTAGTTTCAATTCATTTCCAGGTTACAAATTTGATTTTGAACCATACATGTTCAACGAATAAGATTCGTCTTCTTTTTGATTTTTCTTCACTTTTCTTCACTTTATTCCACTTTTCTTCACTTTTCTTCACTTTCCTTCACTTTCCTTCACTTTCCTTCACTTTCCTTCACTTTTTTCGACTCAACCTACAAACACTTCAAGCCCCAAAACAAAAAAGCAACTTGAAAAAAGCTTTTCAAAAAACAGCGCGAAATATTTCTTGAAAATTATACTCGTCTTCCCTGGAATGCAAGTTGAAGCCTTCGCTTTTCTGTATAACTTGCTCTAATTATTCAAGCTGCAGAAATGAATTGTTGTTTATTTTCAAGATGAATTCTAAATCTGTATGCTATCTTCTTACGTCTTATATGCTCGACGCTCTCACAGTAGATAACTGCGTGCAAAAAAATCACAAGTATTAAGCAATCAGTTAGAAGGAGCATAAAAAAATGAAGTGCCACACCTGTGACAGTATCATTGTTTACCCTGAAGGGTTAGAGGGCGAGAAAATCTGCAGCAGCTGCGGATTAGTTGTAGAGGAAACGCCCTCCTTCAAGATTTTCACTCAATGGACACCCGAGTGGCATTCGAACTGGAGCGAAGCTGATTCAGAAACACTCAAAGAATGGCTAACCACCCTAAGAGCAGTCAGCTGCCAACTTAATATTCCAAATTACCCCTACAGAGAAGAAGCAGCCCGAACCATAAGAAAACAAAACCATAATCTATTCAAATCGCAGAAACTCTCAAAAAACAAAAGAGCAACAGTAGCAGCCCTAATACATTTAACGCTTAAAGAATACAACAAGCTGCGTCCACTGAAAGAAATAAGCAAAGAACTCAGCCTTGACCCAAGAGAAGTCATGAAGCAAGCCTGGCTACTTAACAAAACATTAAACACGCAAAAAGAACCCATAAGAATTCAACGAAGAACAGCAGTAGACTACCTACATGAATATGCAGGAAAAATATCAGAAGACAAAGAGCTAATCGTCAATGCCGAAAATATATTAATGAAAATAAAGAGATCAGGCGGAAACCCTATAGGCCTCGCAGCAGGCGCCTTTTATAATGCCTGCAAAAAAAAGAAAAACAAGATTTCTAAAGAAAAAATCGGCGAAACATTCCGCATATCTGAAAGAACCGTTTACGCAAACGAAGTTAGAATTAGAAAACTTGTTGCAATTAAAGCAGCAGCAAACCTGATAACAACGCCACTGATAACATGTGTCAGATAGGCATTATCAAAAGTTGTTTTTGAAAATTCTTCTCACTATATAAGTAAACTTACTCAATTAAAAGTTGGATCAGATAGCGATGTTGACACAATTAGAAGAGCTTAATGCACGCGTCGACAAAATGGAAAAACAGAGGAAACAAGAAGTTTTAACAATAGTAGAAATCTTGTCAAACGCAACATTTTTCGGAGAAGTAAAAAAAGCAAATTGCGAATACACGAAAAATGGACAATGCAGCTTCTTCATCTTAAAAGATGAAGCAAAAGACAAAATTCCAATCGTCACCGACTGCCGCATAACGCATTGTAAAAAATCGCCTATTCATTGCCATTTAGAATTATCCAATATTACCTGCGCTCTCTGCCAAATATCAGATAATGGTCCAACAATAGGCGTCTCCAAACGCATGTCAAGAAAATCAAAAAATATCCAAAATATAGGATCTATTCATTGAATAAGCATTAAGAGGATTACAATGCTAAAAAAAATATTAACCATAACAATAACGATTTTAATTTTAACGTCAGCGTTTTTAATATTTAATCAGAATACCTCCTCTGCCTCAACAGGTACTCCATCCCAACTTAGCATCTACACAGGTCCAACTAGCGTCCTTGCAGATACTAATTCATACAACTGTATTTTCGTGCAATTGAAAGATTCCAGCGGACAACCCGCCCGAGCACTACAAGCCACAACCATAAGCCTTTCGTCTTCTCTCACAAACATAGGAACAGTAGATCCATCCATCACCATTCCAAAAGGAGCCACGTATGCTTCAGCAAACTTTAACACCACATTCAGCCCAGGAACTTCAACAATATCAGCCTCAGCAACAGGCTACGCAACCGTACAAGCATCTATGACCACCATTGGACCAATCCCCTCCGCGTTAGCAGTATACGGATTTCCATCCACGTTGCCAGCTGACGGAGGCTCATACGCCTCAATTATGGTTCAGCTACAAGATTCCAGCGGTTTCCCCGCTAAGGCCCCCGAAGGAGGTGTACAGGTATCTCTTCTGTGCTCCAACACTAATGTGGGCACAATCTCTCCATCTGTCACAATCCTTGGAGGCCAAACATACGCAATAGCTACTTTCACCACCAACGCAACAACCCACGGACAAGCCATCGTATACGCAGTCGCACAAAACTACGCCTCTAATCAAGTAACTATCACAACACAGAGCATATCAACGGCGCTGCCTTATCAGCTTAGAATATTCGTGGGACCAACTCAATTTCCAGCAGACGCAAACGCGTACCAGCAAATTGCCGTTGAATTGCAAGACTCATCAGGGAACATCGCAGCAGCTCCGTCGGATCTGCCAGTAACAATAGCGTCATCAGACGAGACCGTAGGCACAACAGATTCACAAATAACAATTCCACAAAACCAAACTTACGCTCTCTCAACACTAACAACAACATACAAACCAGGCTCCACAACCATAACCGCAGCAGCCACAAATCTAACAGCTAGCCATTCAGCAATAAGCACCATCGGTTTTATTCCGTCAAAATTAGCTGTTTTCTGTGTCCCATCAACCTTACCAGCAGATAATGCTACATACCAAGCAATCATTGTTCAACTGCAGGATTCACAAGGGCGACCAGCAATAGATCCAGAGGCTGGCGTCAGCGTAAATCTATTCGCTTCACAACCAACGGTGGGGGTTGTCAGCTCAACCTTAACAATTCCCTTTGGCGAAACACAAGCAACAGGAAACCTAACAGTAACAAACGCTCCAGGCGCAAACTCAATAACTGCCCAAGCTTCAGGCTACACCACGAGTCAAGCATCCATAACAACCTACCTTATCGATTACTCACCTCTGCAAATAACGGTAACAGGGAACCCAACAACCATCGATAATGGATACACCTCAGCAATATCAGCCTACGTTACCGCTAACGGAGCCCCAGTAACGGGCGCAACAATCACATTCACATCAAACAACGGCGGAACCTTCACCGCCACAACCGAACAAGGAAACGGCTACTATAACGCAAGCTTCACAGCTTCAAGCTTCACTCAAATAACAACTTGTACCATTACAGCAAGCGGCTCAAAAACAGGATACCTAAACGGTCAAGGAACCACACAAATAACTGTTAATCCAGCCCCAGCTCCAACGCCGACCCCAACGCCGACACCTGCTCCAACTCCAACCCCAACACCAACCCCAATTCCCACAGGAACAATAACATTGCTCATTGAAGACAGCACTGGAAATCCCCTCGAAAGCGCCCTCGTCTCTTCAACCACACAACCCACAGGAGTTTCAACATTAATCGAAGTTACAAACGCAACAGGATACGCTACTTTCCAAAACGCCCCAGCAGGATCATACACCTTCAAAATATCAAAATTAGGATATCCAGAGATGAACGAAACGATCTCCTACAACGCCCAGCCCTTGACACGCACCGTAAATCTCTCGGACAGCACCGTTAAGAGCAGCAGCAATTCAAGCAGCACCATAATCGTAATAGTGTCTGTTGTAGTAGCCGCCGTCGCCGTAGCAGTAATCACCAGTTTGTTCATGCTTCGGGGCAAGAAATCACCAAACACCAAGAAACTGCAAGAACTCCAAAAGCAAATGAAACCCAAATTCCAAACCTAACCTAACAAACTTCAATTTTTCTTAAATTTCTTAATTAATCTTCATTTTTCTCACTTTAGAGCGAAAGATTTGCATTTGACCTCAATCTGAAGCACCCAATTAAAGCGATCTTCCGAGCAAACGTAAACCTAAACTCCACTTAACCAAACTTTACGGGACAAATGGGACAAACAGATACATTTCAACACGTCCCGACACATCCCGACACATCCCGACACATCCCGACACATTTCTAACCGCAACCTGCAAACAATTCAAGCTTTGCTTCAAAAAAGCAACCCAAAACAAACTGAACAAAAAATGCAAAATGAGTGTTGTTGTTCTTCTAAAGACATTTAATTTAGAAGAGAAAAAGGATTTGAACTAAGACAATCTGAAAAGGCAGTTTATTTAATGCTTAACTCTTGAGGCGTCGGCAAAACCGCTATCTTAATTTCGTCATTGCCCTGTTTACTTGGGTGATTTTCATTCTTTTTAACAATTTCTTTGTAGGATATGAAATAATTTAGCAAACGCTCGGCTTCTTCGTTTTCAAAAACCGCCATTAATTCTGTCAAATGACCACTTTCCCTTAGAATCCCAATTACCTTTAAGCCGATAAAACATTTCTTACCTTGCATATATATCGCCAATTACTTTAAACGGAAAAAACCAACACAAAAAAAGAGAAAAAACACATAAAACTAAAAGATCAAAAGCCCAAAATAAACATAAAAAATCCGAAAACTCACCTTAAGACCAAGCAGAAAGAACACCCCGCTTAACCTGACAAAGCTAGGGCTTTCTATATAGATAGATTGTGTGCGAAGGATATCCTAGCTGGGGGTTTTCACAGAAATTCTCAACTTTCTCCGGGTGCCAACCAATAATTTCGTAGTCATGGGAGACAACCCGTGTGCCTTTTTTTAGGTCGCTCTCAAGCTTAGGCCTAATTTTTTCATTTGCACTTGTCGTTAAATACAAGTAAACCACGTCAGCCGAGCTTAAGTTGACGTCAAACATGCTGCCATTCATGATAGTTACCCTATCTTCTAGGCCATTTTCATGAATAATACTCAACGCCTTTTTCGCCAAATCCTCACGCAACTCTATACCAACGCCTCGGGCACCAAAAGTTTTGGCCGCCATAATTACAGTTCTGCCATCTCCAGAACCCATGTCAAACAGCACTTCGCCAGCTTTCAAATCAGCCAGCTTCAGCATATATTCTACCACACTGTTTGAACTTGGTACAAAAGGAGCAATAAACATTTTCAGACTTCACCAATGTTATTCATGTTTTTATGCCACATAAGCGTCTTTTTTCGGAATCGGTCTTCTAGCTTCACCGCATTTTGCACAGCTTTGCGCGCATAATTCAAGGTATTTTCCTTCATCTTCTGAGCCAACGGCGTTTGCTGCTTTTGTGCAGAGTTCACTTGGCTCAGAGCAACCTTCTTCTTTGCAAAGAGTCGAAACATGTTGGCAAACTTCCTGCACGTCTTTCGGTTCTAAAACAGCCCGGTTGGTACGAACAAGCAAGCACAACTCCCGCGCCATAACACAAGTTTTAACGTATTTAATGCGTTCAAGAACTTCACTGCGTAAATTCTTCCGACTTATTTCCACGCTTCGTAATCTCCTACTGGCACTGCGTGCAGATATGAAAAGTAAGCCTTCTAGGTTTAAAAAGTTGCTGTTATTTCAAATATATTTGAAATAGACAGAGAATTCTAAGGAAACCGCAACGATATCATCAAAACCGTTTGCTTAACGCTTTGCGTTCAGCCTCCAAAACCAACTCGTAAAATCGGTCTGAAAGCTTAGGCTCCTTCTCCAAAACACCGTTGATATCCACCGTGTGAACCCGTCGAGCGCTCAATGCCACCGCAGCCACTTTACCATACTTTTCAATTAATTCAGCAGTACGTTTAGCTTGCAACTGCATCTTTTCCTCATCTTTACCTAAGCGTCCTTTCTTCTCGATTAACGGCAAAGCCTTCTCCTCATCTACCTTCAACAATCCAATCGCAAAAGACCCACATCGCGGACACTTAGGCTTATCAGGCAAATCTTTAATGCGAATCGTTTCCATGTAATCCCAGCAACTGGTGCAAATGAAATTGCCGGATTCATTGAGTAATCTCGCTTTTGCTGCAGCAACAAGCACCGCACGCATCTTTTCAGGCGGAATAAGGTCAGTTTTCATGCTTACTCGCTCAATGCCTACGCGAGCAACAGGAGTCGCATCTCCTCCAGTGGCAACAACTTGCAAGCTTACGTCGCCGTCATAAATCCGCTTCAGCACCGTAACAAGCCCCTTTGCATCAAGATCTTTAGAGAAAACCTCCTTTAGACCCTCCTCGTAAATCAGAGTGCCCTCAAAACTCGTAATCAACTTCTGGATACTAACATTGCTGAAGTCAGCCCACTTCTTTAGTGCACCAAAACGTCTTGCTACCTGTATGACCCTACGTTTGAACAAGCCAGTTTTTACCGTTGACCTAGTTAACGTATCCTTTATTGCTTGGGTACTCATGCCTTTGAGGTCATTGAAAACTTCAACCAACCGCTCAGCACTCATGCTGCCCATGGTTTGCACAAAAATACGATAAGGATCATGCTGAACCACGATACCACGACCAAGCTTATCAGACAACACTTCCCCCAAAAACTGCGCTAACGCACGGTTAATTAGAGAGCCAAAATTAGAGTGAAGAATGATAAATTCACCCCAATCCTCCACTACAATCCGCCTGGGGGTAGGAACCGCAAAGCCAAGGTTCACTTGCTCAGTCGTCTCTGCCAACGCATGCAAAATAGTCTCTGCATCAGCTGCGTAACGCTCAGAAAGCAAGGCACTAACCTGTTCAGGCGTAAGTCCATTGTGCATTTTTTCTTCAAGGAATGCGCGTATTTCTGCTACTTCCTGAGCTATGTTGTATGGTACTGGAATTTCTTCACCTATCCAGCTGGGAATTGAACCGGTCGGGTCATCAACGGGTCGCACGTAAACTTTGTCTTCTGTGACATGGATTATTTCCCATGGGCTACCACGTATGATGAACTTGGTTCCTGGCTTGCCATACTCCGCCATGAACGCTTCGTCTAAAACACCAATCGAAGTGTCAGATTTATCATCAATTACAAGAAACTGTTTCTCCTCAGGAATCATTGACAAATTATCAAAATAGTATTCAAACAAAGCCTTAGACCGCTGAGGCTTCAAAGCCACCTTGTCCTCAAAGGACACCCATGCTAAACGTGGAAAACGTTCATGCATGTACTTGAAAGCTTTTTCAACATCTTCCTCTGTTAAGTTCTCAAACGGTGCAGCTTTACGCGCTATTTCTAGAACATCGTTAAATTCTAATCGCCTATTCTTCAGCATCAACCCAGCAATCTGATGAACCAAAACATCAAACGGTTTATCTGGAATCTCCACGGGTTCTAAGTCTTCGTTGAGAGCCCTACGGGCGATAGCTAAGGCTTCAAGTGTATCATCTGAATCCATGCCGATTACTACGCCTTCAGCAACTTGCCCATACGTGTGGCCCGCTCGTCCTACTCGCTGGATAAGCCTGGTTACTTGCCTTGGACTCATGTATTGGATTACTAGGTCTATGCGTCCAACATCGATGCCTAATTCTAGACTGCTAGTAGCGATTAAGCCCTTAAGGTCACCCCGCTTTAACCCAGTTTCAGCGGCTATCCTTGAAACCTTAGCTAAGGAGCCATGGTGAATCGAGATTGGAAAATCAATGTCCCAAACTTTAAATCTAGAAGCTAAAACTTCCGAGATTGAGCGTGTATTTGTAAATAGAAGAACAGATTTGCGTTTACTCATGTAGTCTCGAATTATGCGTAGTCTTGCCGCCACCTCTGGATGCGTATAAATTTTCGCTGCAAAACTAACATCTTCCTCGCTTGGCTTAGGGTAGATAACTTGCAACTTCACCATTTTGGCAACGGGAACACGGATAATTTCGACTGGCCGCTTGTTTCCAACCAGGAATTGGGCGACTTTTTCTGGACTACCAATGGTTGCGGATAAACCGATCATTTGGAAATCTTTTCCGATTAGGCTTCTGATCCGTTCTAACGCCAAAGCTAGCTGGCTTCCCCGTTTGCTGTCAGCTAACTCGTGTACCTCGTCAATTATTACCCACCTTAAGCTTTGTAAGTGTTGACGTAAAATCCAGCCAGAAAGTATAGCTTGCAAAGTTTCAGGGGTAGTTATGAGAATGTCAGGTGGACTTCGGGATTGACGGGTTCTCTCTTTTGTTTCGGTGTCGCCATGCCTAACGGCGAGTTTTATGTCTAGACTGTTGCACCACCACTGAAGACGCTCAAGCAAATCTCTGTTTAAAGCGCGCAACGGTGTAATATATAGCACTTTTATACCTGGAATTTTTGGCTCTTTAAGAAGCATGCTTAGCACAGGCAGGAAAGCCGCCTCCGTTTTGCCTGTAGCCGTAGGTGAAATTAATAGGATATTTTTGCCATCGAGAATTCTTGGTATTGTTTTTTCTTGAGGTTCAGTTGGTTTGGAGAATCCTTTCTGTTCAATGAGCCTTCGAACTGGCTTCACAAGCATTTCAAAAGCATTTTCAGAAGTTTCCTGCAATATAAATTGAGCCCTCGAATGTTTGATAAGCTGAGATTCTGCTATAAAAAAGGTTATGGAACGATTACAAGAACTCCAGGGTTTTCTTTGCAACTCTAAACTTCTAATATTCAGCGATGTATTCCGCGAAGTGTTAAGTAAAAAGAAAATCTAAAAAGTGCAACCAAAAGGCTCAACTGATTGCATATATGCCTCTCTTATTTTTATTTATTATAAAAAGGTAAGTTTTAAAACACAGTACCACTTTATCAACAGGAATACTCAATTAGCCGAGGCAAAAATTTGATAGATCTAAAAAGGCTCTGGAAAAACGATTATTTCAAAACGGCAGTCGCCATTGTCTTGATTGTTGCAATTGTTCTTGGCTTCTTATTTGGCCTGCAGTTCGCACTTCACACGCCTTATCCTGCATTAACTGTGGAAAGTGGCAGTATGTCTATTCCTTACGATGTCAGTGATTATAACTTCTTGTTAACTTTAGAGACCCCGTTTGATCGAACCTTGAGCGTAGGCGATATTATAATTGTCCAAGGAGTTAACCCTAAGGACTTAAACACTAACTATCCAAACAGCGACATAATCGTCTTTCATAGCCCCTACGATCCAAGCATGTTAATTGTACACCGCATAATAGGCACCAATGTAGTTAACGGTACCACGTATTACCTCACTAAAGGAGACGGAAACGGAAACCCATGGCCACAAACCCCGCGGACAGACTTAGACCCATGGGACAGCAACAATCCGCCGGGAGTCCCACAAAGCATGGTAGTTGGCAGAGTAGTTATGCGCATTCCGTGGTTTGGTTGGATAACACTTTTCATGAGGGATAATTCTTGGGGCTTACCAGTGATTATTGCTCTCATAATGTTACTTGTAGTTATCGAATTTATCATACCAATATTAAGACAGAAAAAACCTGAACAATCGAACTCGATGCAGACTCCGTAACGATGTCTTTATAAAGTCACGTTTTGATAAAGAATATTTAAGGGCGGTTAAACCAAGAGGGGAATTAGTTGCCAAAAGTTAAAGCCATAATAAGCATTGAGAACGTGGTCGCTTCTGCAACCCTGAACCAAAAAGTTGATTTGAACGCTGTGGTTAAGGGTTACCCAAGCGTAGAATATCGCCCAGAACAGTTTCCAGGTTTAGTTTTCAGATTAAAACGTCCCAAAACCGCGACATTAATTTTTAGCTCTGGAAAAATGGTTTGCACGGGAGCTAAATCGGAAAAGGAAGCTCGTAGAGCTGTAATGAAAGTCGTTAAGGAGCTTAAGAAAGGCGGCATAATAATTATAAGCAAACCAGAACTTAAAATACAAAACATGGTTGCTTCAGGTGGTCTAGGTGGCATGATTGATTTAGAAAAAGCTGCATATACTCTGGAGCATGCCATGTACGAGCCTGAACAATTCCCAGGATTAATCTATAGGATGCAAGATCCAAAAGTTGTGATTTTGCTTTTTGCAAGTGGAAAGCTCGTTTGTACTGGAGCAAAGAAAGAACAAGATGTTTATGACGCAGTGGAAAAATTGCATACGCTCCTTGAAGAAACCAGTCTAATATTTTATGAATAAATTGAGTTTCTAATGTTTTTTTACTTGTTTAAGTATTGTCTTCAGGTTTTCTTCATCAATGGCTCCTAATTCAAAGAGCGTGTTAGCTACTTCACTTATTTTGAGCAATGCATGAAGGTTTAATCCGTCTTTTTCAAGCTGTTTTTCGCCTTCTTCCCTATCTAGAAAAACGACGGCGTCTGTAACCACACCGCCTTCAGCTCTAACAGCTTCGACAGTTTTTTTGAGAGTTACTCCAGTGGTTACTAAATCATCAATTAATAGAACCCTGTCCCCTGATGCCAGAATTCCTTCGACCCTTCGTTCTCTTCCGTGCAATCGGACGCCTTTGCGAACATAAATGAAGGGTTTCTTAAGGTTATACGCAACTTGCGACGCAAATATGATTCCGTTTAGAGGTACTCCGGCCACCCTGTCAAATGTTTTTGCTCCAATGTGGTTGGTTATGTATTCGGCGTAGAAGTCGCAGATTTCTCTGAAAGCGTCTGGGAAACTTGGGATTACTCTTAGATCGATATAGTAGGGGCTTGCTTTTCCGCTAGATAGTTTGAAAACGCCGAATTTTATTGCGTCAATTTTGAAGAGAATGCTTGCCATTTTGGTTTTCTTGTCTTGGATCACTTTGTCAATTTTCATTTTTTTCACTTCCTTGATACCTGATAAATTTTGTTCTGTTCAGGAATCAAGCATGCAATTCTAGGCAATTCCTTCTTTATTATTTGAGCGAATTCTGTTTGGCTAGCTACCGACGCTGTGTGATATGGCACTACGACTTGAGGCTTAGTTAACCGCGCTATTTCAAATCCTGTTTGCGGCGTTGAACCAGGCGCTATGCCAACTGTGCAGAAAACAACATCGAATTTTTCTCTTTGGCCTATAGCTGCTAGTTCTGGAAAAGGTAAACTATCAGCAGTGTGGTAAACTTTGACCTCATCTTCGCTTGTTATTATGTAAGTTACTGGCGCTTCAGCGGTGTGATTACATTTTTCAGCTTTGACGGAGACTTCGCCGATTTTTGTTTCAGCGCCTGGCCTGATTTCATGAAGTTTTTCTGCAGGTATTGCGTGTTGAAGTTTTTTAGTTGACGCTGAATCAGCTATTATTGTACAGTTTGTCGCTTTCTGGATTTCTGTTACCAGCCTTGGGTCTAAGTGGTCATAATGCTCGTGCGTTATTAGTATTGCATCTACGTTTTGGAGGCTTTTTGGTTTGATGTCAACTGGATCTATCGCAAGAGTTTTACTGGGAGTTTTCAGGACTATTCCGGCGTACTGATTGAACCAAACGAATAGTACAGTGTTCTTTTCGGGTATTTTTTGAATCGACAAACTTGATTCCTCAAGGATAATTATGTATCCAGCTTTTAAAGAAGTTGTGTTACTACGCTACTCTGGCGTTAACAGTACACTGCGAACTATGAAGGTGAGTATTAGCCAAACTTAACGTTTCCATTAGCCCCAAAAAAAAGTAACTCAGTTTAAATTCGTTTTGTCATGACATATGCGTCTTCGCCGTCTGAATAGTACCCATTAATGGTTCGGGTAACTTCAAATCCTAACTTTTTGTAGAGCGAGATTGCAGCTTCATTTGTCACTCTCACTTCAAGGAAGCACTGTTTAGCTTTGTAATATTGCATGCCTTCCAATGCTCGGGTGATTACTGCTTGGGCAATGCCCTTGCGCCTATGCTGTGGCAGAACCGCTATGGATACCACATGTCCTTTTCTTATTAAACCGCCGAAACCATAATTTGATAAGCCAACTTCGATACGGCACATAGTGTAACCTGCAATATCTCCATTCTCTTCTGCCACGATAAAGGTCTCAGGAAAACGTTGATGCAAGTCCATAAAGAAGAAGTCAGTATAGTTTTCTGGAAGGCAAACACGGTTGATTTGCATTACACTTTGTAAATCATCGGGGACGAATTTGCGTAGCTTGAAGGTTTGTTGCATTGTTTCGCCTTCTAAACAAAATTTCAACGTTGCAACTTAAATGTTACGCTTTAAGCCTTATTCTAGCTTTTCATAATGAATTGAGACCACATTGTTTAGGCTTTTGTCTCTTCCGGCGTTTTGAACACTGACAATGTGAAGCTGCCCTGAGGCATCGCCCAAACTCTTGAGGCTGAGCCAGCAATTTTCAATGCTTCGGCTAAAGCGTCGTTTACAGCTCGAGCAGTTTTCAACTTGAATATGTTTGTCGCATAATAGTCAGGCAAGGAAGATACCAGTATGATTTGGTGATTTTGTAGGGCTTTCAGAAGGTAATACGCTTTGTGACCACCCATGACAAAGTTGCGTTTTATTTCGCGCTCAACATTTTTCAAGTCACCAAAACGGGTCATCCAATCGTAAAACACTTGGTTTCCGTGCCCTTCAGGGCACTCAGCGACAAGGATTATTACTCCTCCGCGTTTAACTGCATCTAACACATTGTCGAGAGCTTTGTAGGCTTGATACAGATTCATATCTGCCGGATTCCCACCAGCACTAACGACCATGATGTCTGCCCTACGATCCACTGTCACACGATACATTTCGTCGACCAGTTTTACAGCTTCAAGAAATGCCAGCTCAAAATCGCCAGCGAAGGCTTTTACAATTTCACCTTTCTTGTTTTCCACAACATTAATGATAAAATCAACCTTGACTAATCTCGCGGCTTCAGTCATGTCTCGATGCACCGGGTTGTCGTCTAGGTTTCCGGTTCTGGAGTTTGCGTGTAGCAGCATTACGTGATTTTGCTTGATCGTTTCTTCACCGCAGACCGCTGGCAAAACGCTTTTTCTTCCACCGCCGTAGCCAGCATAATAGTGGAAGCCAACATCTCCCAAGAGCACCTTCACGTCTGCCTCAGCAAACGTACGGTTAACCTGCACTTTGTTTCCATGCGTCTTAGTGGTACCCACGTAAACTAAATCTTGCGCTTGACAATCATGGCTGATGGTCTTTACCCGTCTAAGTGCTTCCGCACCAAGAATTCCTATGGCTTCCTCAGGCTTAACCGCCCGATGCGTTCCGCAACCAAATATAACCGTGATATTCTCGTCTTTTACGCCAGCCAGATTCAATTCGGCGAGAACTGGCAAAATCATCACTTCACTCTGTGCTTTGCGAGTGGCATCATCAACAACAATTGCGACTTTGCTTTCCGGCTTAGCAATCTCACTCAGACGTTTTGAACCAATAGGTATGGGTTCTTTTAGAGCTCGCTCCACCTCAGCCTTAGAATCAAGAACGCCTTGGCGCTCTAAAGGCTCGATTGTACCGAGGAGGTTTCGGGCTGGAACTCGGATACATACATCGGTCTTTCCGTAGGGAAGCCAAACATCAACCATGGCGAGTCACATATTATTTAAATGTACACGACGTAAGAAACTATTAAGCCTTGTCAAAATAGCTCGAAAAAACCTTAGAAAAACATGTTCCATCCAATTAAAAAAGTAAACATGAAAGTACGGGGGTTACAATTGCCCTGTTCAAATGTTAAAAGAGAGGTTGGTTTAAGCTGTCTTAGGCTTAGCTTTCTCAATTTCACCGCTTAAGCTTGTCATTTCTGCATTTGCTTTTCTTATCAGATCGCCAATTGTTTCTTTTATGGATATTGCAGCTCCTACAGCTAATGCAATAGCTTTCTGGTGTGCATTCTGCAGTAGTGGCTTGATTGTTTCTTTAGTCGGGTAGGAAATGACCATCGCTAAGGCAAAGGCTTCTTGGTTACTTTGCTCAACACTTCTCCTTGTTGCATCAATGTCAACTTTAAGCTGTTCACCAGTAATTATTAGGCCATTGTCAAAAACTGCACGCATTGATATGCCAAGTTCTACAGCCTTAATGCCTAGTTTTGAGAGGACACCGGCAAGACGCTCGTTAATTTCTTCTCCCTTGCGAACTACCAAGGTGTCTTTACTGACCCAAACGCTGCCAGACTCAATCCTTGTCGGTAAACCTACAGAGTTTAATTGGCTGATAAATGGACCTGGCGGTTGAGCTGTGTTGCCTGCTGGAACAACAACATCGTTGGCCGCGATGTCACCAGACTTGGCGGTTGTTCTTACTTTGCCGCGTTCCAGCAATAATGCCAGTTTGAACGGGTTTAGGTCTGTGAACAAATAAACGTTTGATCCGTCCAAGTATTGTTCAATCTTCTTTAGATCTTCTTGATTCATCTCTTCGATAGCTAGCTTCATTAGCGTATTTTTTAAAACTCTAAGGTAAACTTTGCCAGCCATGGTTTTTTTGATTTCTTGAAGTTGAGAAGCACGAACCTTTTTCAGGTTGGCGATGCCGATGGATTTGTACTCTTTCAATATGCCTTTTATTGAGTCTACTTGGCTTGATTTTTCGTCTAATACTTGTTGGGATGGCATGACTTTTCTTCTCTTGTTAAGGTTTAATTTTTACCGGTTCACCCATAGATGTCTTAATGAAGGCGTACTTTACGTTTTTCAATCCACGCTTCAGTTTTCCATCTAAAACGCGAAGAACTGCCATAATGTTATCGACGAGGTCTTCATCCTTCATTTGTTGAGTGCCGATTGAAACTTGAATAATTGGTTGGTTGCGCATTCTTACAACCACGGTTTTGCGGTGCTTGTTTATTATGGCTGCAATGTCAGCGTTCGGTGGAACAGGAATAGGCATTTTTCCTCTGGGGCCCAAAACTGGACCGAGAATTCTACCTACTAGCGGCATTAAAGGAGCTTCTGAAATGAAAACGTCGTATTCGCCGGCTAGCTTGCGGAGTTCTTTCTTTTTGCCAGCTAACGCTTCTAAATCAGCACGTTCTATGACGTGATCAGCTTGTGCGTTTTTTGCTTTAAATGCGAATTCTCCGGAAGCAACAACACATATTTTGTTCGGCTTTCCGGTTGCATGAGGAAGTTCAACAACTTCTTGGATTTTGCCTTCTGGCGCTTTCATGTCGATTTCTACAATATCCAAGATCATATCTACTGTCTGGTTGAATTTTTTTTCGCCAGACTTTGCTTTTGCCTGTTTAATTGCTTCTGAAATGGTCTTATTATCTAAGGGCATTTTTAAGCCTCATGCCATTGAGGGATTGGAAACCCATTATAAAAATATTCGCTTATCATTATTCGCTACCAAATAGCTGTTCGTAGCTGCCTGCATCGATATCTTTTTGCACTTCGCGTGGGTCTTTGCCTTCAACGGTGACACCTAAACTTACGCAGGTTCCAAGCATCTCTTTTGTGGCCTTCTTCAGTGTAGGCGCTAAAAGCTCAGGGCGCTTAATTTTAGCTATTCGAACCATCTGCTCCATGGACAAATTTCCTACTTTGACGGTGTTGGGTGTTCCTGAACCTTTCTCTATTTTCAATTCAGCAACGATAAGTGCTGAAGCAGTTGGAGTGCCAACGGATACATCGAAAGTCTTATCTTCTGTATCAACGCTAATTTTCACTGGAACCTTCATTCCAGCATAATCTTTTGTAAGCTCGTTAATTTTGACAACAACAGCCATGATGTTTAGGCCTAATGGACCAAGAGCAGGACCTAAGGGTGGACCTGCATTGGCTTGTCCACCATTTACGAGCAGTTCTA
>JBEKPG010000035.1:0-24909 GCA_049520955.1 Bathyarchaeia archaeon | reverse complement strand
TCCGCCTCATCCTTCATCCCCAACAGTTCCTTAGCCCAAAAAGGCAAGAATTCTCGAACTGCTTTACTTTTTTCTTCCGAAGTTTGGCTTTCATCCATTTTTATCTCCTCTATAGAAAAATGTAATTGATGAAGCGCCAAGCTCTGTAACCTACACCGCCGCTGTGCGTGCTCCGGTAGCTTTCAGCTATAAATTTGCCTTCCTGCGTGCATTCGAATTCAAACTTGCAGGGATAGGGTTCTGCCTTCAGCTGCTCAGAGGTATGCTTCTCAAGAATGCTTTTAGCCAACATCTAAGAAGCCCTCCTGTTTTGCTCTACCTGCGGAACAGACCCGGCTTCACCTGTCGATTTAGCGAGAACCTTCTCACTTGCCAGGACCGCTTTGAGCCGGTCAAACTCTTTGAGGATAGCTGATACGTCATCAAAAACACAGTCACTTTTGCACCGTCGATTATGAAGCGCTAAAATCAAATTAACAGCTTCAATGGAAATAGGCACAGTTCGCCGCTGGCCGTTAGTTTTTGTTAACGTAACGGTTAAGTTGGCCACGGCGACGTCTCGGAAAAGCAGCTTTGCTATCTAAGTTTGGTCCGCATGTGTATCGCGTAAAATCTGCAAATAAGCCTTACAAGGGATGCTTGCCCGGCGGATCAGGCCCTCGACGTCACTGTCACTATGCACAAAAAGGTTAGCCGTCATTTGTTGATAACGTCTAAGATCCAAGCACATAGCTAGTCCCCCTTGCTGAGCCCGTTGAGAAGTGTTTTTTCGCTCTTTCCTGCTCAATTTTCGCTTTTTCCAGTTTTTCCTGATAGATTTTCTTTCGTAATGTGCCTGAAACATCGAGGGCGTTTTCCGCTTCATTGAGTAATTGAAGCAGCTCGGAATCCTGCAGTTTGGTGGCTTTCAAAAATCTTCTCGTATATGCCAATTTCTTAGATAACGGTTGACGCCACTCTTCAAGAGAGTTTTCAATTTTTCCAACGTTATTAGAAGAAACGATGCAATTAATGCGTTCAATGTAGGTGTTGAGAGTTTGTTTGATTTCTATTAATTCAGCTTGGGTAGCGGCTTTCATCTCTGGCGTAATTTTAGGTCTGATGTTTACTTCGCCAACAATGAAAGTACTGATCACTTCTTTGGCGTGGTTTTTCATGTATTCCGCTTCTGCTTTGTCTACCATTTGGCTGTGAGTAAGGCCTAATTCCAATGCGAACCTTGCAGCGTTTTTATGGATTTTTTTGCTTCTTTTGAAGCTAACCAGTATTATTTCGTCCGGTTCGTCAACGTTATTTTCCGCTTTTGTATTTACTATATATTCTGTATATACAGAATCGTTATTTTCACCGTTCTTGTCATCATGCATTACGTCAGCACTCCGAGCGCTTGGGCATTTTAGGCGTAATTTTAACAAACTGAAAAAAAACCGTTAACGTCTTTGGCCGATCACTGAGCATAATTGCTGAGGTAGGTTCCACGTCATAAGCCATTAACAGGTAGTCTTTGATCTCCCGGATTTTTTCTTTCTCAGGGCTTGATATTTTCAAAATTGTATCGTTCGGGAATCTTATTCCCATGCCGCCTTCTTCTTTTAAAGAAAACACGGCGTTTTCTTGTTTTTTTAATCCGTTCTTTTCCATTCTTTTCTGTTCTCGCTAAGCGTCCTTGCAAGAACCCTGCAGGCCTCACTGGACACTTATAAGAAAAAACAAAAAATATTTTTCCGCACAGAAGTACTAAGGGCCTGCCCTCACAAAAAATTTAGTTTGTATATACGGACTAGTATGTATGTATGTAAAATCGTTCTAGTAGTAGTCTAGTATTAGGTAGTTGAAAAAAATTAAATAATCAAGCCATGGTAAGACCATCAGTACCGGACGGCTGCAAAACTCTTTGATAAAGTTCTCCTCGATTTCTTCTGGCGTTCACACAACTGCAGGCTCCGGCTGCTTTGTTTTTTTCCGCGTAATTGAATTTCTTTCGTCCAGGATCTTATCAGGTAGCATCATCTCAGCAGCTGCTTGTTCTGCTTGTTCAGAATTCAAAGGGCCTTTCCTGGACGACCATATTTTAAAACGTCTTTTTTTCGCATATTTCCTTTGCGATTTTTGTTGATACACTCTTCGAGCCTCACAAGAAAAAAGAGAAAATGAGGCACGATTCTTCATCTGGAGAATACTTGGTCCTCTTTTTCTTCTTCAAGCGCCAAAAGCATTGGCGTCTTGCAGAACCGGCACACCTTCACCTTTCCAATGTCCTCTTCCTCCTTGTAATCAAAGTGCTGGCCGCAGCAGGGGCAGTTTCCTAAATAAAACTTGCCGTCTTTCAGTCGAATTTTAACGATAACTTCCTGTTTTCTTGGTCCTTGAGTTTCTTCCGGTGTTTTCTTACGGCAAGTGTCAGCTATCTTGTCCAATTCCTCTTTGAATCGTCCCCAGATAGGATTCTCATAGATATCGCCATATTTTTGCTTGGTTTCTTCCTCTCTTCTTTTAAACCGTTCAATAGCGTCCCTGCCGTAATAGTCCTCGATTGCATCTCTGCAAATGCTCTCAGCTGCTTGAATCGTCCGTTCATTCTTAAATAAGGCGTTACTTTCGCATTTGCGAACGCCAATTTCCTGTTCGTATTCCGGATCGGTCCCTTTTAGATCCTTGCCAGAGGAAGATAAGAGGTTGTTGATCCAGGTTAACCCGTACTTGTCTACTTGTTCCTTGTCTAAGCCAATCCGTTTTATGATGAGCTTTGGGTTCTCCTCAGTACCTGGATCGTAACCTGTTCCGGGGCTGCAGTCCCCCAAGTTTTTCCTAAAGGTCCTTGAGATTTTTCTCCCGGCAATGTCCAGATCGTAAAATTGTAACAATACCGGAATTTGCCCTCTGGCTTCAGCTTCTTTAGCGAACTTTGCTATAAGCGCCCTGATCTCTATTGGAGACCATCCTTTGGTAGAGACTAGTGGCACATGGTAAGGGTCGCATATAGGTTCAAATAACCTTTTGATGTCTCCTTTTTCCGTCACCATCATTAAAAAGTATTTTTCGCCTTCCCAGAAGTTAGTATTGAGTTCAGCAAGGCGATTAAGCATAGAAGATACTTCCTCTTTGAGGTCCTGCAGATACTCCGCTGGGTTAACAGCGGTGAGTAAGCCGCTGAATCTTCTCGTCTCATCTTGATCTTCAGCTATGAAACCCAGAATAGGTATGAATCCTAATTTTCTTGCGTCACCTATTGCATCTTCAACCGCGTCGAAATCGCCTTTAGAAACGTGAATTCCGTCTTCGAGAAAGTAGCCCCAGCTGCGTGCTCCAAACTTTTGTTTAGACCGGGTCTTCTGGAGCTCAGCCTGCACAGATTTGAGATAATCAGCAAAGTTTTTCAATGCGGCCTCATATTTTGGGTTACCTATTGTTCCTCGCGGAACAAAATTGCTAACCCTTTTGGGTCTGTAGGATTTGGGTTTTTTCCTTATAGGTAGGACCTGGCGCATCATCTTTTCCAGAAAACCCTTTATTTCCGGCAGGTCAATATCGGTTTTTCCCTCGTTCAGCCAGCAATCTTGAACAGGCGTTACGAGATGAATTAAAAGCGTCAAGGGCGTGCTCTCGCTTACTCCAGCTTTAATTAAATGCGTTGCGATCGAATAGACTCTCTCAAAAAGATGGCTTTCTAAAGAGGACATGTAATTGACGCCTTCAAAGACCTGCAGGCCTTGGCCATCCTCTTGAGAATGGTCGAAAGCAGCAATTTCCAGGATTACGGGAAATTCAACGTGGTTTGGCTCCTGGCATTCTTGAATTCTGTGCGGTTCAGAACCGTAAGGGCACCTAATTATGGATAGGGCTTCCATCTTGTAACGCATATTACTCCAACCGTTCGCTTCAGCCACTTTCCTAATGCTTTCTTCTCGAACTCGTGGAATTTCGTTTGGGTTTCTCACATCAACAGGATAAGGCAATAGAAAGCTTGGTATGGAACGTTTCTGAATAGGATTTGACTGATACTTCATGGCTAAAGCAATAGCATCGAATAATTCGGCAGGAATCTCGCTCATGGCAGGATCAGGCTTCAAGGCGACGTCAGGAATTTTTGCATAAATCGGGTTTTTTGACTCAAGAGTAAAAGAGGACCAATTTTGCAAATTTTCCAAGGGTGCTTCTTTGCTAAAATCTCGGAAGAGTTCATTACATAGTTTTTTGTATTTAAGTTTCGGCGTCGTCAAAACGTATTCAAGCAATAGCTTTCTTAGCTGCACTTGAGTATAAAACAGGGCAGAAGTCTTTTCCTTCTGATCTCTAAGCTTGTTAGCTGAGGCCTTCAACGTGGAAATAGTGCCTGGAATCTCATAATCAATCGTCAACCAAGGCGCAAAAAGGTGCACACCTGATATCATTCTATAAAGAGAGGACCGAATCAAAATTGCCGTTATCGAATCCAGATTTTTTTGAGCAAAAATCACTTCTACAGTGGTGAAACCGTCGTCATCTCGGTCCTCTTCCTTAAGGTCATAATCAATTTTTTGGCGAAGAATGTTCCTTGAAAGGGTAAAGCTGAATTGTTTAGGTCCTGATTTAACAATGATGGGCGGAGGTGCTACGCCTGCTTCTTCAGCTAGAACACAGCTTAGCGTAAATTTGGCTTTTGAGGCGTTTCCCTTGCAGCCAGGGCGTTTAGTGAAGAGACCGCGTTTACTGCTTGAGGCATGATCATAATCGAGAATCTTCAACAAATCTTCTTTCGTAAACTTCTTTGATCCATCATCAGAAACACTTAACTGGTAACGAGTGATGTTAGCAGAATCAACACTTACTTTAACACTGAATTTGATGCGTGCAGCGTTCTTAGCTATTGCATTTGCGATATCCTCGCTTGATGCGATAAGTATAGCGTTGCGAATTGTTACCGGCGTATTGATTTTTCCAGCTAACCTGTCTTTATCTAGATAGTCAAGACCATGACTGTCGCCAATTCTGATTACATTTGTCAGATCCGTTTCTTCATCTTTTCCTGATATTTTTTGTTTATCTATTGAGGGTCCCGACAACTCTCTCACCTTTTTTCTACAATTTTTCCTTGCGTCAAGTCTTTGTTTGTTCCAATTTTTCTTTGAGACACTTTGCCCAGTCTGTTTCGGCTGTTGCTCGATCAGCAGCTTCCTGGGCATAGACTGCAAAGACCTTTCGCAACTCAGGGTCTTCCAAGAAGGAATCTAAATATTCGTTGTATCTTGCTTCTAACTCCTGGCTATGTAATAAACGAACAAAGTCATCTACAACCTCCGCGTGAATCCTCCAAGGGTCGGCGACCTTTTCTTTGCTTTTCCGTTTTTGCCGAAACAACGGCTCAATTTCTCCCAGATTGGATAGATCGTCTTTGAGGCCGAGGCTTTTGACGTCCTTCATAAAATCAGTGTACAGCTCTTGGTGTCTTGGAAGAGGCGCGTAAAATTCCCTGATGGCCAGGGCTTCACGGAAGTTGTTAAGAAAAACGTGAACCGCTAAGCAGGACCCAAAACCTGTTAAGCGTAATTCTTTTTTTTGTAGACCCGTCCTAGCCGCGCCGGCATCACTCACGGTCAAGATCCCTAGTCCTTCAAAACGCTTTGTGACTTCTTTAATAGTGGCATATCTGTTAATGCCTGTCTTAATTGAGAGTTGGTATTGATTCTGAGGTCCGTTTGTAATTAAGTAAATTAGAACTTTTTTCTCGTTCTCGTTCAAGCTTGAAATTATTAATTTCTCGTTCCTTTCCATATAGACCATCACTGTATATATACTTATAAGTCTATATAAACTCTTGTCCTTAAGTGGGCGCGACAAGCATTATCAAGATGGGCCAATCCCAAGAACATATCTTCAATAAGTGCCACTGGAAATACTCGTATTCGTACATCCAGGTGCATAGTATGCTATTTGCTGGAAACCCATGTGCACCCAACAAGAAATATAGGCAGTCCTCTAAACCTGAGCCAATTATAATAGCTGTGGAGCCAATCACGGTTCCAAACAGGCAGATTCCCAGCTTCCGCGCGCGCTATACAGAAGGACCTTGTAAAAGCACACGTCGCAATAGACTGCATAATCTCACTTGTTGGTAAGATAGAGCCCAACTTAGATAACTCAGAGATAGAACGCTTGCGAAGGCTAATAACAGACCTGCAAATAAACTACGCTGAACAAATGAAATAATGGATTCTGAATTTTTTAGCCGTGTGTTCTATGCCTTTTGAAGAGTTTTTATGAGATTGTTTACATCAAAACCTTTTGACTTTACGTATTCTATTAATTGTGAGTATAGCTTGTCATCCATTTGTGGGGTTCTGCTCAATATCCAAAGATACTTGCGGTTTGGTGTGCCTACAACGGCATAATCATAGTCGTTCCCCAATTTTATAATCCAATAATCACCATAGAATGGCCAGAAGAACGTTACTTTGAGTTTTGCGTTAGAGTTTTTATCAACTACTTTTGCTTTGCCTTTTGCCTGTTTCATCTTGCCATTTTTTGTGCATTGGTTGAGCACGGATATGCTGCCATCCTTTGATAACGTGTAAGTGGCGGTGGTTTCGTTGCAGCCTTCTTGGAATTTGGCGGGAAGGTGTGCTATCTCATACCATTTGCCTAAATATTTTTCCAGCTCAACATGCGGTACAACTTCAAGTGACAAGGAAATCACGCAGTATCTTCAAAACATAGCATCAATTTATTGTTTTCGTGGTAGCTAAGGAGCAGAGCTCGGCTCAACTCTTTCGTTTAGGTACCAGCTAAACGAACATAAGGAAACTAAATATAAATAGTTCAAAAATTTCAAGTTTTCAAACCTCTATTTAGGCGACCTCCATGGAAAAAGTCCATGCTTTCAGAAGCCACTTTAAAACTCTGTTTGCTGCACGCGTGCAGCAGAAAATTAATGCTTTTTCATTTAGGTGAAAGGTTGAGTTATCAACAAAAGAGAAGGAAACAAACACAGCTGCTTGGACCAAAACTCGTCGTGAGGAAAGGCATCAAGTATGACCGCGTGCTTCTGAATGGCAAAACAATCGCAAGCAGAAACAACTTAACAGGCATAGCAAGCGGCGTAACAGCTTACTTCAAATATCTTCCAAAAAACTAACTTCTTTTTCTTTGTTCTCAGGAATCGCCATAAACTCCCGGAAGAATCAAGGAACCGGTCTCGTCCATATGCACCGAATCTATATCGCTTACACGAATGTGCAAAGGAACAAAAATGCCAAGCATCCTACTGATCGTTTCTTTCAGAACAGGTTTATTTTCAAGTGCCTCTTCGGCTTCATTCTTGAAACGCTCTTTCAAGTCTATTTTGAGTAGACTATTGGAGAGCGTAATAGCGCACTGCCTTTGTCCCTTTATTATGTGCGCTGGCACCTTTGATTTTAGGCACCTAATTGGTATATGTATTTAGAATTCACAACTCTTTTTAGTTTAACTCCTAACCAATGTTGACTATGAGCGGAGCAAATGCTCGTCAAGATTCAAATTCAAAGGTAATCGAGTCTACTTTTCAACCAGCATTTATCATGGAAACTTCTGAAAAAAAGAATGCTAGGCGTATTTTGCATGTTGATGATGACCTTGGCTTTCTAGAAGTTTCAAAGCAGATACTATTGATGGAAAACAACTTTGAGATTGATAATGTCGAGTCTGTTGACGACGCCTTCAAAAAAATAGAACATCAAACATATGATGCAGTAGTTTCTGACTATGAGATGCCCCAGAAAAACGGATTAGAATTTCTACAAAAACTCAGAGAACAAAATAATCAAATCACATTCATCTTATTCACGGGAAAAGGCAGAGAGGACGTTGCGGTTAAAGCTTTGAATCTAGGCGCCGACAGCTATATCAACAAAAATGGTTCGCCAGAAACAGTCTACTGCGAATTAGCAGACGCAATAAACAAGACCTTGGAACGCAAAAAGTCAAGAGAACTGCTTGCCAAATCAGAGTCAAAGTATCATGCACTAGTCGAGAACTCACTTCAGGGAATATCAATTCTGCTAGCAGCTCCGCTTAGTATAGTTTTTGCAAATGGAGCGTTTGGAAAAATCTTGGGCTATTCATCTCAAGAGTTAACGTCGCTTTCGCCCGAAGGAATAATGGGCTTGGTGTATCATGAGGATAGGGCTGTTTTCTTTAAGCGTATGGAAGACCGTTTGCGGGGTGAAGTGGCGGAGGCATGCTATGAGTTTCGTGCGGTGCGAAAAGACGGCTCGCTAATCTGGCTGAGCTCACTCGCAAATCGAGTTGACTATGATGGGCAGCCTGCGGTGCAGGGCATGTTCTTAGATGTTAATGAAAGCAAGATTGCCGCAGAGATTCTGCGTGAAAGTGAACAGAGGTATCGAGAACTGGCAAATTGTTTGCCAAACATTGTCTTTGAAACTGACCTAAATGGTCAATTAGTATTTGCCAACGAAAGGGCAGCGGAAATTTCAGGCTATTCATTTAACGATATTAAAAAAGGATTGAATATTCTGCAGTTTATTGTTCCTGAAGATCGAGAAAAAGCTACAAAAAGCATTCAGCGGTTACTTTCGGGAGGTAGCTACACTCCTACTGAGTATACATTCGTGCGGAAAGATGGAACGACTTTCCCTGCACTAGTCACTGCAGCGCCGCGTATATCCGGAAACAAAATAACAGGGCTTAGCGGGTTAGTCATCGACTTGACAGAGCGCAAGAAAGCTGAAGACAAAATACTTGCTGCTTCTTTGTATTCTAGAAGTTTGCTTGAAGCAAGTTTGGATCCGCTGGTTACAATTAGCAAGGAAGGGAAGATTACTGATGTTAACCAAGCTACTGAGGACGTTACTGGTTGTTCTCGTGAAGAACTTATTGGCAGCGATTTTTCAACCTATTTCACTGAATCAGAACAAGCAAGGACAGGATACCGTAAAGTTTTCACTGAAGGTTTAGTCAAGGATTACCCACTGGCAATTAAGCACAGATCTGGAAGAATAACCAACGTATTATACAACGCAACAATTTACCGCAACCCACAGGGCGAGATACAAGGCGTTTTCGCAGCCGCAAGAGACATCACCGAACGCAAGAAAGCTGAAGAGGCTCTAAGCCGAGAGCGCAATAAGCTTGAATCAGTTACAGCAGCTAGCGGTGTCGGTTTGGTAATTGTCAGTAAAGACTACCATGTGTTATGGGCAAACAACTTCATAAAACGGTATAAGGGTGAGACGATAGGAAAATTGTGCTACGCAACGCTTAACAGTTTAGATGTGCCTTGCCAAGACTGTGGTGTAACAAAAATTTATGCGGGAAAAACAACACTTGACTCCCACGAATACTGCTCCACCACTGTAGATGGAAACCCATATTGGGCTGAAATAGTCGCAACCCCCATCACGGATGAAAAGGGAAACGTCACGTCTGCAGTGGAAATTTGTGTAGATATAACTGAACGCAAGAAAAACGAAGAGGAACTAAAAGAAAGCATTCATAAAAACGAATTAATAAATGAGAAGCTCAGCGTTGTTGGCAGTTTGACTAGGCATGATGTTGGCAACAAGCTCATGGTTATGAAGTCCAATATGTATTTGCTCAAGAAACAAGTTGGCGACAATCCTAAATTAGCTAAGTACCTTGAGGGTATTGACTCTGCAATTAAGCAGTCGGATGAGATGTTTGAGTTTAGCCGTTACTACGAGAAAATTGGAGTAGAAAAACCCTCGAAAACAGATGTTGCCCAATGTTTCAATCAAGCTGCGATGCTTTTGCCAAGCTTGGGCACCATAAAAATCGTTAATGATTGCCAAGGGCTAGAGGTTATGGCTGATTCACTGCTCAAACAACTCTTCTACAACTTCCTCGATAATTCGCTTAAGCATGGAGAAAAAGTCACCCAGATTCAACTACACTTCACCAAAGAGTGTGGCGGGGTGAAGCTGTTCTACGAAGACAACGGAGTCGGCATACCCGAAGCAAACAAGCCAAAACTATTCCATGAGGGCTTCTCCACAGGAAAAAGCACAGGTTTGGGTTTGTTCCTGATTAAGAAGATGGTTGAAGCCTATGGCTGGTCGATAACCGAAGAAGGAGAACTAGGAAAAGGAGCAAAATTTGTAATTTCAGTACCGACTTCAGTATTTGAGAATCAGCACGCATTGGAGAATCAGAGTGCAAACTGAACACAAAGAGCCTAATAGTTCTTTACTTTTGCTTGAAAATTTGGGCGACCGTACCATCTCAAGAGAAAGTGCTTGCGAGACTAATAGCATTTTGGACTGCCTTGGTGATCTACTATTTATCATAGATAAAAACCGGATTATCAATAAAGTCAACAAAAGCACTTGTGACACATTCAAAAAGAAACCAGAGGAACTGATAGGCAGACATTGTTATGAAATCGTACATGGAACTGAAGAACCTTGGTGTAATTGTCCGGCGACTAAAACTTTTGAAACAAAACAAGTAACCACTGAAGAAATTAACGACCCGAAGTTGGGTATTCCTCTTTTAGTAACTACTTCAGCAATTCTTGATGAACATGGCGAAGTCGCTCAGGTTATTCATTTAGCTAAGGACATAACGGAGCAAGAAAAAGCTGAAGAAAGAAATCTGCTTTTAGCATCTATCGTGGACCATTCTGATGATGCAATTATTAGTAAGAATCTATATGGCATTATAACTAGTTGGAACATTGCGGCAGAGAAAATTTATGGTTACAGTGCAGCAGAAATTATTGGTAAATCAATTGAAGTATTAGCTCCATCTGAAGAAAAGGACGAAATCGCGTTAATCCTGAAAAGAATTTGTGCTGGAGAACAAATTGAGAAATATGAAACTAAACGTCGGAGAAAAGACGGTGCGGAAATAGATGTTTCCCTCACCGTTTCACCGATTAAAAACAAAGCAGGAACGATTGTTGGTGCCTCAACAATTGCCAGGGACATAACTGAAAACAAAAAAGCTGAAGAGAAAATCAAAGAGAGTCAAAAGAAATACCAAATTACTTTCGACTCATCAATGGATGCATTGATGTTGCTTGACGAGAAGGGGTTTTTTGACTGCAACAAAGCAACTCTTGAACTCTTTGGCTGTGGATCATTGAAGGAATTTGCGAAGCTTCACCCAGCAGATTTATCGCCACCGACTCAGCCCGACGGTACGCTGTCCATGTATGCAGCTGTGAGTCATATTAAAAAGGCGTTACAGACGGGATCAGATCACTTTTTTTGGATTCATAAACGAACGGATGACACAACTTTTCCCGCAGATGTGCTTTTAACGAGGATGCCGCTGAAAGGTCGAGAAGTTCTTCAAGCAACGGTTCGCGACATTACTGAACTAAAGAAAACAGAAGAGACTATTAAGTTTCAGGCTGATTTGCTAAATCACGTAGGGCAAGCCATCATAATGGCGGATAAAAACAGAGTAATTCGCTTCTGGAATAAAGCAGCGGAAAAACTTTATGGTTGGACCGAAGAACAAGCATTGGGACACAAGGTTACTGACCTATTGGGTATAACTACACCAGAGCAAGTAGATGAAACATCAAAAAGGCTTATGGCGGGAGAAAGCTGGTCAATTGAAGCTTTAGCCAAGAACAAAGATGGCTCTACTATGCCAATAATTTTAAATAGAACACCAATTTACAAAGCAAATGGAGAATTTCTTGGCGCTGCAAGTATTACTATAGACATAACATTGCAAAAAAATATAGAAGCTGACTTGACATTTTCTTTGAAGTCATTGTCGAATAGTTTGGATAGAATTCAAGAACTAAATGAAAAGCTGCGAGTAGTGGGAAGTCTAACCAGGCATGATGTCAGGAACAAGCTTTCAGCAGTAACAGGCTATGCTTACATTCTCAAAAAGAAGCACAGTGACCTGCCAGATATTGTGGAGGGCCTTAGCAGGATGGAGCAAGCTGTGCAAGAGACTGTCAAGATTTTTGATTTCGCTAAAATGTATGAGCAAATCGGCGTGGAAGAGCTGACCTGCGTAAATGTTGCGGAGAAAATAGACGAAGCCGTAGCTCTTTTTTCGGGACCTCTCCCAACGATAATTAATGAATGCCACGGGTTGACAGTGTTGGCGGATTCGTTTCTGAGACAACTGTTCTACAATTTCATCGACAACACAAGAAAATACGGCAAGAAAACCACAACTATAAAAGTGTACTACGGAAAAGCGGATCAAGACAGCCTAAAACTGGTTTATGAGGATGATGGTGTAGGCGTGCTTTTTGAGAATAAACCGCATCTCTTCAAAGAAGGCTTTAGCACAGGTGGCAGCACAGGCTACGGACTATTCCTCACCAAGAAGATGATAGATGTCTACGGCTGGACAATAGCTGAAGAAGGTGAACCTAGCAAAGGAGCCAAATTCACCATAACCATTCCGAAATTGAGCAAGAACGGCGAAGAAAACTATCGAATCGTCCCATAAGCGAGAACCCCTTAGATTTCTATAACCAACGCATTTCTGTTGCAGTTTCTTATCTACAGGCTTTATTTCAAAAATTAAAGTTGTAAGCTTTCATTTCTTGTTTCAGCTGTCAAATATTTTTTTAAGCATGCTTTATAGTCGTTGCATTTGCCCGGCTCCGAACAGTTGAATAATCCGACGCAATCATGAATTGATTTCTCCATCACCGTACGATTTAACCTTTCTAATTCGCGCTTAGTTTCGGAAATAGGCTTAACTGGCAAAGTAACTGTTAAGGTTGTACCTTTGCCTTCAACTGTTTCAATGGCAATTGTTCCTGCATGAGCGTCGATGATGCGTTTGCAAATCGCTAAACCGAAGCCCATACTTTGAGCTTTGTTAGTGACTATCGGCAAGAAAATTTTTGGCAGTATATCCTTGGAGATCCCTGTCCCTGTGTCGGTGAATGAGATTTCTATGTTGTTCTTTGCTTCTTTGCAGTTGATTGTTATTGAACCTTCTTTTGGAATTGCTTCAATTCCGTTTCGGATTAGGTTGATGAAAACTCGGGTAATTCTGTTTGAATCAACTTTAATGTGGGGTTCTTCTGGAACGTTGTTTAGGATTTTGACGTTTTCTGGAATGTTAATCAAAGCTAAAGCGTCCAGCACTAACATTCGTGGCGAATTTTCTTGCAACTCTAGATGGATTTCTCTGGAATAATCTAGGAGATCACTGATGATTTGGTTGGAATGGTTAATGCATTTGTCGATCGTTTCAAGTGTTTCTTTAGATTGCGCTTCAGAAATTGCTCGGCCTTTCTCTTTTAAGAAGTGAGCCGCGTTTTTGATGTCGGTTAAGGGGTTACGTAGATCATGCCCGATCATTCCTGCTAACTCGCCAAATGCTGCAAATCTTTCAGATTTGACAAGTTGTTGTTGTGTTTTCCTTAACTCTATAGTTCGGGTCTCTACTAATTCCTCTAAATGCTTCGAATACTGTTCCAACTTGTTTTCCATTTGCTTGCGGTTGGTAATATCCATGACTATCCCCCTGATACCCTGCACTTTGGTCTCGAAAATAATAGGGTTGGTTCTAACAAGCCCGGGAAAAGTGGAACCATTTTTTCTTAAAAGTGTATATTCGTTAGTGCCAAGGTTTTTACCAGTCATCGACTTCGCTATGTTTTCTTTTGCTTTTTCTCGTTCCTCCGGAACAACGAAAGAAAGCATGTTCATGCCATTTTTGAGTTCTTCTGGCGAAAATCCTGTTATTTCAAAAGCTCTTTGATTGAAGAAAGTAATCTTTCCCGTTACATCAGTTTCAAAAACTATCTCTGGCAAAAAATTAGCTAGTTCTCGATACCTCGCCTCACTTTTTTTTAAAACTTCTTCGGCTTTTTTGTGTTCATCAATATCTAAGAACATGGCTTGCACAGCGGGTTTCCCATCATATTCAATGGGAGTGGCAAATGCTTCTAGCCAAATTATGGAACCATCCTTTCGCAATGCTCTAAACTCGTAACTGTTGTTCGCTTGATTTCCTTCCAACCTGTTTCTAAAACGGTTAAAGAAAATTGCTCTGTCTTCCTGATAGATCAATTCGCCAATTTCTGAGGATGAAGTGGAGGTTAACTCTTCGGGTGAGTAACCTAACATTTTTCCCATGGATGCGTTGGCAAAAATTATGCGGAGCGGTGCATCTTGGGCAATCATTATGCCTTGGAGTGATTTCTCCACCAGCAAGCGGTATTTTGAATCTGACGCCGCAAGCAACTGCGCTGATCTTTTTTGTTCAACAGTCTTGTTTATGGCATGTGCCAATTCGCGGAAGACTGTTTCTGGTGAGCCAATTTTGTTGATGTAGCTATCAGCGCCTAAATTCAAAGCTTTAACCGCAACGTCTTCCTTGCCTTCCCCTATAAATAAGATAAATGGAATTTTATTGTTTTTTTCTCTGAGTTCTTTAAGAAAATCTAATCCATTTTTCTCCGGCATTGCATAATCAGAAACTATCGCATCATAACTTTGTCTTTCCAATTTTTTGAAAGCCTCATCAACAGAGGTCGCGTTGTCAATCTTGAACTTATTTTCTGTTTCAAGAATCGTCTTCGAAACAGATAGGATTGAAGCGTCATCGTCAACATGTAAAATACGCAGGGGCTCTTTTTGAACAGAAAAGCCCGTAGTGAACACTGGCTTAAGAATTGTGTCGGAAGCTCGAAGCCCAGCTACAGTTGAGCCCTCGGCAGTATTCATGTTGCTTTCCTTGTTCCGAAAAGGCTCAAAATGTTAATAATGCTTATGAACTTCAAATATTAAGCTTAAATTTGCGCGCCAGCTTGTTGCTAATTCGATTTCTTTGTGTTAACGTCTGATTGCCCTTACCTTGCGAGCATGGTGATTGATCTCGCTTTTTCCGGTCTGCCTAGCCTCAACGCTACCACTCCAGTGAGCAGCATGGCGATCATGCAGAGCAACGCATGCGTAGTTACTCGTTCGAGGCCTCTAGCTCTATGTCTTTCAAGACAGAGCTGCTCCTTCTGCCTCGAATTCACCCGCTCAACCCCGCTTCTCTGCTTGTACAGCTGTTTCTCTAAGCTGGGGCCATGTGTTCTGAAGTACTTGTCCACCCGCAGCACATTAGCCTCTTCTTTGTTCTGGTTGGCCGGATAGGGAATCACCGCCACGACACCGCGTGCAAAAAGCTGCTCTCTTAGTTTTCTGCTTGAATACTGTGAATCTGCAATGAAGACTTTAATTCGATGTTCAGTTACCCTCCAAGCCCTGCGAAAAAGAGCTGGAGCATGCTTCTTCTCGTTATCGTTCGCTGACGCAGCGATAACTGCCAAAGGCAACTCTGACTTCGCATCCGAGATTATGTGCAGTTTGTAGCCGAGCTCGTAGGTTTTTCCGTCTCTTCCAACCCTAGCTTCAGGGTCAGACTTTCCACGACTATTATCATGCGGGTCACGCCGACTGTACGCCTTAACGAACGTAGCGTCCGAGTCTACCGTTTCGCCGCTTATAACACCACCCTCCAATAACTCTTTGAGCAGTGTGTTCATGATTCTCTGAAGCCTTCTGTTTCCAATGCGTTTCTTAAACCGTGACAACTGAGACGGGTGATAAGGGTTCTCTTCTGCTTCTATGTCGCAGAGTTCCCGAAGATTCTCGTCTTTCCACATTCGCCTACACAGTTCTCTTTCACTGGGGATCTGCTGG
Organism: Bathyarchaeia archaeon; assembly: GCA_049520955.1. GTDB lineage: Archaea > Thermoproteota > Bathyarchaeia > Bathyarchaeales > Bathycorpusculaceae > Bathycorpusculum. Next base: position 9,283 of record JBEKPG010000035.1, on the reverse strand, counting down.
AGCCGTTTAACGATTAACGCTTTGAAGATGCCCATGGGTTTTCTTGGAGGTCTACCTGGACTGTTTTCTTTGCGGTAAGCTTCCTTGACGACTTTTTCTATATCATCTAAGTTTAGTTTGGATAGGATAGCGCATGAGAATTCGGGTTTTTCCATCCTTCACCCTGAATACTTGAGCTCGAACAAACTTAAACACAAATATGTAAACTTCAATAATTTAGCAACAAACTGGCGCGCGCAAAAACGCCATCCTTATTTGTTATGATCGGGTAGGTCCAACCGTATTTTTGAAGGCTGCGCCAAATTTGCTCTTGCTGCTTTATGGTCCTTTCTCTTTCTCGGCACCAGCTGCTGCAGCAGGTGCAGGTTGCGTTGGTTGTGTAGTCGGTGTAGTCAGTGTAGACGCTGTAGACGTTGCAACCTTTTCGCCACTTGGCGAAGAAGTTGCGGGTTTAGGTTCTGGCGACAGGTCTTTCAGCTGAGTCCTAAATTCTTGAGATTTAGGGTTTCTTCTGCCTCGTTTAGGTGTCATACTAACAAGCCACACGCCCAACTTTTGGGTGAAGGGGGCAAAAACTGAAAACAGCATTGGAGATAGCGCTCGCCCAAATATCGAGCGCAGTAGATATAGGATCTTTCTTAAAAAACTATCTGTATTTACTTGAAGACCAATTTACCGTTTAGCTCTTGGGGGGGGGGGGGCAAACGTATTACGAATTTTGCTCCTTTACCCGGTTCGCCTTCCTCAGTTATAGTCCACCTGTAGACATCCATCATCTTCTTTATGAAGAACAATCCGAAGCCAGAGCTACCTCCAGTGCTAAAGCCCTCAGCGAATAACTTCTTTTTGTTCTCCGTTGATATGCCAACGCCATCATCCTCATAAATCAGGCGCAAACCACCCGACTCTTCTTCCTCAAAATACACTCTTGCAGTGGTTGCTTTCTCTCCATATTTCCTTGTATTATCAATAAAGTTATAGAACATCTGCCTTAGGAACAAATCAGCCAGCACACTTCTACCTTGGCATTCATTAACCACCTTGAACTTCAAGCCCGTGAAAAGAGCCACAGCTTCATCAACGACCGCACACAAATCCATGTATGTTAGTTTTTCAACGCCAAGCTTCTCGTACAATTTGGAGAACTCAAAAATCTTCGCCGAATCCAAAACAGCCTGCTCAATTTTACACAGCCCATCTACGACGTCGGGCTGATCCATATGTTTTTTCTTAAGCAAATACGCATAACCACTCACCGCAGACAACTTGTTGTTAACATCATGCCTAGTTAAACTGCCCACCACACCCAATTTCTCATTAACCAACGACAACTGAATCAATGCCTGCTCTAATTCTTCTTCAGCTTTCTTACGCTCGGTGATGTCCTGAGCAAAGCCTATCAAACCATTTGAAATACCGTTTTTGTCAAGAATAGGAATCTTATCCGTTTGCACCCATCTTATGCCGCTCGCAGATTCGTATTGTTCTATTATGTCAAGTCTTGAACGCCCTGATTTTAAAACGTTAAAGTCATCGTTTGCCATTCCTTGCGCAATTTCGGCAGAATAAAAGTCAAAAACTGTTTTTCCAATAAACTTTTCTTTAGGAATTTTAAGCGCTTCCGCAAATGCCTCATTAACCCGAATGAATTTTCCTTCTTTATCTTTATAGAAAATAATAATTGGAGAAGAATCGATAATGCGGTTAAGGTCCTGTCTCTCTTCTTCTAAACTTTTCTCCATTTTCTTACGCTCATTTATGTTTCGGCTCACACCTAAGATAGATTCTGGATTGCCGTTCTTGTCTCTAATTACCGAGAAGTTAACTTCTATCCAGACGGTTGAGCCGTCCTTGCATGTCTGCTCTAATTCCAAAGGTGGTGGGGTAACCCCAGTTAGGTAGAAAGCCCCTAGGTTTTCGAACGCAGTTTTCAACGAATCAGGAGTTAATACGTCTCTTATATTTTGTTTCAAGACTTCCTGTGCGGTGTAACCTCTTAGTTGATAAACCGATGGACTCATGTAAGTGAACGTTCCTTCCAAGTTCATTGTCCAAATAACGTCTTGTGAGTTTTCAGCTAACAGTCGATACTGGGCTTCACTTTTTGTTAAGGAATTCTGCATTTTTCTAATTTCTGTTATGTCATGGAAAACTAGTACAACACCCGTAATTTCGCCATCGATATTTTTTATTGGTGCTCCGCTGTCATCAATGGCCACTTCAGTCCCGTCTTTACTGATCAAAACTGCATTGTTAGCTAAACCAATAGTCGAGCCTGTTTCCAACACTTTGGTAACTGGGTCTTCAACTTCAAGACGACTCTTCTCATTAACTATGTGGAATACTTCTTTGATATGCTTGTTTGAAGCATCGTTCAATGTCCAACCTGTAAGCTTTTCAGCCTCAGCATTCATGAACGTCACCTTTCCTGACAAATCAGTCGCAATAACAGCGTCGCCGATACTTGCCAAAGTAGTTGACCAACGCTGCTCACTTTTTCGCAATGCATCTTCAGCTTTCTTGCGTTCAGTAATATCTAAAAATACTCCTTGCACAGCTGGCTCCCCAAGGTATTCAATGCGAGTCGCAAACGCCTCCAGCCAAATAATAGAACCGTCTTTGCGCATTGCCTTAAGCTCAAGGCTTGAATCCGACGGCTTTCCGTGCATACGGCTTTCTAAACGACTAAAGAAAACGGCTTTGTCCTCGTCATGAATTAGGTTTGCAACGCCCAAGGGTGAAAGCGACTTCAACTCGTCAGTGGAGTAACCCAAAATTTTTCCCATGGCTGAATTGGCAAAAACTAATTGCAACGGAGAAGTCTTTGTTATGAGTACTCCTTGAAGTGACTTTTCAACTAGCGTACGATACTTTATCTCTGACTCAACAAGCAACTGCTTTGACTTCTTACGTTCTACTGTTTTGCTTATGGCGTCCGCTAATTCACCGTAAACTGTTTCTGGCGAACCGTTTTTGTTGATGTAGCGGTCGGCGCCTAAATTCAAAGCTTTAATTGCGACATCTTCCCGCCCTCTTCCGGTAAATAAAATAAAAGAAATTTCTTTTTGCTGACTTCTCAGTTCTTTCAAAAAGTCTAATCCATTCTTTAGAGGCATTTCATAATCGGAAATTATCGCATCATAAGTTTGTTGTTCCAGTTTTTTGAATGCCTCATCTACAGATGTTACATTATCGATCTCAAAGTTGTTCTCATCTGTTAGTATTTGTTTTGACACTTCAAGAAGAGAAACATCATCGTCAACATGTAAAATATTCAGAGAATCCTTTTTGCTTTGGGCTTGAGAATCGATCAGGACAGAGGAACTTGTCTCGATGATTTGAGGTTTTGCTTCTTGACGAGCATTTCCTATACTCATAGGTTAAAGAGGCAAATAAAATAACTATAAGCGTTATGAATTTTCAAACAGTCACTGTAAACCTTATTCAGACTCAATAAAAAGTCAAGCGGAATTGCTTAATTTGAAGATACCACATACGCTTGAATAGTTGACATACAAAAGTCAACTGCTACTTAGCAAACTGTTTCTTTTCTGTTGCGCCCCAAGCGTCAACTGCGAAACCTGTAAGTGCCCAATGCCATCCTCTTTGCTCCACGATTTGCTCGCCAAATTCTTTTTCTAAGCGCTTATTCATCCTTAAAATTCTGCGACTTACATGATGACGCGTAACTTTGAACTGCTCAAGCTTAATTGCCAACTCCTTCGGCAACAAGCCTGATGATCCCGCCTCAAAGAGCAAACGCAAAATCTCCCGATCAATCTCATCTCTGCAAGCCACACGCTCTATCAGCGATTGCTCAAAATTGAAAGAATCCTTTAAGCCTGCAAAGATGGTGCGTAGCATTAGTTTAACCTCTTCAACTTCCGCCAAGGTCTGCTTGAGGAGCTGCTGGTTATACTTTAAGCGACCTATTTTATCGCTTTGGCTACGCTTCTTTTTGGGGTTTTGAACAGTTTTTCACTGCCATTAGCGCAGAAATAACCGACCTCAAACGGTGTACTCCCCAAGTTTTCTTTGTCCTTCAGCCAGCCTTATCGGGTCAGCTTCAAAATTGTCTACTTGGCCAAGGGCTTCGATTAGCCGCTCAAATTTAATCTCAAGCCGATCCACTTTCTTGTTGATACTCTTGACTTTTTCTGGCATCTGCATGTAATCAATCGCAGCGTCCTTGCCGATGTTCTCAAGTTCGCCCTCGCCCCAACTGTGATCAATCTTGCGACGCCCCGCTCTTACACTGAAGTATCTGCCAAACAGTTTTGCGATAGGATCCTCAACAGCCATTTCGCCGCCACAAAACGACCCCTCAGCTAAGACAACTCCGTATTTCTTCGCCAAAGCCACCGCAAGCGCGCGCGTTACGACCGGAAAGGCTTCGGAGGATTCGTCGGAGACAGCGCGCGCGCACGAGCATCACAAGTTGACGGACACCGTGTTCCATGGCGGCAGCCAAAACGTTCTCAGCGAACCTTGTTCTCATGGCGATGAAGATGCGCATTCTGTATCTAGATGGGTCCTCTGCAGCCTCGCGGATCAGAGATTTGGCGTTTTCCCCCAGAATGCGCAGGGCCAGTGGATCAGCGAAGATGCATCCCTTCTCCAAGGCTTGATGGGCGGCACGGTGGGCGGCCGCCGCTAGAGCCGTCCGGCTTGGTAGGCCCGACTGCATCAATTTATGTTTAACCAAAAGCAACGACACGGTCCTCCAAACGTCAGTCCAGTTAAACAACCACTACGTAGCTGCACATTTAAGAGTTAATGTAACCCAGTGCGCCCCAAGGGGTGATATCATACACAAACTTTCGGAAAATCCGCGATAAATCTACGCGTAGAAAGAGCTTTCGCCGCGCCAAGTTTAACCGGAAACGTCTTGAGCTTCTTCTTGTTTTGAGTGAACGCGAACAAAAACCTTTTTCGCATCTTGTTGATAGGGATACAGGAGATCAAGACCTAAAACCTAAGTTTTCTTGGAGACCAATCTGGCCTTTCAGTTCTCAAATACTTAGCCAATAAGAGAGCTCTTCACTAATTAACGTCTCAAAAATTTCCTCTTGCCCGTCTTCATTCTTAGAATTTCAACCCTTCAAACAACACTTCCACATGTGCTAAACCATAAAAACGTAAAACTTCAGTTAAAAAAGAGCAAGTATGGAATGGAAAAGTGTCGTTACTTCTTTTTCAATGCCAAAGCAGCACCTATTACCCCGAGAATCAGGCCTACTAACCCTATTACTCCGAAAGTCAAGATGCTCAGTAAAGAGAACACTAGCACAATTAATCCGCCTGCAACTTCTTGTCCAAGTTGGTATAGCATAATCGCGCCGACTATGATTATAATTCCGAATACAATAGCGATTACTCCGACTACTTGGAATGCAATGCCTGCGAGAATTCGACGCCTGATTTCATCCTCAATTCCAGAGATGTCCAGTGCTCTGCCTTGCAGAGAACGCACTATGCCCTGTATCAAAATCAATATTCCTGCAACAAGAGACAAGGCAAATGCGGCTGTTGTTAGTTTGTTTCTCTTTATCGTGGTCGCCAATTGTTTTTTCCCCTCCCTTTCTGCTTCCTTAGTTATCGTCTAATTACAGAAGTTTAAAAGGATTGTGCGCCAAAGATGAATCGCGTTTTGTATTAGTCATAGAAAAAGGGCGGAAAGTACACATTCGTCCCATGGGGTTCAAGTCCCATAGAGACCTGTCCCGCTTTCAGACTGTGTGAAAAGTCTCTTTCTTTGCTGCCTATTTACCGTTAACCTTAAATCTAGACTAGCTTTAGAGCAACAGAAAGAGCGGAAAAGCCATGAGCGAACATTGTAACGGGCACCCACAGGAAGCAAACAGTACTTTTCCCAGACATGCTCGACGATTACGTCGACAAAGAAAACCCTGTCAGATTCATAGACGCCTTTGTTGAAAGCCTCAACATGGAGAAGCTATGCTTCAAACATTCCATCCCAAGTGAGACGGGAAGACCCTCGTATGATCCTTCAGACTTGCTCAAGCTCTACGTTTACGGCTACCTAAACCAGGTAAGGTCAAGCAGGAAACTTGAGCGAGAATGCCACCGCAACCTCGAAGTAATGTGGCTCATGAAGAAGCTCGCTCCGGACTTCAAAACTATCGCTGACTTCCGCAAAGACAACATCGACTGCATCAAACCCGTATTCAAAGAATTCGTTTACCTCTGCAGAAACCTCGACCTGTATGGTGCTCAACTCGTCGCAATCGATGGCACCAAATTCAAAGCCGTCAACTCAAGAAGCAATAACCTTAACGAGAAAACAGTCGCTTTGAGGCTCAAACAAACAGAAGAAAAGATAGCAGAGTACCTCAAAGAAATGGACCAAAACGACAAAGCAGATTCAGACGAAGATGAAAACATCAAGGTCGATGGTCTCAACGAGAAAATAGGCAAGCTTGAAGAAGAAAAGCAACGATACGAGCAAGTTCAAAATCAAATGAAGGCAACAGGTCAGAAGGAGGTTTCGCTCACGGATCCGGATAGCCGTTTGATGCGAGTTGATAGCCAAAGGCTCGAGGTCAGCTACAACATCCAAACGTCTGTGGATGCAAAGAGGCACCTCATTGTGGAGTATGACGTGATAAACAATTCAACTGACCATCATCAGCTTGCCAAGGATGCAGAAGCAGCCAAACAGGCTCTTGGCGTTGATAGGCTCGATGTTGTGAGTGATAAGGGGTTCTATGTTGAGAAGGACGTTTTTGACTGCGAGAACAACGGTGTAACTGTGTTTATGCCTATTCCTTCAGTTTTGAGTCCGTATAAAAGTGTGGGGGTTCCTAAGCCTGAATTTTATTCTGACCACTTTGTCTACGATGTCGAGCGCGATGTTTATGTTTGTCCTGCGGGAAATGAAATGCCTTTTTGGAAGCGTGGTGGCCGCGGTAAGGGACTTGAGGGCAGATTGTATAGATCTACATGTTGTGGCTGCTGTTCCGTGAGGAGCGGGTGCACTAGAAACAAGCGTGGACGGTACATGTTTAGAGGGGCGTATGATGGCGCCGTTGATCGCCTTAGGGTGAGGTTAGCGTGTTCTGAGGGAAGAGAAAAGGTGCGTTTGAGGAGGATGTTGGCGGAGCACCTGTTTGGGACGATGAAGCGTGCTTTCAATCAAGGATATCTACTCTTGAAGGGACTTCGGAAGGTCAAAGGAGAAGTCGGGTTTACCATGCTGGCTTACAACATGAGGAGAGCCATTAATATTCTTGGAGTTGGAACGCTAACAGCTCTGATGAAGGCGTAAGAAAAGCAATACAAGCCGCAAAACAATTGCTATACGAGAATTGAAGTCAAGAACAATTCGTTTCTAATTCCAAGTTTTTACACACTCTGCTTTGGGTTTGAGTCACTTTGGTTCTAGAAATAGCTGTTTTTGTACAGTAATTCAGGATTTTTGGAAAAAAGGCAATCGAAAGCGTCCTTTAGTTGGCGCTGCCGTGGCTGACTATTTACGTCGCCATTGGAATAACCATTAACTTAAAGTCAAGAAACGCGACTGCCAGTTACGTTTGTTTTAGCAGCGTTAAAAATGTTGACGAGGTTTTTCAGTAGCGACACCGCAACTTAAACGAACTTACTCGTTTCTTTTTGTGTTAAATCAAGAGGTTAGACTTGATTGAAGAAATAGTTGCCTAATCGGGCAACTCGAGATTTAGTTGTTTTTTGAGTGTTTTGTAGCGGTTGCGTACGGTAACTTCAGTTACGCCAGCAGCTTCAGCAATGTCTTTTTGAGTCTTCTTCTCGCTGTTCTGCAAGCAAGCAATGTATAGTGCAGCAGCAGCTAACCCCATCGGATCTTTTCCAGCGGCAGCACGTTGGCGTCTCGCATCCAAGAGAATTTGGATGGCTGCACCCTGAGTCTTGCCTGAAATTCCAGTTTTCTCTGCGATTTTAGACACATATGTGCGTGCCTCAGCGATAGGTACGTGCAAGTCAAGCTGACACAATAATAGTCTATAGCATCTCGAAACATCTTTCTTATCGACGAGGCTAGCTTCAGCAATTTCATTCAATGTACGTGGTGTCCCGCTTCCACGGCAAGCAGCATAAAGCGAAGCAGCAGCGATAGCGGCAATTGATCTTCCTCGAACAAGACCTTTATCTAAGGCTTTTCGGTAAACAACGGCGGCTTTTTCCTTGACGGGTGGCGGAATGTAAACTTTGTCTGAAAGCCTATCGAGTTCCGCCATAGCTTGAGCCAGATTTCTGTCGATGGATGAGTGCACTCGGCTTCGTATTTGCCATTTACGAAGACGCCACATCTGCAGCCTTGTCGCCAAGGGCAGTTTTCTCCCAAACGCATCTCGGTCAACTTGGCTAATGGCTGTAGATAAGCCCTTGTCATGAACAGAATAAGATGTGGGAACTCCAACACGGCTTCTCGAAGCCTTCTCCTCTTGGGTAAACGCGCGCCATTCTGGCCCTTTATCCATCATTTGCTCATACAAGACTAAGCCGCAGTCACCGCACACAGTTTCGCCCGTGTCATAATCGTGAACCAGATTTTCGCTACCGCACTCCGCGCACTTGTCAGACAAGCGAGTCTGTGTTTTAGTTTCTTTTTTACTCATTTTTTATCTCCCTTTCAACATGCATAGAATCGTCTATGGAGTCGCCTATGCAACAATTTGCTAGAAAAACAGTATATTCAGCCTACGTAAATTAGACGAATTTACTGTTTTGCCATTATTATGTTAATACTTTGGAGATTAATATGCATAGTGTACCCAATATTTTCAAATTATCATAAGCATAGGTTGCAATATGTTGTAATTAGTGTAAGCGGCGAGGGGTGGTGCCTTGAGCCTAAACTTATTAAGAGGATACTGTAGACCATCTCTGCTGTTCATTCTTAAGCTTCTTTTATTATTTGGGCGAGTAAACGTTGTTCTGCTTTTCTTCTGTGCTCCACTATTGTGGCGCTTTTGAGGTTGAGTTTCTTGGATAGCTCTTGACTGCTGATTCTCCCGGGCGTTTCATAGTACCCATGCTCAAACGCTGAAACAAGCGCTGTACAAAGCTGGGGACTGTAAAAAAACAGCGTTAAATTCGTCAGTTATTGACAGGTTCTGACAGCAAAACAAGCCAGCGGCTCCAAACCATGGGCTAAACTTAAAAAAAGCCTAACTTTTTCTCTATTTTCCTTGAGGTTTAGAAGGATTAACCAACAGTATAATTAAACCGAACACTCCAACTGCAAACAGGTGAACAGTAAAAGGTCTGTTGAGAAACATTCTAA
>JBEKPG010000034.1:0-46889 GCA_049520955.1 Bathyarchaeia archaeon | reverse complement strand
CATATCCCAGTGGAAGGAAATGTTCGGCAAGAAAGAAATCAAAGAAGTAACGGTCGAAGAAACAGTATTTGGCAAGAAAATTCTTTGCAAGTTGCAACCCATCAAAGATTCGCAACTTGAAGGCAAAGGGGTAACCCAAATTCCAGAGAAATTACAACAAGTGCTGCGAACCAAAAAAGGCGCCTTGGTCCTGATCAAGCCAGTAGTGAAATAGAAGAGAGGAGCAAACTATGTCTAAAAAAAGAAGCATGAGCAACACAATAATGGTTGAAGAGGGAGCAGTTATCGAAACTCAAGAAGTACAAGACGACGTAAGCCCACCGGTTGAAAACGAAGACCCAGAGTATGAAAACCTGTTTGATGCCATTCAAGAAATTAAAAAACGTTCAGAAGTGATTGGCTATATCCTTAAAGGTGAATCCAAAGCCGCCGTAGACCTTAACGACTCCGCAAAAATAATTGAGTACGCCACTCTGTCATCACAGACATTTGAGGCTGCAAAGACACTGGCTTCAACGTTCAGGCTAGAAGACACGGAAAACATAGTTGTTGAAGGCAAAAACCTCAAATTGCTCTGCTTGGAACTGGGACAAAACAAAATAAGCATATTCATGCAAAAAGGCACTGACCACACAGACATTCTTAGAGTTCTCGCGACTCAGCCAGGTTATACCAACACAGGCAGCTAATCAAAAGATTTGGCAAAAAGTACACATCATCGGCGCTTTCTTTTATGGCCTAATATAGTCAAAGTTTTTTACTCATGGTTGAACAAGGCTTGATGCTTAACAATTTGTCGCAGTTTTTTTGGAAACAAACTTCCCTCTTTGCTTATACTTGATTTTGAAGTAATCAGCATGCAGTTCCACAATTCTTAAGGAAACCAAAATGTGATTCGCAGCCTTTTCTCGCGAACAATTGGGCATGAAGAGAATCAGTTGCTCGAACCATAATGGCGATAAGGGTAATACATTTTATACGTTAAATCGTTGCAGGATAGCGAACTCAATATCTTCACGCTTCATAGCACAGTTAAAACGGAGAAAACTCAAAGAATCTCATAATTGTGCGAAAACGAATTCTTAACAAGCATAATATCTTTCTTAGTCAATCGGTGTCATTTGGTGTCATGTTGTTCATTGAACGAAACTTGCAGATATTTTTTTAGTATAAAAGTGAAGCTTTTTGTTAGGTAAGTTGCCTTGTGCTTTTTCAGATATGAATTTGCGAAGTCGGCAGACAGAATCTCCTTGCTGTGAGTTACGCATGTGTTGCTTGGTAAACCATATAGAAGATTATGTGTTTGGAAAATGGAAACGACGTTCGATGGGAGGGACAGGAAATCTTGCTCTTTACCTATCATTGGGATTAGAATTGAAAAGAGTGGTGGTTTTTCAAGGCTTCTGCTTTAGTGCTAGCAAACCTTTCCTAACATTCTCCGCGACCTGAGCACCGAGAGCCGATTGAACTCCGATCTGGCACCATTTCGTTAAGTCGTCAATGTCCGATTTTTGAAGCATAGAGGGTTCCTTGTTCAGATGGTTTCTGCACTGACGGAACAGGAATGTTTTAGCAGCTGGTCCCAGGTCCTCGGCGAGCACTGCTAGAAAGTCTTGCTCAACAGTCATTACTACTTCGGCTCCTTCGGCGCCTCTGTTTCGTTGCTCATCGCTTCGGTCATGCGGAACGCGTTGACCATTCTCCTGAACGCATCCACAAGTTCGTCGATTTCGTCGCCTGTCTTGATGTCAATCTTCTGTTTGAGGTAGTATCTTTGGTTGAGGTCGCCTGTGCTTACCTTGTGTGCAATGTCAGCCAATTTCTTGAGGGGATTTGTAATGCGGCTGCCCATTACCACTGCTAAGACAACTGACACGGCTGAGATTAGAGCCAAGAAGACCACGGCAACTATCAAGCTCATGTTGGAGTAATTCTGAGCAGCTGTGTTTGCGCTTTCAACGTTAGCTAAAGTGGTGCTTCGAACATCAGCGAGTTTAGCATCTGCCTGAGTCACGGCGCTCATGAGCGTGCTGAGTTGGCTCCAAATGTCGACGTACTTTTGACTGCTGTTTTCGTTGCCAATATATAGGCTATAAACTTGACTTATGGCACTGTTAATCTCGTTCTGGTCCAGACTGAGTGCCTGATTAAACTCGGCTAGTAGCGCTGGGTTGCTAGATAATGCGCTGAGTAAGTAGGTTTGAGCCGGCGTCATGATGTCTGCGCTAGCGACGATTATCTGTTGTCCCTCCGTTGTATTGTCAGAAGCATACATTAAAGTGCCGAATTGGATCTGGTCAAGCCCCTGCTGGTATGCATAAGCGTTATCGTTAATCTCAAGTTGAGTTTTTGCTGTATTCTGAAGCTCGGTCATCTTCATTGTGTTGTATGTGATGGTTGCCCCTGCTGCAACGAAAAGTGCAACTATCAGTAGGTACGATAATAACAATTTGCGTCTGATTTTCATTTTTTAGTTTACCTCGCTATTTCAACTTGAAATGGCACGCCACAAGTATATTATTACGTGCGACATCATATACTCAGCTCTGGGGCTTGTTACTATTAAATGTTGTCGATTTAGTAGACTTTCTGAACACTTGTCCAACTTAACAACACTAACGCCAGCCGTCCTATGGAGAAAAAATAGAGGCATTCAAGGTCGGTTTCGAATTGATTGCATCTTTTCCCGAAATTATTATCGCAATCATTCGTTGGCTTGGAAGGAGTGGGATTCCCCTGTTTTTCCTTTAAATGCATAGTTTATGTTTGGCAGTATTTCCTTGTTAATTTAGGTACAAGTTTTGTCAAAAGTTTAACCTCATCCCGGGCATGAAAAGCATCTCTGCAAGATTGTAGAGGATAAAGTACCAATGGAAAAGATAAAGCCCCTAGTGAAAGATACGAAGTACATATGCAAAGGATGCATGCACACAGTTGTCAAAGCCGAAAATGTTTGCCCAGAAAAACTCCAAAAATCGTTTCTTGCCCATCAAAAAAAACAACCATTTCATAACACTCCAACAATTTCTTGAGTAACACTAAAATCAACTCTTTAATTTATTAACTAAGGTCTTTAACTGGGGTTTAAGTCACTCTTAAATCAGGCTATTTTAGTGAATAACTAGCCATCGAGATAAAGTAAGCCGTTATGTTTTATAGATTCACCTTTATTTCAAATGTCATATAAACTACAAACAGTTTTTGTCCATAGTAAAAAAAAGTCAAAACAGTTCTCTGTTTTGGGCTTACATAAACTTAATGAACTGACTCTCTTGGCACAACATAGATAAATACACTAAATATCATTTATCAATGTAAATGCAAGTTTTTAGACAGCACAAAAAAATAGTTTTAGCCGCAGTTATCTTAGTCGTTATAATAATTGTTTCGCTGTTTATTGTTCAGAACGCCCCTAAACCTTCCCCGAAATCCACACCTTCACCCTTCCCAACCGAAATTTCACCAACACCCTCTTCACCAACACCGCCTTCACCAACACCACCTCAAACGCCCGAGTCTACTCCGACGTCCACATCCTCCCTTTACCCGGGAGAAGTTACCCAATATCAGAATCAAAGCCTAACATCAATCAGCGCTTTCATCAAAGACCTTGATCAACATCCTGATGTTTCCATCGAGGGAACGCAGTACATAAACCAGACAACTTACACCCTAACCATCACTGGTCTCGTTAACAAGACCTTGAATTATACGTACGAGGACGTGGTCAATAACTTCCAATCAAACCAGAAAGTAGCTACGCTTTTGTGCGTGGAAGGTTGGAGCGTCACCATATTGTGGCAAGGAGTCCTTGTGAACGACTTGCTTCAGGATGCAGGCGTCAGCCCAAATGCGACTACCATCATCTTCTCCGCTTCCGACGGTTACACTACTGAGCTTCCGTTAGCCTACATCGTGCAAAACAACTTAATCTTAGCTTACAAAATGAACAACGTCACCCTCACCCCCGAGGCAGGATGGCCATTCATGCTGATAGCCCAAAACCAATACGGATACAAATGGATAAGATGGGTAACAGGAATCGAAGTGTCCAATGACACCAGCTATCTTGGGTATTGGGAAAGCAGAGGCTACCCTAACAACGCCACCGTTTCATAGCCTGAAGAGCTGGATTCTAAATCTTTAAGCAAAATCAAAACAAATATGAAATCATTGAAAAATGTCTGAATTTAAACTCTTCCAACTAACAAGGTAAATGTGAAAAGTAATTTTGAAGATTTGCTGGACCCAAAAAGGATACAACAATTGATGCTAAGCTGATATAACCTGAATTTTCACAAGAAGATATGCCCACCAAAAGCCATTTGTTAACAAGCCTTGGGGTCCTACAACCGCAACACTTAGAGGTCCTGTACCTGAAGCAAGGTTTGTACTATTGCAATAGTAGGCAACCATCACCGTCAATGGTTGGGAGGTTTGTACTGAGGCTCCTGTCTTCGGATCGAAAGTGTTTATTCCTTGACCTTGCAACTGCTGATAAGTAAATGTCGTTTGGTAGCCATCTGATGCCGAAACAGTTACGTTCTCGCTGCTTGTAATGCCTCCGACTAAGTTCAAGAGGGTTAAGAAGGGCACACCTGTGAAGCTTCCAACGTAAGTCGTGTTATTCTTATCGTTAATGTATCCTCCGGTCGCCGTGTAAGATTTTAAGGCTGCGAGTTCGCTTGAGTCCAGAATTTTTTGTTGTCCATTGGCTCCTATGAGGGTCAAGCTTAGAGTTGGAAGAGTAACCTTCGATTTTGTTGCTTTCGAGGATTGTACAGAGGTCTGCCAAGAAGCTATTACTACTACGACAACTATAATGATAACAGCAAATGCTAACAATTTTTTGTTGAATTTGCTTTTTACTCCCGAATCCGCGTTCATTCGTTTGTTCGTCCGTAACTCTGTACCAGCGATATGCACATAAAAAGCTACCGCGTATTGAAAGAGTGCTCAAATAAAACCAATTTAAGCAAGTTCACTGTACACTCATTCAACTTTTGTCGAATTTTGGGATTCCTTTGTGGATGTACCAGTTGCAACCAAAAGAAGCAACGTCTCTATATTGATAGGCCCTGACAAAACGTTAAATAGAGTGCGGTACAAGGCTTATTAACCAATTGAGCAGGCTAAGATTGGTGTCTTTGTGAATAAGCGCATTCTTGTGTTGATTGTTTTCTTGGTGCTTCTGAGTTCCTTGACGACTTTTGTTCATGCTTCACAGACATTTACTGTTCCACCACGCAGTCAACAAACCGTAAACTTGAATTTGAATCAAGGCGATTCTGTTAATGGCACGTTTTCTGTTTCAGGCGGTACTGGAACGGGCGTCAATTTTATTGTAAGTGACCCAAACGGAAAAGAATTGTTGAGTTATAACTACACTAGCTATAGAAATTTCTCTTTTTCTGCTTCGATTAATGGAACATATCTATTGAGTTTTGACAATTCATTCTGTTCCTGCTACGGCGGCAAAACTGTGACATTAGATTACTCCGTTAATAACGAAACAGTTCAAGTAAGCATGCAAGGTGGTTCTTACGAGGGATACCCGATTGCACCTATCGTATTAACATTCGGTGTGGCTAGTGCAATAGTGATTTCCACAGTTCTCATCTTAATGAGGCGCCTAAGAACAAATACAAATAATGCAACGGTCAGCTCATAGGTTATATGCGCCGCTGACTTGTACCGTCATGCGCTGAAGAAGGTGGCAAAAAGCGAAGCCCACAAATGGATAAAAAGTTTTTCTCTTTTCAGTGACCTATATTGAAAAATCAAAGTTCCCTCAGAGAAAGGAATTACCCGAAGAGCAGGTGGCTACGCCTCATTGTGCCTAAAAATTGCTTTATCAGGTTATTGATGTTAATCAGGCTGAAATGAACCTGTGCCGAACATAAAATAAAAACGTTTAAGAAACTAAGAATTCTCAATTAACATGCAGAAGGGAAATAGCAGCCAAAAAGGTTCGCAAAGAGAAAGGAGAAAAACCATTTTGCAGAGTACACCAATCCTTCCAAGTTTGTTTCTAATCTTTTTAGGCTCCATAGACTGCTTAACAACGGTTATGGGCACCCTGTTCTTTGGCGCCAGAGAGCTTAACCCTATTATAGCAGGTATCGTTAGCTCAAATCTCCCAGCTTTTTTAATTTTAAAATTAACGGCGACTTTTACGGTGGGCTTGATTTTTGTTTTAGCGCAAAAAACGCTTATGAAATCTCCAAACAAAAACTCGGTTTCGTTCAAAATTGCGCTTAGAATACTGCAAATTGCCTATCTTAGCATGATACTATTCATTGCTGTAGTGGTCGTAAACAACCTCTTGGTCCTGTTCAATCTTATTATATGATTTCTGTTGGTTGAACTTATGTAGTGGAATCACTTTAAAGCAAGTTTGCATAGCACTAAGTTGTGACCGTCTTGCCAAGAGAATTCATCCTGTTCTCACGTTTGGGAAAAACCAACTCAGCATTCAACAACCTTCACGACGCCGGAAGATTAGACGTTGTCTACGAATGCGCAGTTACCAGCCTTTTCCTTTCACATGGCATACGCAGAGACGTAACTTTTCATGCCATATTGAATGGCCCACCAAATCCTCCGTTGCACATACAAATCGACGGCAGTAGCCTCTATGATGTTCGAACGGACGTGGACACTTGGAAGCAAATTTTGAGAAAAGTAATCGCAGGCAAGTCCCATCCTGGGATTAGCGTTGACAAGACAGGTTTTGAAGCATTACTCAAAAAAGAAGGAAAAAGCTGCAACGTGTACGTTTTGGAGGAAGGCGGAAAAAACATAGCTGAAACGGAACTTGCTAACAACGCTATTTTCGTGCTCGGGGACCATGTTGGTTTGCCCAAAAAAACAGAAATATTCGCTCTTAGATATGGAGAAAAAATCAGTTTGGGCAAACAGCCCTACTTAGCGGCTTCTTGTATAACTATAATCAATTACTTGCTGGATAGCAAAGTTAAATTTTGCTCTTGAAATGCTCCCAGCCTCGAGCTTCAATGACACGTTTCTCTCCATCAACGTCCAACAGCATTTTAGTACCCTTTGTGACTTTTCCAATAGGCAAAATGCATCCGCCTACAGCTTCAACCGCAGCTTCAGCTTCAACCCACGCTTTAGGCTTAATTGTTACCACAAGTTCGTATTCTTCCCCGCCGTAGAGCGCCAACTCTATAGGGTTAAGATGGTTAAATTCTGCAAATCGTTTAACTTCTTCCGCAACGGGTACGGTGTTAACTAGGAAACCAACGTGGCTCATTTTTCCAATTTCGTGTAGGCTCCAAGCTAAACCATCACTTGAATCAATCGAAGCCGACACCGCTCCTGAACGGCCAAGTGCTAAGCCTTCTTTCAGCCTCGCTTTAGGCATGCAAACTGCGCCCGACAACACATCACGCAGGTTCGCTGAAGCTTTATAGCTATCCAAAAGCAAGCGTAAGCCAGCAGCGGACTTGCCAAAGAAACCTGTAACCGCCAAGATATCTCCTGGCTTAGCTCCATTACGAAGCATTAGCGCTTTTTTTTCAGCTGTGCCGTAAAGCGAAACTGAAATGATAAGTTCTGAGGCTTCACCTGTGTCGCCTCCAATTACGTAAGCGTCGTATTCTCGTGCTCCCGCATTGAGCCCACGGGCGATTTCTTCAATGTCTTTTCGCATAAAACCTCTAGGTAACCCAAGAGATACAAGAGCTGCCGTGGGCTGAACACCCTTGGATGCAAAGTCACTTATGTTCATGACTAACGCTTTTCTTGCAGCTTGCCATAGACTCATGTTTGGAGGTACATCGGTTTTTGCTGCAAGCATATCAGTTTTTAAAACTGCAACTCGTTTTTGGTCAATATAAACGGCGGAGACGTCGTCTCCAAAGGGCACGGGTAGGTTGGGCATAGCTTCAAGGCAGTTAGCGATTATTTCAATTATTTTTCGTTCGCCCATTTCTGTTCTTGTTGAATGGGGATTGATGCTTCCAGTTTTATCTTTGTCCACATGTTCACTCTCCCTGAAACTACAGAATAAAACATTAGGATGCCCAAGCCTTTTAAAATTGACGCTTACGAGGCTTAGAGAGGGATGTTTGTGCGCTAAAGCCTACTCCGGTTTAATAGGTGACCTTAATAGAAACCAAATATTATAAATTCGATATTTCTGTTTATATACCAAAAACCGAGCACTTTGCTTCTAGAATTAGTTGTATATATTGGAATTTCAGGCAAATTTGATAACTTAACATTTAAAAACTTGGGTTTCATGATTAGCAAATGGATGCCCCGATGGCTCAGCCTGGTAGAGCGGCTGCCTCGTAAGCAGCAGGCCGCGGGATCAAAGCCCGCTCGAGGCTCCACTTAATTTGTGAAGGCGTTATACACGAACCATATTTTTGGTTAAAAAAGGAGGGAATGAATCGTCTATAGAAAGACAGAGATTGCCTTAACAGGGCACTAAAGGTTGATTTTTTGTTTGGTCATCTCCTTATGTTTGATATTAGGTTTGGCTATGCTGCCTGCTTTCTTTCATAAGTTTTCGACATTTTATATCACTGTAAACAAAAGCTGCCGTTAACGAACTTGTGCAATTGCAAGTAGAGGTATACTTGGTTTCGGCGATCATTTTTCTCTCACTACACATGCGGAAAGTACAGAATTTCTTTTGGAGTAGCTTTCTTTGAGGAAGTTTTTTCCATTTTTTCACCATGCTTTTTTGATATTAATTAGTCACCAACTGATATAATGCTTTTTGAGATTTGTTCATAATTATTATGCAAAATTAGATAAACAACAGATTCCAGGTTCTGAAAGTGCGTGAAAATGTTGGTATTCTTTTATTCTATGAACAATTGGCGAATATAGCTTTTCTGTAGTTGTGTTGTACGGTATTCAACGAATGGTGTTCCGCGGAAATGTTTATTAAATATTGCTACACTCGATGTTAATTGCTTCAGGTAGGTGATTGACATGCAGCTTTTCCACGGGCACCATGAAGAAAAACTAAAATGCCCCTATCAGGGATGCGAAAAAACATTCGACAGACCAAGTGTATTAACAGATACATCTGTGATTCCCAGGCAAACCCATTATGCATGCCCCTATTGCATGTCAAAACTTGAAATAGCCACCGAAAACCAAAAAATAATCAGTGTGAAGCCAACCGAATACCCCATAGTATTCGATTCACCAGCCAAATGCGCACACTTCAGCGGGCTTATGCATGCCCCGGGAGAGAGCATGCTTACACAGGAAGAATGCTTAATTTGCCCAAAAGTCCTCCAATGCGACAAACGCAAAAAATAAGCTGCTCGCCCTTTTCAGTTTCTTTCAACTGGTTTAGTTAGTTATAGATTTATGTGCATTGAGCTGCCTGATGATGATTGCTTCTCCGTAACTTCTATGTGTTCTATCACGATTACAGCTCCGATGACTACTCGGTGATCTACTTCTCCCGTTATTGACACTCCAAGTTGATCTCTTAAGGACACCCATTTCTTGTGAACTGAAGCAACCCCAACCCCCGCAACCTCCAGTTGATACTCGTGTTCGGTGAAGTCTCCGTAGATGCGCATGAACTCGGCGCCATTTTTTTCCACCCAAAATTCTTCGCCCACCAACTTGACTATCTTCTTCTTTATTGTTCCTATCTCTTCGCCGCTTGAACCGTGAAAAGTAAATTCATGACGTAACGAGAACACCTTACCCTGCAAATGCATAAGCTCCAAGCCATGACTGTCTTTGACAACAAACTTGGGCGGAACCTGAACAAGGTTGCCGTCAGCCTCGCCTAATTTGTTGCCTTTTAGGTCTTCAAAATCGTAGTGTTCGTGCATTGAGAGGATTTTCTTTTTTATGATGAAGTCGTTGGCTTCAAGCAGGCTCATTTTGTCACCGACAATATAAAAGGTGCATTTAGCTAAAAGCCTTTGCAGCCACTAAACAGACAACATCAGCACGTAAAAACACAACGTTTAGAAGTAATACTTGACAAAAAGTCATACTGATATGAAGATTGAAACTGAAATTATCGTAAAAAAGAAAGGTCAGACTACTATTCCTGTTAGACTCCGCAAAAAATTCAACATCGAAGAGGGCACACGGCTTAAAGTGATTGAAACAGAGGACGGCATACTGTTGAAGCCTAAAAAGTCATTCTGGGATATGTTGGGAGCGCATTCTGAGTTTGGAACACCTGAAGAAGTAAAAAAAAGAGCTTGACAAGCTTAGGCACGAAGATGAATAAAGCAGTCTACGATACTATGTTCTTTGCGGACTCTTACTATTCACAAGATAAATTGCTATTGGAAAGGATAAAAGCGCAAAAGGCACGAAAAAGATACATTTCAGCAGTGGTTATCCATGAAGTGTGCAATCTTGCCATATCGCGAGAAGGCCGAGAAACCGCAAAAGTTAAAGTTGCTAATCTAAGGGAAGAATTTGAATTAGTTCCAGTTGATGACCAAATAGCGCAAATCTCTGGCGAACTTAGACACAAATATCATCTATCAATGGGAGACAGCATGATTGCTGCCCACAGCCCTTGTACTCAAGGCAGTTTGCATAACGGACGATCCTCATTTTAATCAAATAAAAGAAATCGAAACAGCATGAATATGAAAACATAGTAAACAGATAGAGGAAGCGGTTTGTTTTAAGGGTAAAAGTTTATATTTCCGTTGGGTTTTTGCTTATTTCCGAAAATAAAGTTCTAGTAAAGTAGGTATAACATATGGCGTATTTAACAACAACAGGTTCAGGACAGCCGGTGTTGATTCTTAAAGAAGGAACAACCCGGAGCAGGGGTAAAGAAGCCCAAAGAAACAACATAATGGCCGCACAAGTAATCGGCGAAGTACTCAAAACCACTCTAGGTCCAAGAGGCATGGACAAGATGCTTGTTGACAGTCTAGGCGACATAACCATAACAAATGATGGTGCAGCAATCCTTAAAGAAATTGATGTTGAACACCCAGCAGCAAAAATGATGGTTGAAATAGCCAAAACACAAGATGACATGGTTGGCGATGGAACTACAACTGCAGTCGTCCTCGCAAGCGAGCTTCTTAAAAAGGCTCAAGAACTGCTTGAACAAAACATTCACCCGATAATTCTAGTAAGCGGTTACCGAAAAGCATCGCAAAAAGCAATCGAAGTTCTAAACAAAATAGCTATTCCGCTTGACGTAAATGACCGCAAAACACTCCTCAAAGTCGCATTAACTTCAATGAGTAGCAAATCAGTAGGCTCGGCAAGAGAGCACCTTGCAGAAATATCCATTGAGGCAGTCATGCAAATTGCAGAGCAACGCGGCGACAAAACCATTGCCGACATAGACAACATTCAACTTATAAAGAAAACAGGCAAAAGTCTCCTTGAAACTCAGCTTATCAGAGGAATAATTATTGACAAAGAAGTCGTTAATCCAGCAATGCCAAAGACAAAAGAAAACGCAAAGATACTTCTCTTAGACTCAGCATTGGAAATAGAGAAAACAGAAATCAGCGCTGAAATCCGCATCAAAGACCCATCACAAATGAAAGCATTCCTAGACCAAGAAAACGACATGATGCAGAACATGGTTACAAAAGTCAAAGCCTCAGGCGCAGACATAGTTTTCTGCCAAAAAGGCATAGACGACATGGTTCAACACTATCTAGCAAAAGCAGGCATAATGGCAGCAAGACGAGTGAAAGAGTCAGATATGGAAAAACTCGCAAGAGCAACAGGCGGAAGAATAATCAGCCAACTAGACGACCTCAAAAAAGCAGACCTTGGCTTAGCAGGCTTAGTCGACGAACGCAAAATCGGCGACGACAAAATGATATTCGTCGAAAAATGCAAAGACCCACACAGCGTAGCCATACTAATCCGAGCAGGACTCGAACGCATGGTTGACGAAGCAGAAAGAGCCATAACCGACTCACTATCAGTAGTCTCAGACGTAATTGAGAACAACAAAATCGTTCCAGGCGGCGGAGCAGTAGAAATCGAAGTATCCAAAGAATTACGCAAGTACGCAAATAAAGTCGGTGGAAGAGAACAATTAGCCGTTGAAGCATTCGCAGATGCAATGGAAGTAATACCCCGTACACTCGCAGAAAACGCAGGCCTCCAACCAATAGATATCCTTGTCGAACTACGTTCAAAACACGATACAGCCGAAGGCAAAAACATAGGCATCAACGTTTTCACAGGCAAACTGCAAAACAGCGTCGAAGCAGGAGTCATAGAACCACTGGTAGTCAAAGAACAAGCCATCAAATCCGCAGCCGAATCAGCAGCCATGATACTACGCATAGACGACGTAATAACAGCGAAGTCACCAAAAGGCGGTCCAGGTGGTCCAGGCGGCGGAATGCCGGGCGGTCCTGAAGGCGAAGAATAAACCAATCTCTAACTTTTTCTTTTTTTAATTTTGTTATATCTCGAAATTTAGAATAGTTTAAGTTTCTAAGATTGAGTCTATTCTTTCCTGTCAAATGGTTTTATGAGAAAAAAGATAACCTTCTAAATTGAGAGCCACCACAGTCAAGTGATAATCACCCACTGATGAACAATCAATCGAGAAAGATGAAGGTCAATAGAGTAATCTAAAATATATTAGTTGGTTCATGGAATTCTACTATTGATATCTTCTAAGTTTTAGGTGAGAAAATGTCAGAAGAAAATCATAAAGTTGATGTCCTAATCATTGGCAGTGGACCAGCCGGTTTAACCGCTGCTATTTATACGTCTTGGCTTGGGTTAAAAACCGTGGTTTTAGAGTCAAGCATCGTTGGCGGAAGAACCTGGTTAGCTCCGCAAATAGAGAATTTTCCAGGATTTGAGCTCGGCATTAAAGGCAATGAACTGACTGAGAAGATGCGTTTGCAAGCTTTACGTTTTCACTCAGAAATTAGAGATAATGAAGAAGTGATCGGTTTATCCCTAAAAGGCGAGGTTAAACGTGTTGTTTCGCGAAAGCAAACCTATGAAGCGCATGCTGTGATTATTGCGACTGGGACGCAAAGAAGAAAACTGTTGGTTCCAGGAGAAACCGACTTTTTAGGTCGAGGAGTCAGTTATTGCACTACATGTGATAGTGCTTTTTTCAAGCATGCAAAGGTGGCGGTTGTCGGGAACGGAGAAGAAGCTGCAATTGATGCTTTGTTGCTCTCTGACGTGGCGAGCAATGTTTTGATAGTTACTAACAAACCAGAATTGGAAGTTTCAGGCACATTGATAGATCGGCTTCGAAACAAGGTTAATATAGAAATCGTCAAAGGCAAGATAACCGAGATTGTTGGCGAACAAATTGTTAAGGCTGCAAAAATACTTGACTTTGAAACCCAACTTGTGGTGGAAAGAGAGGTTAACGGGGTTTTCGTTTCTTTAGGAGGCGTTCCTTTGACTGCAATAGTAAAGAACGCTGGAGTAGCCACTGACAAAAATGGCTGCTTAACCGTTGATCGCCAACAAAAAACAAACATCGAAGGAGTCTTTGCAGCTGGGGATTGCACTTGTGGGGGAATGCAAGTGATAACGGCTGCTGGAGAAGGCGCCATGGCCGCAATGCGAGCATCAGGATACATTAGAAAAGTTAATGCTTAGTTGCAGCCATACTTTTTTTCCTCTTTTTATTTTTTAGAATTAATGATAACTTAGCTAACGTTTTACCATTTTTACGCACAGCGCACTAAAAATTAAACAATTCGCCGCCAAACATCTTACGCTTTAGCTAAGGTTTTTATGATGCATCGGAAATTATCTTCCCTGCAACACCTCGGGGCTGTCGGCTAGCTTGGTCTAGGCTTGTAGACTTGGGCTCTATAGACTCCGGTTCAAATCCGGGCAGCCCCATTCAAATCTCCGAGCTTGTTATTATTTGGTTTGTTTGTTGGCAGATACGTGTAGCTGAGGAAGAATCCTTCATTTTCAGGGAGTTTATTTAATGTCTGAAGGCAATATTTGAATGTGAACGTGAATTTTGTCACGTTTGAATAGTAAGCATGGAAACAACTGGAGAAAGAGGGGGATGAGCAGTTGCTGAGGAGCTCAGATCATGAAGGATTTGCAAATTCAGGCGCAGAGTGCCCTGATTCGGCTATTCAGGAAAGAGGAATTCTAACATGAGGAATAGGCGATTTGGTGTAAAAGATGCGGCTTACCGCAAGATTTGCATCTACACTAAGAGTGTGGAGCGCTACAAACTGGAGAGAGCGCAGGCGACAGGTGCGCCTACTAGCTGAGAAGGGATTTACGCAACGGCAAATCGCTGCTAAACTTGGTATTTCGGTTCGCACGGTTAAGCGCGACTGGAGCAAGGTGCAGCCGTTCCTCAAAGGACAAGTATTCCAAGAAATAAGAGATGATGCCGTCAAGCGAACGCGAGAATTCGAGGAGAGGTATATAGGGTTAACTCCAAAACAACAGCTCAAGCTTCCTAGACATGATGCTGAGAAAGCAAATGAAACAGGGCGAGGTCTAGAAGCGATTTATCGGCGTCGTAAGAGGCGCAAATGATCGTTTGGGATCTGACTGGTTTAGAAAGAAGTGGATTTATTTGTTCAGAAAGCTTTTGAACCTGTTTGGGTATGGGGACGGGCAGCCTTGCTAGTTTTTACTGGTAAAAAGGTGCTAGGATCCCCCTTCCAAGGGCTATAGTGACTACTACGGTCGCTGTCATAATTAATGGTTCCGACCCCTTTTGGGGGTCAAATCCCATAGAGACCCAAACCGCCAGGCTCGAATCCGATTAATTTTGCTAAAATCTCGCCTTCTTTTGCAGTTCTTTCAGAGATCGGTAAAGCACCAAGGTAACTGGGTCAAGTCTTTTCGCGCGCCGCGCTAAACGCGAACTAATCGTTTTGTCTATACGTCTTTTCTTATTTCTTTTTCGTTCCTCTTACTTGGAGCTAAGGCTGTGGTGACGGCGGCTCTTCAAACGTTTTTAGTTTTGAGACTAACCCGACTGTTGTGGTGATAAGTCCAGTTATTAAGAAAATTATAGCTATTGTCAGGTAATTTTGATTTCAGGGATTAAGTGGGGTTATGTTGCTGTTACTTTGCGA
Source organism: Bathyarchaeia archaeon (assembly GCA_049520955.1). Classification (GTDB taxonomy): domain Archaea; phylum Thermoproteota; class Bathyarchaeia; order Bathyarchaeales; family Bathycorpusculaceae; genus Bathycorpusculum. The sequence continues at coordinate 31,836 of JBEKPG010000034.1, read as the reverse complement.
AGTTCGATTCTTTCTATGTTCAAGCACTCGTTACAAAGGTCGGAACGCGGTCTTCTATATAGGAAATGAGGGCTGTAAGAAAGCCCCTATGCTTTTGCTTCTTTTAGCTTCCACTCTGGAATGTTTTCAAAAAGTATTTTGTAGGGTAGTCACTGTAAACTTCGCAGCTATATTTTCCTAATCCTTGTTTCGGCGACTCCAGAATTTGGGCTGCTTGGTTTTGATCTTCTATAGATTCTATAAATTGCGGCAACTATCAATATAACTACAACAGAAACAACTATGGCTTCAGCAACTGACACAATATCCCCGAGTTGAATCAAGATGTTGGAACCACCAGATACTGTTGCGTTATTGGGGTATCCACGGCTTTCCCAGTATCCGAGGTAGCTTGAATCGTTCGACACATCGATTTCCGTTACCCATTTTATCCATTTGTATCCATATTGGTTTTGAGCCACGAGCGCGAAGGGGAATCCAGCAGCAGCGGGAAGAGTGACGTTGTTCAATTTATAGGCTAAGATTAAGTTGTTTTGCACGATGTAGTTCAATGGAAGTTCGGTTGAGTAGCCGTCTGAGGCGGAGAAGATGACTGTTGTGGCGTTTGGGCTGGCTCCTGCTGCTTGAAGGAGATCGTTCACTGAGACGCCTTGCCATAACATAGTGACACTCCAGCCTTCCACGCAGAGAAGCGTAGCCACTTGCTGGTATGCTGTAAAATTATTGACTACATCATCGTACGAGTACTGCACTGTTTTGTTTACGAGACCAGTGATAGTTAGGTTGTAAGTTGCCGGGTTTATGTACTGTGTCCCCTCTATGGCAACATCAGGATGTTGATCAATGTCGTCTAGGAAATCGGTAATTGTTGTCAGCCTTTGCTCCTGATATTGGGTAACTTCTCCCGGGTAAAGGGAGAGTATAGGTGTCGGAGTTGGTGCAGATAGAGCAGTAGGAGTAGGGGAAGACGTAGTTGTTGGGGAAGGTTTAGAAATGTTTTGAGCAATGAACAGTGACACAATCAGTATGATGACTAACAAAACTGCGATCAGAACTATTTTTTTGTGCTGTCTAAGAACTTGCATTTACATTAATATGATGATGTTTAACTTATTTATCTATACGCACGCGCAAGATAGATAATACTTTTAAAGCAAACAGCGTTATTCCAAAGCAAAAGAAGGCAGCATGTTGCGAAAAATCAATGCAGTTCTGGTGGCCGTGGGTGCAATAGCGCTTATTTTGGCTGGCTCAACAATGTCTCTGTCCAGACCGAGCTTGTTCCAACAATGAGACTAAGCTGGGTCACCTGATAATCGGCGAAGACGTACAGGGAGTCTCGCAGATGGCGCAGAGAAACCGTGGACCTGGCGTAACTGACGCACAATACGGTGAAATGGTGATCTACGGAACGCCAAAGCAGGTGGTTGAGAAGGTACAGGAATTAGTTAACGCAGGTAAACAGTATCTTATCTTGAACATGAACTGTGGAAATGAGGAAACGCGCTAATGCTGTTTGCCGAGAAAGTAATGCCTGAATTCACTTCATAGGCATGCAAGGATTGACCTAAAAATCGATATTTTTCCCCCGATAATTTTTCCTCAGCCAACTTGGCTATGGTTGCTTATTCAGGTTTGCTCTATACGTCTTTCTATCTCATATATTCAACTTTGCGCTTGTGAAACCGCCTGCATTCTTTAACGACCTTTGCAGTGTACGGCGGGTACATCATCCCCATTCCTGACAGCAACGAGAGTTGCGATGCCTGATCAAGCCTTGTCTCACTGTATTCTGGGCATCCGACGCACTGATCGGGGAACTCATTGAAGCACGAAAATTGTACTTCCAACTTACTTCCCGCATAGTAACTAGGCAAGTTTATGTATTTAAACCAGATTTCTGCAGCGTACACGCCCTTCTAGCCTTTGTCGTTTGAACCCATTGCCGAGATTCTTTTGCTGGCAAATTGGCTCAAAAGTTGAAAACAAGCAATATTAGACAAATTCGTATTAACGCCACAAGCAAAATCGATGGAGCGTTTCGGACCGCGCACATTTTGACAAAGCAAGCTTTATAAGCGCATATCGATAATTCGATATCGGTAATTTGATACGATGTTTGATTGGATGAAACACAAACGCCGTGGACTTCACGGCTGGATTTTATATGCATTAGAAATTTCACCCAAGAACGGCGCCGAAATAATGGATGCCATGGAAAGCATGAGTCAAGGCTGGTGGAGACCTTCACCGGGGTCCGTATATCCTCTGCTTGACACAATGACTAAAGAGGGTTCGATAAAAAAGAGAGAAGATGGCAGGTACGAGTTAACCGCGCAGGGAAAAGAGGAAATGGCTTGGCCGACAAGAATTGGGCTAAACCTTCCGCGGACCATAGAAGATGTCTTAAACGAAATGAACAGTTTCGTCTCATACTTTGAAGACCTCGCAAAATCAGACCCTTCCAAACTTTCGCCTCATATAGAAAAAATCAAGGAAATCCAGTCAAGACTCTCCAAAATAACCAATACATAAACAAACCACCTTCAAAAAAAGAGTTGGGAGAAAATAAAATGTCGACAAACAAAATTGAAACGTCAACTTCGAACATAATCACGGTTGAAAACCTTTCAAAAACCTTCGGAAGCCTAAAGGCAGTTGATAACGTAAGCTTCACCATCAAAGAAGGAGAAATCTTCGGTTTTCTTGGACCCAACGGTGCTGGCAAAACTACCACCATCAACATGCTAACGACCCTCCTGAAGCCCACGTCTGGAAAAGCTACGGTCTGCGGATTCAGCATATTCAAAGACGCAAACGAAGTGCGAAGAAACGTTGGAGTCGTCCCGCAGGAATACACGGCGGACGAGGACATGTCAGGAATCAACAACATCATTCTCTGCGCAGACCTTTACGGAATGCCTAGAAGCGATTCGAAGGCACACGCAAAAGAGCTTCTAAAACTTGTCGAGCTTGAAGACGCGGCGAACAGGAAAGTCTCCACGTATTCAGGAGGAATGAGAAGGCGTCTAGAGCTCGCCTGCGGCCTGATCAACTACCCGAAACTGCTGTTCCTTGATGAACCCACACTGGGCCTTGATGTTCAAACACGAACTGCAGTTTGGAAATACATCAAGACACTAAAGGAAGAGTACCAAATGACGCTGTTCCTCACCACCCACTACCTTGAAGAAGCCGATTCTCTTTGCGAAAGAGTAGCCATAATAGATCACGGCCACATAGTAAAAATCGGCTCACCAGAAGAACTCAAACAAAGCGTAGGCGGAGACGTCATAGTCGTCGACGTAAAAGAAAACGAACCAGACATATCATCCGACATAGCCAAAATCCAACTTGTAAGAGAAGTCAAGAAGCAAGACCGCAATTACAGAATCAAGGTGAACGACGGGGAAGAAGCATCTCCCCAGATAACCGACCTGATCCGATCCAAGGGACTGCACGTCACCAGAATCTCTCTGACAAAGCCCACCTTAGACGAAGCCTACCTCGAATTAACAGGCCGCAACCTCAGAGAGGAAGAAGTCGACAAGCTAACAATGTTCCGTCAACGGGTAACTATGAGGAGAGCAAGATCCTAAGGTTACAATCATGGACGAAAACGATACAAACACCAAAATCAAAGCTTCAAAAGACCCTGAAGGGCAAACCAAAACTCCCGAACATGTTTCGGCCGAGCGGGAACAAAAATTTAGGAAAGCGCCCAAACTCAGTAGGAGTCCCTTTCACGGATTATGGGCGCTTACAAACAGAGACCTTCGAAAGTGGTACACTAACCCAATACAACTCTTTGTGTCACTAATTCAACCAATTATCTGGCTTGGCTTGTTCGGCAAGGCCCTGAACTTTGGGTCCTTCATCGCCGGGTCAGGAGCCTCCATAGCACAACAGGACTTAATTTTGAAGAATTTTTTCGGAACAACAAGCTACTTCTCATTCTTGTCGTGCGGAATGCTTGCTTTCATCGTCCTCTTCACTTCCGCGTTTAGCGGAATGTCAGTAGTCTTCGACCGTAGATTCGGGTTCCTAAACAAAGCTCTGAGCACACCAGTTGCACGCGGATCAATTGTTATGGGCAAAATCCTGCAAAGTGTCGGTAGATCTCTGATACAAGCAGCCGTAGTTCTAGTGATTGCAGTAGCTCTCGGGATGGATACGTCACATTTCACTCCTCAAGGAATCGCTGGTGCATTTGTCATCATCTTCCTTATGGCCGTTGGGTTATCTGCGTTGTTCACGGTGCTAGCGCTAAGATCAGGTGATTGGCAAACACAAATGGCAATCATAAACCTACTCAACCTCCCACTACTATTCGCAAGTAACGCGTTGTTTCCGGTAAAAATAATGCCGGCTTGGCTTCAAGACGTCGTGAGAGTTAACCCCGTAAGCTACGCAGTCGACGGAATAAGACAGGTGTTGATTGGAGCGACAGGCATGAATAATCTCTTGCTTGACTTCGCGGTTGTAATAGGATTCGCAGTAGTATTGTCTGCGATCGGGATAGTTCTCTCCTGGAGATTCCTCTCTAAGTAACCTCGCGGACAACAGAAAAAAGTCGCTGATCCTTCACCGGCAAGCAAGGGAACAACAACGACATAGATTGTGGCTTCAGCAGCGAAAGCAAAAGAGAAAAACCGACCTGCCAAGACCAAGAAATAGACTTCAATAACCTTCACAAAACCTTTTTTCTTTTATTGGAAATTCAAGAAGTCAGCAGAGCGCTCACTTTTACCAATAGCACAGCAGTTGCCATTGACAGTTGCTGTTAGAATCTCTTTGTCAACCAACATGACCTTTTCCATTTTGCCTATTGCTATTTCTGACTTTCTAGCAACTAGAATATATCCCTCTCTAACTTGCCACTTTTTCGCGGAAGTTTAAGATTTAAAGTGAAATGCAGAGTGTTAAATTTGCTGTAACATTTGTTGTAACACTTCTAAAAGATCTTAACTCTAAGAGAAATAAAGCGCGGGCAAAGTGCACGTAGTCTACTTCTTAATATTGTCTCTGATCTTTTTGTCCTTCAGTTCTTCGGTACTTGTTGCTGTAACTGTTGTTTCTTCAGTCAGATCAATTTCGTTCTTTTCTCTAACGCATCCAATGGGCCTGTAAACTAATACCAATTCCTCGCATGCTCTGCCTTCGGGCTTGCCCAATTCTGTACACATTCTACTCTTGGCCTCATCCTCAGGTACAGCGCAAGCCCTAACAGTGGCCTCCTCCAATCTTAACAAGGTGCTGTCGTTCTTCAAAATATAAGTTTTAATTTTAACCTCACCAATTCTTTTTCCTGCTTCCTGCCCCATAAATAACCCTCTATTTCTCAACTTTCACGTCCTTTCTTTGGGTCGCTTCCCGCAAACTTCGGAACTTCGAGCCCACACAACGTATTATTAGCCAATTATAAAAGTGTAAGACTAGAAAGTTCACACGTTAGAACCCACCTTTGAAACTCAGGTAAATGGAGATATCTTCTCTATGGCCCTTTTTCTTAGGGTGGCATGTGAGTGTTGTTTTATCTTTGAAGGTAGCCGTGAGTGTTGTTTTATCTTTGAAGGTAGCCTATCCATCCCATGTGAGGAGGTTCTATGTCCATTTGCCAGAGGAGAGCAATCAGTTCCCCAAAATGGTGTATGTTCTCAAGTGCAGCGGCAACGAGAACATCCTCCACACGGACCAGTATGCTCGGTGTCCCTGGTCTCGGCATTTCCACCTTCCGTTCAAGCTCAGCAGAATCTATCCTCGTCACATAGGCTTTCGTCTTTGATTCAACCTCTTTCAACCGTTTTCTTATGGAATCTACGTCGCGAAAGTCGTCTGGGTTTCGTGAGACCCAATCTTTTGTTCTTCCAGGAATAACATAGTTGACAAGCCTATCTTCAGCGTCAATGGTATGGAGCAGGATGTTCCGCAAAGAATCAAAGCTCGCTCCACGGCTTTTTATGACTTCTTCCCAGGGAAGTTTGGCGATCTGTTCCAAGTATCGATTCCGAAGTGCTTGGCTATATTCAAAGAGATAGACCGGATCCATGCAACTCACATCTATCGTATTCTAATTACCTGAAAAGTAAATAAAAGTACTGAGAAAAATGGGAAAATAGCCCATGCTCAGAATAATTAAAATTTGTTAAGACCCTTTTGCTAGGAATTTCGAGACCTACCTATTTCCTCTCAAGGGTCTTAACGGCCTTCATCGCCCATTCAGGGTCAGCGAGGAGGGCCCTGCCAACAGCGACTAAGTCAACTTTTCCTTCTCTAACAGCCTTATCTGCAAACTCTGCTTCGGTGACGCCGCCAACGCCAACCACAGGCACCCCTACGACTTTCTTTATACCCTCGGCGAGGTAGAATAAGCTGCCCTGACCGCTAAGACCCGGTGGATTCGAGCCTCCTATTCCAGCAGAAACATCGATGGCGTCTACTCCCGCATCTGCCAACATCTCAGCGAATATTTTCGTATCGTTCAGAGACAAACCGCCCTCCCTGAAATCATCTGCTCCTAATCGGTATAATAAAGGAAAATCGTGACCGACTTCTTTCCTAACCCTCTTGAAGACGCGAATAGGGAGCCGCGCCCTCTTCTCAAAACTTCCGCCATACTCGTCTCCTCGCTTGTTGGTAAGGGGAGAGAGGAACTGGTTTAGGAGGAATCCATGTGCTCCATGTACCTCTACTGCATCAAAGCCTGCTTCAACAGCTCTTCGAGCAGCTTGACCAAAAGCCTCCACCACTTCATCGATTTCTTCGATACTGAGTTCTTTGGGCGTTTCTTGGAAAACGAGTACTGGAGATGGGCCTAAAGGTTGGGCTCCGATAACGCTATATATGGTTCTTGCGCCAGCGTGATTTATTTGGACGGCGATAGGTGTTCTGTGTCTGTGGACGACTTTAGCTAGCTTTGATAGGCCTGCAATTAGCTTATCATCATATATTCCCATTTGATTGGGACTGAGCTTTCCACTCAGGGTGACGTAGGAATGCTCCGCGATGATTAAGCCTACACTTTTGGTGCGTTCTGCATAATGCTTAATTTGGCTCTCAGTCACTTCTCCATCGCTGGTAGCCTTATTGGTTGCCATGGGAGGCATCACGATGCGATTCTTAAGCCTTAATTTGCCTAAACTAATTGTATCGAACAATCTTGGCATAACTTGTTTACCAACCTCTAACTGCTATTAGCGCGCGATTAGTTCTTCATCAACGCGTTTCGTTCAGCTTCTTTGTCCACCTGACCAACTCTTCCAAAAGCTGCCTTATGAGTTTACGGGTGTCCTCGTTGGTCAAGTTCCCATTTGCATCCACGTTTTTGTCCGCCTGCGCTAACATGACTTCAGGCTGGTTGATAGGGTACATGTTAAGAAACACAAATGACTGGCGCAGGTGGTCCTGTGCTCTTGCACCGCCAAACCTGCCTGTGGATGCACTCATGACGGCGACGGGTTTGCCGTCGAACACCTTGTCCGCGTAGGGCCGCGAAGCGGCATCTATGGCGTTTTTGAGCACGCCGGGAATGGAGTAGTTGTATTCGGGCGTGGCTATGAGCAAAGCGTCCGCCGCCTTGATTTTCATCTTGAAGTCATTAAGTATCTGCGGCGGCTGATTCTCAAAATCCTGATTAAACGGCGGGATCCCCGCCAGGTCAAAAATCTCTATCGCCGCATTGTCAGGCACAAGCTCCACAGCGGCGCGCATAAGCGCCTTGTTATAGGAACCTTTGCGTAAGCTCCCCACGAAACCCAAAATCTTGATGTTCTTCTCCACACAATTCGCTTCCTAAATAATTAGAACAAACGTAACTCTAAGTGTGGGAATAGGTCTTAAAAGGGTTTCTTGCCGTTGCCGTATGACTTTCATTTTTTCAAATTCATAGACCCAGGTTTTATTGTGCATTAGGGGGAACCGAAAGCAAAAGCTTGGAAGACAGGCAAAAATTATAAGCCATGAGAGGACAATTACATTCAGAAAAGAATCCAAATCGCTAGACGAGATGAAAAAACATGACAAATATGCGCTTCGTTTTGGTTGCCACTGTAAGCACTGCCAATCCTAAAGCAATAAGTGCCGTTCTCGAAAAACTAGTCGCTCAGTTTGGCTCTTTCAAAGAAGTGAGCACTGAAGATGACGACCGGAAGGACAAAAGCGAGTTTCGCGTACAAGCAGAATTCGAAGGACAAAGCGCCAAAGATTTAAACCGCTCCCTACTCTCTGCCTTGCGCAGCGCTGAAAAACGAACCAGCATGCATGCAGAATGGAGTTCGGGCGACATCACAGAGCGATATTTTGACTACGTACTAAAGAAGACGATTAAGAAATAAGCGCGCTGGCTTGTCCCTAAAATGGTTAAAAATGGTTATAAGTCTGATTTTGCTTATTAGAGCCTGCAATGGACTTCTTTGACGAACGCGTTTTAGCCACGCTTAAAGACGGCAAACCCAAAAGTTTCGGCACACTTCTCAGTGAAGTGAGCTTCAGCCATAACACCCTGCAACAACATTTAGAACGCTTAACAGCTAAGGGCCTTGTTGTCAGGGAGAAACTTGCCGCAACGGGTTTCGGAAGACCCAAATTTGCCTACCACGTTCCTCTTAGGACCTCAAAGCAGGTCACTGCAGCACTCGAAGACCCCGCGATGGAACTGGTGGCTATTCCTTTCAGTCGCTTGAGGCATGTTTGCAGGTTTGAGAAGGGTGGTTACTGCAAAGAGACGAGGAAAGGCTGTACGCCTCAAATCTGCCGCCAAATTAGAGAATAAGACTTATCACCACTTTACACCAATAAAGGGACAAGCCAGCGCGCTAACAAGAAGGTTGTTTGAGCATTATTTTAAACGAGAACTTTAGTGCTCTCAAGAGACTGCTGATTTATGTGGTCATAATTTTCAGGATAATTTTGGACGTTGGTTTGAAATCCTTAAAATGTTAGGGATAATAGCTATTAAGATTTAAATCAAGAGAGTTACTTGTAATTAAGGTTTCGTGGAATGTCTATTGAGGTACCAAATTGAAGTTAACAGGGAAGAATGCATAGCGTGCGCGACATGTTATACGCTGGACCCTGAACATTTCGAAAGTGATGCAGAAGGCAAATCAAAAGTAAGAGGCGGAATAAGCAACGGGAAATCAACGGGCAGTTTTGACGACCACAAAATGAATCTAGCGCAAGAAGCAGAAAGCTCTTGTCCCGTGAGCGTTATTAAAGTCAGCAAAATTTGATAGCGATTGATATTTAGGAGGTGCTTTGATTGGAAACTTCACATAAATTCACTTTGGACGAACTGCGCCAATTTGACGGCAAGAATGGTAGCCCCGCGTATGTCGGCTATAAGGGTAAGGTTTATGATGTAAGTGATTAAGACCAGTGGATTGATGGCGACCACATGGGGCATGTGGCTGGCCAGGATTTAACGGAGGACATGGAGATTGCACCTCATGCTGACGATGTCATGGAAAAGATGAAGGCAGTCGGTGTTTTGGCTGGATCCTAATTACTTTTATCCGAGTTTTTATGATAGTGGACAAAACCTTCGAAAATGGAGTACCAATTCCTTTTTCTATAGAGTTGAGAATGCTTCGCTATTACTTGTTTTAGTATTTTGTAGCTTTCTCATGAAGTGCTTTGCTGTTATTAGAGAATCAAGAAAAAGTTTTAGAAGATTTGCCTCAAGAACTTTACAGTTCCAAGAAGAAGTAGGTTTTTATTCCGATGCTTCTTCGTCAACGACAGGCTCAATTGAAGCATCGTCTTGAGCTAACGATATTTTATGCGTTATGTATCCAGCAATCTGATTTCTCACTCGCGTGGTTGTTCCTTGCGTTAAAGAGTTAACTAAAAGCTTGTTCTCGTCAAAGTTGTTGACGAATTTATTTGGAAAACGTTCCATTAGTGTTTTGCCGACTCGTTTAACCTGTTCAGTTTTAACTTTTCCCAAATCTGTGGTTCCTTCTGGTCATCAACGATTTTAGTGTCCTATGCTTGAAAGCATAGGAACAATTCTCAATAGATGACAGGCTTACTTTAAGTTTCTGTAAACATGGAAAAATATAGAGCCAAAACTGAAATAAGTCACCTAACGATTTTTCACATGAACCCCAAACCAAACGGAAACTCCACAGAACCAAAAAAGGGTTCAGAGGCATTATTGAAATATGCGCTAATCAAAAAAGTTGGGAAAACCAGTTTAAACTAATGTATCTGGCACATTCTATAATTCTCCAAGTTGTCTTCTTCTCCAGTAACATTCTTGGCAGTATATTGGTTCACTTGCATCGACTTCGGCTGAAATTTGGAATCCCAGACCGCACTCAGAGCAAACGGCTTTGTATTTTTCTTCGTACTTGAACATTCGATATATCAACTCCATTGATGTTAACTTTGCAAAAAAAGCTTCAGTTATGAACTTGTACAGCAGATTGAATGCCTCTGATGAGTTTTCCACTTTAGCTACGACAATTTTGGGGTAGCTGCGTACCTCGACTTTTCCTATTTCACGCATGACTTCATACTTTACTGTTTCAACCAAACTCTCACACTCATTTCGGCAAAGCTCTTCTTCAAATAATCTGCACGTTATAACTTAAAAACGCGCGCTGGCTTGTCCCTTTATTACGCGCAGGCGAACCAGTGAAATAAGGACAGAAAAAAGGCAGTTTTGTAGGGTGTTCTCTTTGGAGAACGATGCTGTTCTTTAAGGAGAGCTATAAGGGCGTTTGCTCATTCATGCTTCATGACGGGATGGGGTCACGATAAAAATGAACAAAAAGGCAGTATCTATTTGTGTTTTCGTGTGCTTAGTCAGCTTAACCGCGTCTGTATCAAGCGTCAAATCACAGTCAGCTGGAACCATCTTCATTAACTCTGATGGCTCGGTTTCAGGGACTACCAGCATTCAGCACGATGGAAACTTGTACCGTCTCACCGCCAACCTTTACGATTCACCCGTTGTGGTATTACGTAACAACATAGTTATTGATGGTGAAGGTTTTGTTCTTCAGGGCGCAGGCGGGTGGGGAATCCCGGGCGAAACAGGACTAGAGGCCACTTCCGCTATAAACCTCACATGCAGTAATGTAACAGTCTCCAACTTCAACATCAACGGTTGGGAAGTAGGCGTTTTAGGCGCCTACAACGGCAACACAATCATCAACAACAACATAAGCGAAACAGAGCGCGCCATAGCCATCTATGCCGACAACTACAACCTCACTGGAAACTATTTGGCAAACAGCATCTACGGCGTTGGCGTACAAGGAAACAACAACAGTATCCAGCAAAACCAGATAGTAAACAACTATTGCGGCATTCTGATTGGTTCCAGTTCAGGAGTCATCATAGCAGAAAACAAAATCGCAAACAACAGCACTGAAGTAAACACTGACAGCAGCAGTTTCCAAATCTACCTTAATGACTTCATCGTTAGATCAACTGCAACGATTGTAACAACCACATCGGATGCCTTTCCTGGCTTGCCGAGTGGAGGTACCATGCCACCATGGGATAATGGAAGTGAAGGTAACTACTGGAGTGACTATGCCACTAAGTATCCAAACGCCACCGAAATCGACCACACAGGAATAGGGGATACTCCATACCTAATTCGCTCTGATCTCACTGTCATTGATAGATACCCATTCCTCACACCTATCACTATCCAAAACATAGCCATAGCTTCGCCCATGCCCACGCAGCAACCAAAGCCTTTCTCTGTAACCTGGATTCTATTTGGTGTAGTTGTTGTTGCTATTGTTTTAGGAGCAGGTCTTGCAGTCTACTTCAAGAAACGTAATCACCAAGTTTCTTTCGTCCACTTCTAAGTATCAATTTATCATTTGAAAAGTTCCATATATTTTCTACTTTTTAGCATAATTATGATAGCTACCTCATTATATGTTGAAGTAGGTTGGTGATACTGCTTTGTCGGGTCTTCCTATGTTTTGAGCTGCTTCTCGGTTTATAACTAAACAGAAGATTCTGTACAACGCATTGCAGGCTACGTTTCCTAAGCCTCTGACCTTGTTCGATGCCATGTTGTACTGAGTTTTCAGAAAACTGTTCACCGCTTCAATGCGAGGACGCTTATGATACTTTATCTTCTGGTCTTCAGGCCCATAAGTTCTAAACTTCTTATCTACCCGCAGAAGATCCCTAACGCCGCGTTTCTGATTAGCTGGATAAGGAATCACCGCTTCATCAACAGCAGACCTAAACGAAATATTTTCCTGTCATATCTTTTACGTCGCCTGAGGAAGCTAAGTAAACTGATGTTTCCGCTCCCTTCTTGGGACTCACCTGCATCGGACGAACCATCTTAAACATAAGGGATGAACTGAGGCTACCACTGTTTTTTCCAAGGTTAGTCGCGACAAAACCGGGCATGAGCACATTTGCTGTTACTCCGGTACCTTTTAGTCGCCTTGCTAGTTCATACGTAAACATCATTACCATTAGTTTAGTGTTAGCGTAAACTGGTGCTCGGACTTGAGAATACGCTTTCGTCCCTCTATAGTTTTTCTCGCTTTGAAGATCATCAAGATCCACCTTGCCATTCTTCGCAAGTCCTGAGCTTACGTTGATTATTCTGGAAGGCGCGCTAAATTTTAGCAAATCCATCAACTCATGCGTAAGCAAAAACGGTCCCAGATAATTCACAGCCAAGGTGCGCTCAAAACCTTCCGATGTAACCTCTCGCTTATTGAACATCGCCCCAGCATTATTAACCAGCACATCGAGTCTATCGTATTTCCCCTTAAATTCCTGTGCGAAGCGCCTGATTGAATCCATAGAAGACAAGTCACAGATCATCAAATCGATAGAATTGTTTCCGGTTTGCTTCACTATTTCCAACCGTGCTTTTTCGCCTCGCTCTTGGTTGTGAACAACCATAACGACGTGGGCACCCATCTTAGCCAAGCTTAAGGCAGTTTCTTTCCCAATTCCAGAATTACTACCGGTTATAACGCATATTTTGTTTTTCATCTCGCTCATTATCATACTTCCTTCAAAAAAGCAAGAACTATTATGAATAAATGGCGACTTGTCCATAATACTTTTGCGCTTGTTTTGCTTTTTCCTCTGAGCGTAGAATTATGGCACTCTGAAGGTTTCGATGGTTTTAAACATAAACTAAGCGATAAATTGGATGAGGAGATTCTGGTGGCCCATGATATATTTGCAGTGCATTGGATCTTTCATCTTGCGATATTCATCCGTGCATTCCCAGTGGCGAAGACTATGAATATGTATCTTGAAAAGTTTTTCATTCTTCAATTTTGTGGCTATCTTTTTTCGTTGACGTCTGAATCCCCTGAAGAAATGTCGGTCCGAACCTGAAGTCCGATGTCGAATTGAACCGGCAGATAAAAATAATTGGTGAGGATAAGATTAGCCTCGTCTCGCTGACATTAAGATTTCTCTGGCTTTTGCGGAGACCCGCTCTTTATAATGGCAAGTATCGCCTCTGTTTTAGGACCCCCCAGATCCTTTGACACCAATTTAAGTTGGTCAGGTATTGCAATGTGCTGTGGGCAACGTTCCATGCATTGTTTGCAGTCTTTACATAAGGAAGCATCCGCCCGTTTACCCGTAAAGCCGCCCATTAACATCAGCCCATACATTACACGTGATTGTTGATCCTCCCCGAACATGTAGTAGTCATTATAGATCCTGAAATTGGCGGGAATATTTACACCGGAAGGACAAGGCATACAATATTCGCAGCCTGTACATTGAACTTTCGTAAGATTCCTATAAGCTTCAGCAACGTTTTTGATAGTGGCTAGTTCATCAGCTTTCATTGAGCCTGGCAGGGCGATCTGTGCGGTTTTAATGTTTTCGGCAACTTGTTTTTCATCGTTCATTCCGGAGAGAACAACCGTTACTTCTGGATGATTCCACACCCAGCGCAGACCCCACTCAGCTGGAGATCTTTGAATTTTAGCGTTATCATAAAACTGCTTTACTTCATCTGGAAGCTTTCCAGCTAATGCTCCGCCTCTCAGCGGCTCCATAACCATAAGCGCAAGATTCTTCGAAGCAGCATACTTTAGACCTTCAGTTCCAGCTTGTATTTTTTCATCTAGAAAATTGTATTGTATTTGACACATGACCCAGTCATTAGCATTAACGATCTCTTTAAAAGTGTTAATTGATCCGTGAAATGAAAAACCTATGTTGACGATTTTTCCATCCGCCTTCGCTTTCTCTAAGAATTTCAAAGCGCCAAAGCCTTGCATTTTTTTCCAAAATTCTTTTTCAAGCCCATGCAGAAGGTAATAATCAATATGGTCTGTCTGGAGCTCTTGAAGTGACGTGTTTAGCATTTTATCCATGTCTTCGGCTTTATTTAAAAGAAAAGGCGTAAGTTTAGTGGCGATTTTCACTTTCTTGCGGTAGCCATCTAACAGTGCTTTTCCAAGCAATCTTTCACTTTCGCCACCATGATAGGGTGGCGCTGAGTCAACGTAATTTACGCCATTGTCGATTGCATAGCGGATTTGTTTTATTGCGCGTTCTTCATCGATGTTTTGTCCCTTTAAGGGTAACCGCATGCACCCAAATCCTAAGGCTGATAACTTATCGCCGTTTTTAGGTACTATTCTATATTGCATTTTTTGCACTTCCTATTTTAGATTGGCTTCCATTCATCATGTTCTTTCTTTCATATTAATCCATGCAGGGTTATGCAACCTTGCGTTCATTGCAGCGGCGACGCTATTTCTGCTCCTATCTTCACGGATTAGCACGCGCTTCTTCATCTCTCAACTGTTCATCAGCACTTTTTAGGGGCACACTTTTGATGAGTACACCAGCCACAATCGGTTCGCTATTCAGACAAATTGTCAAAGATTTGAAGACTCAAGACAGATATCCAAATAGCTACTTAAATAGTCCAAATAGCGACTTCTACAATCCAAGTTATGACATCAACAATCCATGTAGCAGGATCAACAATCAAAATAGCGGAATCAACAATGCCTCTAATACCCAATACAACAAGGAACAGCGAAGAACCGCTTTGAGAGAACTCATTCAGATATTTCTGTCAGATTACCTGTCTAAAGAACAAGCAGAGGAGCTTTGTAAAGAGTACATCCCATGACGTAGTTAGGACTTTTAACTTCGTTAATACTCAAATGCAGTGCGCTTTAACTTGGTTTTGGAAGATGATAGATCCGAAAAAGGGTGTGCTCAAAGCCCCAGCTCTTTTGCTCGTTGCTCTATCTCTTGCATAGTTCTCGATTGTTCCCCACAATTCTTTAAACTATCTTCTAACATCTTTTTATCTACGCAGTAAAGAGTTCTAATTATTTCATCTTGAAGAGGCAACCATTTATCAAGTTTGACTCCAAATTTCTCTTCAATATAACGTTTTTCCATTGGAAAAATTTTTTGGTGACCTTCTGGTGTGTTCAATCTATAGACCTCATGGAAAACAAGTTCGTAGAATGCTTTTCTGTCGGGACATCTTGTTAAGTGAATAATCTGGTTAGACCAGTTATCACCCCAAGCATATCCTCCAGAAGGATACTTAAATTCGCTTTTCCACTCCGGAGTTAATGGTTCAAAAACCTCGAATTTAACAGCTTCTTGTTTGAAATACCTCTTTTTAATATGCTCTTTCACGTCAGCAATAATCCTTTTCTCTTCCTCGTTCGGTTCCAAACTTGCTTCACCATTCCTTTCTTACATTCATAGCCATTTTATTTTAAAGGCACTATTCATTTTTAAGTAGTGTGGCATTTTTAAGTAGTGTGGCGAGCAACGAAGCTGCAGTAATCGGAATACCTAACTTGGTTTTGGCGCCAGCTTTAGATTTAAGACTTTTGCGCACTGAAAAAACTGCAAAAAATGAAACTGGTTTCTTTTTGTTCTTCCATATAGTTTTGGTTTGTGATATGGAAAGTCGTATAAGCAACTTATGACATGTGTCATAGTTGGGTTTTGAAATGTTATCTCGTGATTGTGACGGATGCGAAAAGCAACTCTCTGAGTGCAAACGTCGTTTTGCACAGGTTTCTTTGGGCGAAAAAGTTTATTGCCCAGACGGCACATCCCATCTAGTCGACTGCAAAAGCTAAAGCCAACAAGAAATGCACCTTCTTTGAAGGTGCCCTCAATGAAAGCGCCTTTTCTTGCCTGTATCCACAATTTTTACATAGAAAGGAATTCGGAAACTGTGCTTACTTGAAGGCCAATTTACCGTTTAACTTCTTGGGGGGCAAACGTATTATGAAGGTTGTTCCTTTGCCTTCTTGGCTCTCAAAACTTACTGTGCCGCCTAAAGCTACGGAGTGAACATATATACGATTATCTAAAAAAACAAAAGAAAAAGTTGCTTAATTTGATTAACATAAAAGATTTGATTCACTAGATGTTCTTAAGCCCTATCTTTTTTGCTCTATTAATTACTTGTGCAGCCAAACTGGCCAATACCCCATAACATTTAGACACTTAAATACATATACTTATAAGTGTGTATGTATATACATGTTTATGTAAATAAGCGAACTTAAACCGTCAAAAAAATGGTAAACAGCATGCAAACATCAACAACTCGCTTATTTCAAAAATAAAAACAAGTGACTAGAATTGGGCCGCATCAACGTAGACATCTCAAATGAGCTAAAAAAACAGTTAAGATTAAAAACAGTAGAAATATTCGGCGGCAAAAAAGGCGACTTATCCAAGGCTGTTCAAGAAGCAGTAAGAACATGGATCAGCAACAAACAATAAAGTCGCCTCCTCAAAATACTGATAACTATATTATAAGAAGCCTATGTAAAAGGCAAGGGCAAGCCAGTTAGCCTGGAACACCCTCCGTATGAGGGTTAGGGGCAATCTAGCTGGAACATCCCTTTGCAAAATAGTGCCAAACAAAGTTAGAGCGTTATTTTTAGCCCGCTCCAAAAGAAAATCGAGAATGTCTCGCAAATTAATAGTAAGTAAATGGAGTCAGAAAAATGAGTATAACCCAAATGAGTATAGCTAGAGAGGTCCCAAAAATTAATCAGCACTTAGTTGATAAGTGCCCTGAATGTGCAAGCAAAAATCTAGTTCACGATTATGACTCGGGCGAAACCATCTGTGGTGACTGCGGTCTTGTTTTGTATGAGCAGATGTTAGATAAGGGCCCCGAATGGCGTGCGTTTACTCAGGAAGAAAAAGCCTCAAGAAGCCGGGTCGGTATGCCCACATCATATTCGATTCATGATAAAGGCTTATCCACTGCTATCAGCCAAGTTGATAGGGATGCGTTTGGAAGAAAACTACCATTATCCACTAGGTTGCAGATGTGGCGTCTTAGGAAATGGCAAATACGCAGCCGAGTACACTCATCCACCGACCGAAACCTTGCCCAAGCAATGGCTGAACTTGAACGCTTATCAAGCAAAGTTTCCACCTCGCCGCCTATAAAAGAAAAAGCCGCCGTCGCTTACAGAAAAGCACTCGACAAAGGCTTAGTCCGAGGAAGATCAATAAACGCCATCGCCGCAGCAGCACTTTATGCTGCTTGCCGCAAAAGCGGATCACCCAGAAGCCTTCGCGAAATCGCTGAAGCAAGTCTTGTTGATAAGAAAGACGTTGCAAGATGCTACAGACTGCTGTTGCAAGAGCTAGATTTTCACATGCCAATTTCTGACCCAATGACATACGTCTCAAAAATTGCAGAAAAAACTGGAATATCAGGCAAAACACAGGGCGTAGCCATAGCAATACTTAGGATGGCTAGACAAAAACGAATTTCAGCAGGAAAAGACCCTATGGGTTTAGCTGCCGCCGCACTCTATATCGCATGTTTAAAGAACACCGAAAAAGAAACACAAAAGGACATCTCAGAAGCAGCTGGAGTCACAGAAGTTACAGTTAGAAACAGATACAAGGACCTAATGAAGAAGCTGCACCTCGAAACACCCGACCGAAAAACGTCGGTTTTATCGAGTCAGTAAGAGAAGGCAACTTCATAATTACCGGTTCAACCGCGATGCCATGATTGAATACAAAGGGCGGGTTGACGAAATGTTTAATCAAGCGTTAAATAAGTGCAAAGACCTGAAGCTGGAAAGTAGAGCATGAAGACAACAGTGCGTTTCTTCTCAGGCACGGAAAAATCGTCAGATGCAGCGCAAAACATGGCAGAACAGAGTGGCTACAAGGAGAGATAAACAAGCTCGTATTGGAAAGTGTCAATTATGCAGTTTAGAACGGTACCAAAAAACGGCGATAAATTATCGGCTTTAGGATTCGGAACCATGCGTTTACCCCAGAAGTCGCTCAAGATCGATGAGGAACGGGCAATAAGACAGATCCGTTACGCGATTGATAACGGCGTTAACTATATTGATACGGCTGCTCCTTATCATGCCGGGGAAAGCGAAAAACTACTTGGAAAAGCGCTGCTGGATGGTTACCGGGAAAAAGTAAAAGTTGCAACAAAGCTTTCGCACTTCATGCTAGACAAGCCTGAGGACATGGACAAAGCTATTAGCATACAACTGGCTAAGCTTCAAACCGATCATATTGATTATTACTTGCTCCACTCGCTTGACGCCGAAGCATGGAGCAAACTGCAAAGCTTTAACGTTTTAAAATTCCTTGACAAAGCAAAGAAAGAAGGCAAAATAGTCAACACAGGCTTCTCATTTCATGGGTCACGTCAAACTTTCAAAGAAATTATAGATTCATACGACTGGACTATGTGTCAAATTCAATATAATTTTCTCGACGAGAACTTGCAAGCTGGAACTGAAGGCTTGCGGTACGCAGCATCAAAGAACCTTGCGGTCATGGTTATGGAGCCGCTGAGAGGCGGAGCATTAGCTGGAAAGCTTCCCAAAGAAGTTAAGCAAATTTATGACAATACTCAAACTAGCAGGACAGCTGCTGAATGGGGTCTGCGCTGGGTATGGAATCATCCAGAAGTAACCGTAGTTCTCTCTGGAATGAACGATGAAAAGCAGGTTCAAGAAAACATTGCAACATGCGAAACTGCTCTGCCAGGCTCGCTGAATCAAGAGGAACTTTCAGTCATAAACAACGTAGCTAAATGCTATAAGCGTCTTGTGAAAGTGCCCTGCACGGGATGCGCTTACTGCATGCCATGTCCAAACGGTGTAAACATCCCAGCCAATTTCAACATATACAACCAATACCACATGTTCAGCAACAAACTCTACGCAAGAGGAATGTACGCCATAATGCTCATGGGCATAATGCAAGGTAAACCATCTGACGCATCTCTTTGCAAAAACTGCGGGGTATGTGCTAAAAAATGTCCACAGCACATTGCAATTCCAGAAGAGCTTAAGGCGGTAAGAGGCAACTTAGGCGGACTTCAAACCAAGATGATGCTTCCGATCATAAGGATAATTGCGAAGCGACAATTCACCGCCAAACTCGAATAAGAAAGCAAAAATCGATGGTTATTGTTCACGACAAACCGTTCGAATCCGCACTCTTTACAGCTACAAGACACATGTATTAAAAAACGTGCAACTTCTAAAAAATAATAGTTCTCTGATTGAAAAAAGGAAGCTTGAGGGTGATGCAGTAAAGAATCCGAGGTTCAAATCCCAGCGACCTCACCACAAACAAATGGTTCGATAACTCTTACATATGTAAGAGGCCCATTATTTTGTGGTTGCGTTCAACAATTTTCTTTATCGATTAAGATGGAATTCAACATCATTCCTTTTGTTTAATCGTTCAGTCTCTTGAGATTTTTGCTTTCAAGGCTTGGTCTTTTATGAATTTTCGATATTTCTCTGCATAATATGCAAATGACTAGTAAAATGCTTGTGATTAATGTAAACATGGGTAAATTGGTTTCTTCAATCATTTTTCCACCTACACATGCTTGAAATACACGATTTCTTGTTTGAGGAATTTCTTCTTTCCTAATGAAAATTTTTTCATCCTATTTCACCAACTGACATTCTATTTAAAAATAGATCCATAAGAATAAAAATATGATTGAGAAATGTTCATAAATATTATGAAGATAATTCAATAATGTATAATTATCGTCAGAAAAATAGGTGAAACATCTACCCTAATACAAAAATTAAGTATTTGAAAAAGTCCCTTGTTCGATTGGTGCTGAAGAGAAATTGGTTTCTCGAAAAATAGGGGGAAGAATGGTAATTTAGTTTTATGAGAGCTGAAAAACGCTGTGGAGTATTTAGGATTCTTGGTCAGGATGGTTGTGTAAAGGCGTTGAAGGATTCAACCTTAGTTTCGTGTTAGAATTTGATTTTCAATTCTAGCTTAATGCTGTACACTATAAAGGCAAACGAGCCGACGATTGCAGCTATTGAGGCTAAATCAATTATTCCAAACATATTTTCACCTTTTTGTTTTACAGTTAGTTAGTTGCCCAGCTAAATATAAATGTGGTTGTGATTTGTTCATAATTTTTCATAAATGCTCGACATACGTCTAAATCAAACAGAAAATTTATATGCGATAACACATTAATACTGTTAAGTTTAAACGTAAACAAATAAAAAGGAAAAGAGGTAAAAAAATATTGAAAGCCTATATACTCTTAAGCACCAAACCGGGTACATCACTGGACGTCGTTAAGAAAATAAAAGAAAAAGTCAAAGAGACCTGCATAGTATCTGCCGACGCTATCTTCGGTCGATATGACGCAATAGTAGTTTTGGAAGCTCCAGCTCTTGAAGAAATAAACCAAGTGGTCTATAAAATAATCGAAAAAGATCCCAGCGTAATCCGCACTGAAACCTCCATCGTTCTGTCACCAATGTAGCTCTAAGAAATAGAAGCCGAAAATTTCCAATAATTTTTTTTATGTTTTTAGAAATAATAACTTCAATAGGAAAAACAGAGCCTGGGTTAAAAAATTAGCTGCTCTACCTTAAACAGGTGAAGATGATGACGGAGTGTTTTCTTCGGTGCATTTCGGTCCTTTGTGAGCTTTAAGAACGATTGAGCTTACGGTGCTTTTTACACCTTTTATTTTCATGATCTTATTCTTGAGGATGTCGCGAAATTCTTCTATGTCAGCGGATGAAACCAAAGTTACGATGTCAAATTCGCCAGTAACTTCGTATAATTCTTCGAGGTGTTCCAATTGGGCAAGAGAGGCTAAGACCTCGTCCATCTCGGGAGCTTCAACAAATATGTCCACAAATGCAAATAGTTTTGGCATATGGGTCGTCTTTCCTGAGTGAACAGGAGTTCCGCATATTTATACCTTTTCAAACAATTGGGTAGTAATTCCATGTTTATCCCGACAATTGCGTGTTAATAATTTAAAAATTTGGACAGAAATTTAAATTAGCCAACGTTAACATTCTGGTGCTCAGCACCTAAATATTTTGTACGGGAGCTCAATGTTATCCAGTGAAGTTCTCGTAAATAGAAGAGTAATCTTTTATGAGCGCGAGATTGATTCGCAGGACGTTTACGTATGGACTGCCAAATATCCAAAGAGTTCCTTCTTGATTCTGATTAACTAAATTTGTTAAGGAATCAACAGGAATCCCTGTTGCATTGCTTATACTAGGTATCTGAGAATATGCTTCCTGAAGCGTAATGTCAGGGTCCACACCAGAAGCTGACTGAGACTCATTTCTTTCCTGGAAGAAAATTGGCAAGGTGAAGTTTTGAGCTATAAGATTTGATCCAACAGCTTGTCCGTTGGGCAAGTGATCGATTTCGCCGTTCGCTTGGGAGGGAAAGAAAACTTGGCCTATGCCTGTGATTAAGAGTGGGAAAAGTAGTCCGCAAATTAAAAGCGAAACAAGCGCTAATCCTATAATCGGTCTTAGGCTCTTTAGGTTCCATTTTTCTTTTTGTTCAGCTTTCATAATTATTGCTTCCTAAACGTGAAATACTCCTACAAGGAGCAGATCTATCAGTTTGATTCCTATGAAGGGCACGATGACACCGCCTACGCCGTAGATTAAGGTGTTTTTGAGAAAAAGCGTCATGGTGCTGGTAGGCTTGAAGGCGATTCCCCGCATTGCAAGAGGAATCAAGAGCGGTATGATAATAGCGTTGAATATTAAGGCGGATAATACTGCACTTTTCAAGCCAAGGTGTAGAATGTTCAAAGCTTGGAGTTGAGGCAGAGCGTTGCCGAATAGAACAGGCATAATTGCGAAGTACTTGGCGACGTCGTTGGCGATGCTGAAAGCTGTAACGGCTCCTCGTGTCATGAGCAACTGTTTTCCGAGCATAACGACGTCGATTATTTTTGCTGGATTTGATTCAAGGTCAACCATGTTTGCCGCCTCCTTAGCCGCTTCTGTGCCAGAGTTCATAGCTAAACCCACATCTGCAGCAGAAAGGGCTGGAGCATCATTGGTTCCGTCGCCTATCATGGCAACTATCCTGTTTTCTGCCTGTTCCTTCTTTGCAATGTGGAATTTGTCTTCCGGTTTTGCTTGCGCCACATACTCGTCGATTCCAACTTCAGCGGCTATGCTTTTTGCCGTGAGCGGTTGATCTCCAGTAATCATGACAGGACGTATACCCATCGCTTTGAGAGCTTGGATTTTCTCTCTTATGCCTTCTTTGAGGACGTCTTTCAATCTGATTACTCCAATAAGTTTGTCATTTCTCAAAATTGCTATGGGCGTTTCACCAGCCGCAGAAATACCCTCCACTGTACTGTCATAATTTGGAGGAACTTCTGTAACCATTTTTCTAATTGATTCAGGAGCACCTTTGATAATGCTAATTTCAGGTTCAAGCGTTAAAGCGGCAACTTCGTCAGCGGAGGTTGAAGATTTTCTTCTGAATCTTAATCGATCTCTTCCGGATTTGCCGCCTTTAGGAAGCTGTAAGCCTACATGCGTGATCTTCACTCCGCTTGTACGGGTACTTGCTGAAAACGGGTAAACTTCTGAAAGGGCAAGAGAATTCAATTCTTTGGGTACAATGGATTTCTCGTAGGCAAGTCTAAGTATGCTGCGCCCTTCTGGAGTGTCATCATGCCACGATGAGAGGAATGCAGCTTCGCCGACGTCTTCCTCTGTACAGCCTTCTAATGGGATAAATTGAATAGCTTGTCGGTTGCCCACAGTGATGGTTCCCGTCTTATCAAGGAGTACCACATCTGCGTCGCCGGCTGTTTCTATGGCTTTGCCTGACTTGGCAATTATCTTGCTCTTGTATAATCTTGACATTCCGGATAATCCTATAGCGGGCAGCAGGGCGCCTATAGTTGTAGGAAGTAAACAAACGTAGAGAGCAATCAGAACAGAGAGATCAGCGTCGAGGCCAAGTGTGATTGACATGCCAAGGAGTGCAAGTATGATTATGGTAAATATCGCTGTTAGCCCGATGAGAACAATGGTTATTGCTACTTCGTTAGGAGTTTTTGGGCGCTTAGAAGATTCTACCATCTTTATCATTTGGTCAATAAATGTTTCTCCTGGGTTAGTCGTAACCTTCGCTGTCAAAGTGTCGCTAACGACGCGCGAGCCTCCTATTAGCGAGTCCCCTGGAGCCTTCCTTACTGGGGCTGATTCGCCCGTTACCAAGGACTCATCAACCATCGCAATGCCCTCAAGCACATCAGCATCCAGCGGAACTATGTCGCCTTTTTCGATGAGGATAAGGTCGTTTTTTCTTAGTTCAGTTGATTTTGCTGCTACTATCTTTCTTGTCCATTCTTCTGTGACAATTTTTTTGCTAGCTACTTCAGTTTCCAATTTTCTGAGGCTGCCAGCTGTGCTTTTTGCCTGTTGCTCGGCAAGGGCATCGGAGAGGGTGCTGAACCAAACTGTAATGATGAGAATTACGGCGACTTCAACGTAGAATATTTGCAGGCTGGCATGTGCTACCGGCACGAAAAATTGTGGAACTATAGCCATCGCTGCAACAATGAAGAAAGTGATTTCTACAATTAGCATCACAGGGTTCTTGATAAGCGAGGCTGGACTTAGACGCTTAACTGAGTCAATAAGGACTTTACCTGAAAAAGCTGCCCTCATACCACCTGGTGCTGATTCCTTTCTTTGAGCGGTGGGTTCTAAAGTTTTTTCCCCATCAGAAGCCATTTGTTAGCCCCCCGAAGTAAGATGAAATCGGTCCAAGCGCAAGGAACGGGAAGAAGGTTAAAACTACAAGTATTATGATGGATGCAACCAAGACTATTGTGAATATTGGGCTGTCAGTTTTGAGACCTGAAGTAGTGCCTCCGCGTTTTCTGCCAATCATTGAACCTGAAAGTGCCAATAATATAGCTATGGGAGCGTAACGCCCTATGAGCATCACAATGGCCGTTGCTATGTTAAAAAATGGTGTATTTGCTGAAGCGCCCAAGAAATCTGAACCATTGTTAGCTGCGGAAGAAGTGAATTCATAGAGAATCTGCGTGTATCCTATAGAGTTACCACTCAGCCCAATTGCCGAGACTGCACCAGAAGCATAAGATATCACTGTAGGAATGAGTATTATAAGTGGGTGAATGAGGAAAGCAACCATTACAAGTTTGACATCGCGCCCCGTAATTTTCATTCCTAAATATTCCGGTGTCCTTCCAGACATAAGACCGACGATAAAGACTGTTATTACGATGTACATTACCATGTACATCATTCCCACACCTTTTCCGCCCGGGATTGACTGAATGAACATGCCCAAGAAAGCGGATATTATTCCCAGAGGGTGTATTCCAGCTAAGGCACAGTTTACTGAGCCTGTCGTGGCAACAGTTGTTGTAACAGTATAGAAAGTGGATGTGAAGCCGCCGAATCGTGTTTCAATGCCTGGAGCAACTAAGGGAATAGCTGGAATAAACGCTAGGGCCAGGTTTATTCCGAAAAGGATGTAAGCCCCCCACAAAAGAGGTCTAGATTCGCTTTTTTTGCCTATCATTTCTCCAAAAACGAAGATTAACGCTGTGGGAAGTAGAAGCATCAGTGAAATCAGAAGAACGTTGGAGTAAGGGGAAGGATTCATGAATGGGTAGGCAGCGTTCGCACCGTAGAACCCGCCGCCGTTTGTGCCTAGTTGCATTATGGAGTCTAGGGAAGCGACTGGCCCGACTAGAATTGATTGTGATGCCCCCTCAATGGTCTTTACTGTAGTATAGCCGTTGAGGGTTTGAGGCACACCTAAGGCGAGAAATATGATTGATGCTATTAGGCAGAGCGGTATGAAAATTCTTGTAATTGATCTGGTGAAGTCAACATAGAAGTTGCCCATGTCTTTGGAGCCAACGATTAATCCACGGATGAATGCAATACCCATGCACAGTCCTGTAATGGCCGATGTGAATTGAAGCCATTGAATAACACCGATTTGACTAAGATATGACAAAGTGGTTTCGCCACTATAATGTTGAAGGTTCGTGTTTGTCACAAACGAAGCTACAGTATTAAAAGCGAGGTCTGGTCTGACGCTAACGAATCCCATAGGATTCAACGGCAACTTGTCCTGAAAAACCAAGATTAGAAAGCCAATAACCATCATAACGACGTTTAGCAGCAGACCTGTAAGGAAGTACTGCTTCCAACCCATCGTCTGTCCAGGGTTCACGCCAGTAATTTTGTAAATGAAGTTCTCGATTGGATTTAGTATTTTATCTAAGCGGCTGGGTTTTCGTTTAAAGACTCCAACAATGTATGGCGCGATAAGTTTCGCTAAAACTATTGTTACTCCAAGTATGAGGATGATTGATAGCGCCTGAACTGCATTGATCAATTATTCCGAAACTCCAATTAACATTCGATCTCACTATGGCTCCTTTCCGCTCCTATACTATTTTGCTAATGAAGTTTTAGCTTTTACGGTTAAACATCTTGGTCCTTTGTGAGGTTGCAAAATTATCGTTGTTATGATGCTTTGTATGCCCTTAATCTTCATTATTTTCTTCTGCAGGACATCCCTGAACTCTTCAATGCAAGAAGCAGAAACTAATGAGACTATATCGTATTCTCCAGCGACCTCGTAAACTTCTTCGATGTTTTTAAGTTCTGCGAGAGCCGTCAATACCTTATCGTTCTGGGACGACTCAACGAATATGTTAACTGATGCTAATAATCGGTTCATAACTATACTATCCTCTTCTCGAAAGGAATTATCTCTACCGTTGAACCCATGTTTTGTCCACGTTCATTTTGCGACGAACATTCAGTATATACACTTTTCATAAATATCACCAAATAATCCCCCGCTGATTCTGCTTCTTACGACCTATGAAATCCTTCAATTTTTGCCCGCTTCTGAATCGAAAAGCTTCGATATAAAAAAGCGGAAATCACTGAGGCTGCTGAGCCAGTTCTGATCCTGAACAAGGTGGTAAAGCTATGCAATCTTTCTTCTCCTTAACTTTCATAATCAGCACATCTTCTACATATAAAGCTATTTATGATTTGTACATAATTTTTCAGAAAAACTGGACTAATTTACATGAAAATGTCTAATAATTGAAAACATGAGTGTATGTTAAACGTAACGTTAGGCAAACATGTTGAAACGGCAAATCTTCCAAACTGCACAAGTTCTCACGAAAACAGAAACTTGTCGCTTCAAAACAATCAAAATAAAAATAGTCTTTTCTAATTTCCTGATTATCAAACAACTTTATCAAATACTCGCAAATGAGTAGGTCCCTCCAGAGATCAAAGAGACAAAATAGTGTCCAAACAAAGAGTAATAACTCAGCCAAATGTCCAATTTCACTTCCATTGATTGTACATCCTTTTTATTTCTCATAAAAGTTATGAACACTTCACAATCACCTTTATATAGGATGATTTCGTTGCTAATAGTGTTCAATAAAATGGAAAAATGGTGAAAAAATGTTTGGATTATTAGATATATTCTGGACATGTGTAATATTAGGGTCAGTAGCAACCATTGGCTACCAACTTCGCTCAGAGTTAAAAGTGGACAAATAAAGTCACAAGGATTTTACTTGTTCAATTGCAATAATTCCATGTTCACCAATACTTGCTAAATGCATGACAGCAAGCATAAAACTGTTTACCTCAAGCCATTTTTTTAATCCTCTTCACTCTTGTTCTTAGAATTCGGAGAGGTTTCGTATTTAGCTCATAATGGAAGTAACGATTTCGTCTTTTCCTCCTTCTTTCGCAAATAGACGACTCTTTGTTTTGTTCAACATAAACATCTGATTATGGTCTTTTGTACATAAATTTATTATTTTTATGAAAATACTTACAGTTATTCATAATTATTATGAACAAATCTTAATTAGGTTTATATTTCGCTATGTTTGCTTTATTGTACTAAAAGTTCGGTGTTAATAGATGAAAAAGGAAACGGAATCTCCAATTGTAAAAAAGACAAGCAGAAAGCTCGACGCGCTTCTCGTTAAAAAAGCAAAAAACTATTTTCCGCTATTTTCAGCATGCTGCTTAGAGGAGGGAAAATAGATATCTACTGACGCAACAGGTTCGCAGACGCAAAAGTCACCTCAATTGAAAAAAACTCTGGGCCTCGCCGGCGTAACAATAAACGCCATGGCCCTAATAGCTCCAGGAGCATTCTTATGGCTCACTTTCCAGATAAACGCAGCCCAGACCACCCCCTCTGGCGCCTCAACGGCCAACGACATATTTTTTGGCCTCACAATAGCATTAATTTTGGCGTTCCTAACTGCCGCTTCTTATTCGTGGCTAGCACGGCGCTACCCCGATGCTGGTCCCGGCAGCTCATATTACTTTGCCCAAAGAGCCTTGCTGGACAACGGAGCCAGCAACACTTCAGCAAGAAACGCAAAGTTTGGTGTCGGATGGATTTCCCACCTCTACTACTGGGTATATCCAGGAGTTATGGTTGCAGCAATGTCCATCTTACTCACATGGATTTTATCAGTACTTGGCTTCTCTATTTCACCTTTAGGCGAAATTGGCATCGCTTGCTTATTCGCAGTCGTCACAGGCGCCATAGCTTACCGCGGAATTCAAGGATCAACAAAAACAAACCTTCTCCTTAACATAATTCAAATCGGAATGCTCGTCATCATCACTGGAATGGCATTGGCATACCGTTTCATTAACCCTCAACACGTAACCTTCACGTTCACTAGCCTAGGCGGAATAGTTACACCTCACGATATTAGCACCGTGTTATTTCAAGCAACCATCGCTATCTTAGTGCTGGTCGGATTCGAATCAGCAACAGCATACACAGCAGAAGCCAAAGACCCCAAGGTTGTTCCAAAGGCAATCATCTTATCATTAATTATCCAAGGAGCCTTCGCGTATCTGTTCGAATACTTCGGAGCTGAAGCATGGATGAACAACAGCTATACCATAACGCAAAACGGCAAGACATTTACAGGATTTAGCGCTGCTGGGGTTTCGAGCGCCCCCATCGGCGATATGGTTCACAACCTTGGAAACGTATTCCTAGGAGGCAACGGATTCACACTAGAGTTAATAATAGCTGCAATTGTGGCCGCTGCAATATTAGGAACCACCCTCGCATGCATGAACACCGGCGTTAGAGTAACATACGCAATCAGCCGAGACACTGAAGTGCCTTATCACCTCAGCAAGCTAAACCCAAGATACTCCACTCCAGCCATTGGGATCTGGGTAATGACAGCTGTTGCAGCCGCTATAGGATCTTTTGGAGTACTGACAATCACAAACCTAACCTCCATTACATTGCTATCAAACTTTGGCACATTCCTACTCTATGGAATAACAAACATTGTGGCACTAATTGCATTCACTAAAGAACGCAGTAACATACTGAAACGCAGAGTAGTACCAATCGCAGGCTTCGCCGCCAACGCCGTCATGATGGCTACTATTGTGTACCTCAGTTTTGCTGGCGGAGGGACTTCAGCATCGGAAGGAATCTTTGCTATAGCCGGCACCGCAATATGGTTGGTAATAGGTTTAGTCTATTTCCGCGTTAACTCGAAATCAAAGTCCTCCGGCTTGTTCCCATTCCCAGGCAAAGACGAAGATGAAACCAAGATAGCGAAAGTCAGCAAGTCCAGAACCATTAAGTTCTGGAAGAAGGATTAGCTCCCATTTTTTCTTTTTTTGGAAAAACTCTAAGTACTAATAGGTATATTGGAAACCAGATGTTCTAGAACGAAACAAGGAACTTTGCTCCTTCATTCTTGATTCCAATGCAAAAACTTCATTGGTTTTTCTGGGTTGCTCAATCTTAACTGGTTGCTTTTCATCCGACAAGTTAAGAGTGAAATGAGATGTGTTTAGAAAATCTCGCATCTACATCCAATCTGTCAAAGAGAGCTATCTAAAATGCAAAGTGAATAAAAATGTTAGAACTAATAAAGAATTCTTCTAATCTTTTCGATATTCTGCACGTCGAATCAGAAAGAACAATTAATAGATGAAATTGGAGCAAAATCAACCTACCAAAACACAAGAAAAGACTTCGAACAACTAAGAAGTGAAACTGCGAGTTTAAACTATAAGAGTGTACCTTGTTTCATTATTCTCTACGTTTTTTTCACAATTTTTTTTTGAAAGATGCTGTGCGGCTTTCCATGAGCGTCTATAATAATCTGTTCTTCAATATTCCGGGTGGGTTTTGAAGTTTTTTTCAATAATGACACCAATTTTGATTTTACCAATTGGTATGTTCAGAGAAATATAAACATAGTTAATAACTGTTCATAACTTTTATGAAAATCGGAACTTTCAATGCAATATAACTATGTTATGATGAACATCTACAAACCTATGGATGCCTTAATCCATCGTAAAAACAATAGCGTGCTAAATGGTACCTATGATTAACCCTATTGTGAAGCTTAAAAGAGGCACAATTACCCAGCTCAAGGCAATCAACAGGAAAGGTCTGAGCGAAACGAACTTGGACTTGTAAGATATGCCTGTTCCAAAAACTGCTGACGCAAGGGCTTGCGTATTGGAAAGTGGAATATTTAAGATTGTAGATGCTTCAACGAGAACAGTTGAGACCACAAGTGTCGCCGTCGCGTTTGGGTATCGCATAAGAAAAAGCTCTTGAGCGACTCTGCGAATCTCGCCGGCACTCAAATAGAACGCTCCGATAAATATTGCAACTATTGCTGCTACGACGGTTGTTATATTGAAACCGCCTGTGGCCACTATTAACCCAAGAGTATTTGCTCCCAAGACATACGAAGTAGAAAAGGCTAAGATAATAAGCAAGATTTTGTAGATTTGCAGCCTTTGCCAAATGTTTTCAGGCCAGCCACGATTTATGATTCTGATTAAATAAAAAGCAAAAACTATAGCAATTAACGGTGCGGCAACCCACATGGCAACCACCTCAGCAATGTAAGCACTGTTTGCAAGTGTACCATTTGCAATGGATAACCCAGCGAGCAATCCCACAAGCGACATGCTAATAGAAGCCGGCACTCTAATTAAGTCAGCAATAACAAAAATTAGTATCGCCACAAGCAAAGTTTCAGCCCGAAACTGAAGAGCCATATTTGGCAACAGTACATTTACTGTTTTCGTCATTCTTATGCCTTGGGCAATAAGTCCGAACGAAAAACCTGTAGCACCAAGAAACATGCCAAATCGTTTACTTATGATTCTTGAGCCCACTGCGGGACCAACACATGCGGATAGGTTGTTGCCTGAAACTAACATTACAGTGATGAAAGTTAATACAAGAATAAAGATTGAAAGCCACAACATTGAGGGGTCACTTGAGGATGGAAGTAACCACAGAGACAATTAGATCTGAGAAATCTTCGCAAGAGTCAAGTACGTCGTCACATTTGTGCAAAAGTTCAGAGTAATGAAAGAACTGCAAGTAATGCAAGTTCGGGGTCATTTTATATAGCCTGTCAAATCCCTCATCCTTTATGTCATCGGCCTGATCTTCTAAGGCTTCAATTTCTTGGCGCAACGCCAAAATTTCTGTAACGCTAGAGGAGGAGAGCGCCTGTTTGAGCTTTAAGAGGGATTTTTCCGCTAGTGCAAGAATGTTTACATAAACAGAGTCCCAACCAGTATGCTTCATTTCGAAACCCGCAGAGTAGGCTTTAGCCATCCGGTCTATTTCCCTACTGAGGTAATAATATAGGTCAACTATGTCGTCAGCAACTTGGACGGTTTTTAGTAGATCATCTATTATGTTGGGGCTGATAGCGCCACTTGTAATGTCTTCACTTATTTTGAAGGCTATTTCATCAGATTTCTTCTCAAGCGACCTCACAACACGCATTGCTTCAGTTACCTCTTTTTCTTTGATATCTATGCTGAACATGCTTGAAACAAGTGTGTTGGCTTCTGCCCCGATTGCGACTATTTGATTAAGTTCACCGAAAATGTTTTTTTCTCCAACAACTAAGATACCTTTAAGGCTTTTCAACTCAACATCCTTCTCAATTTCTATTGCGGTAATACTCGCTCAAGTAATATGAAGTATTTACAATTTTCTGCAATTTTGTTTGTAGCAACAAATTCGATGATGAATTTTAGAAAAGAATAACATTCAAAAAAATTTAGGCGAGGTCGAATCAAATAACTTTGCTGTATTCCTTGACGGCGTTTAAAGCAATCAGCGTAGTGGTTCTCTTTATATAGCGTTCAGTAAGCAGTTTTTTCAAATAACCATTAAGGCTCGCGTTGTCTCGGAACTTGGCGAAGATGATTGCATCGTACTCTCCAGTTATATCATAAACTAATAGTACGTTGCTTTCTTTGGCTATTTCATTTTCGACCTCAACAATGTGCGCTCCTTCAACTTGAATCATGATAATAGCGGTTAAAGGATAACCCATCTTAGCTGCGTCAATAACGGGCACATAACCAAGAATTATGCCTTCGTGCTCTAGAACATTGAGGCGATTATGCAAAATGTTTGGGGTTATTCCAATTTTGTGAGCTAACT
>JBEKPG010000033.1:0-27130 GCA_049520955.1 Bathyarchaeia archaeon | reverse complement strand
TGGCTCAAAGACAAAATAGGCGACTACAAGGAGTGGTTTAATCATTCGCGCTTTCACAGAGGCGTAAAAGCGTTCCCAGCAACGCTCTATGAGTGTAACGTTAGAAACTTGACATGACACATACCAGCAAACATTAATACTAATCCAACTGTTACCGGAGCAATGCTAACCGCTGTTTGCCAGTTCAGTTTCATCCATTATAACTCTCTATTGATAGTTCTACGCAATTCAGATTTAAGATTTATCTACTCTGTAATAGCGAAGTTTCTAACCCTTAAATGTACTCGGTAATAGCCAAAAATATTCAGCTAATTAGTTTTTTTCTTTGTTCATTATATTTACTTTCTGCATATTTGCCAATTTCATATCCACCTATGAAACCAGCAAATAAGATAAAACTCATGTACAAGACCACTCCATAGTTTACACCAAAAAATTGACGATAAGCGGAGTCAATTAATAAAATGCCGAGTATAATCACCACTACTCCCGCAACAAGATTAAGCAGGCTTGGTTTACGAATCGAGTTCATCCTTCTTTCACTTTATAATCCTAATTCTACTTTTGCGAATTTGTCATTTATGCTTTTTGGAGTAACCACGAATGTTAATTAGAGACGCAAAAACTTTGATTTGGCTTTTATTTACCATATTTGATTATTTCTAAGCTAAGCAGATTTAAGACTTATCTTCGTGAAAACTTGGCTTGTTTATTTAATAAAAAACTTGAAGAGGAAAGGGAAGAAAAGTATTAAGAATCTACCCTTTATTCTATATCATAAGGCTAAGAGAAAGAGAGTGCAAGGAAATTTTAGCTATTATGACTTTAAAGAAACTTAGTATTTACTTTTTGCATGGCAATCGTTGAATTCTTTGGCTTAATCATCACGTTCATTTCTCCGCATACGTTACAGTACCATCCAAAATTAAGTTTAACATTTTTTATTATTGGAACATGTTTTTATTAGAAGGCTTGATTGTAGCATTCTCACGGCGGCTGATATGTCGAATTTAGGGGATCAATATAGATGCCCAACGGGTCATAAGGGCAGGTTAGTTGCTGCGATGATGAATCGGCATCATGAGTCGCTTACGCTGTGGGGACTAACCAAGGTGACTATTGGCTCAGAGCATGTGGTTTTGGACGTGGGCTGTGGAGGAGGCAAAACAGTCGGTAGACTAGCTCTTTTGGTGCCCCAAGGGAAAGTGTTCGGTATTGACTATTCAGTTGATATGGTGAAATTCTCTAACGGAATCAACAAGGTTCTGGTTGCTCAAAGCCGAGTAGAAATAACCGAAGAGTCGGTTGAAAAAATGAGTTTTAAGGACAGCTTTTTTGATTTAGTGACAGCTTTCGAAACTTACTATTTCTGGACCAATTTTCCAGATGCCTTAAAGGAAATAAAACGGGTGCTGAAGCCAGGTGGAAAGCTTCTTTTGGTAAATGAAATGTTGTACGGAGTCACGCCTGCAAAACTGATTGAGGAAACGCACGTAAAACTTTTCCCTTTGCAAGAAATCCATGATGTAATGCAGACGGTTGGTTTTGCGCATGTCCAAGTATTCACTAAAGCTAAATCACAATGGAACGCAATTCTCGCCCAAAAAATCATTTAGAGCTACTCATACCCAGTACTGTTTTGCTGGTCAAATCTTGTTTTAGACTTTCGGGACACCTACTCCGTTCACCCATCCGAGATACTTCTATCGCACCGTTTTGCCTATGTGAGATGTAGTAGTTTCACCTGTTTTCTATTACAGAATGAGGCGCAAAAAGTTTGTGGCTGAGCTCGAAGACTTAGAGAGAAAAATTAAAAGGAAAAACGGCAACGAAGCTTTCGAGGACTCCTCAAGCATAGCCTGCCTAATTGATCTAAATCCTAATATTCAGAATAATATTTAGGCTCTGAAAGTTTTTACCCATTCCAAAAAAACTTCGCGCATCTTCTGTGGATTCTCTAGCACATGCACATCTTCCATGCTCTCGAGTTTTCGAACTTGATCAGCCTCTTGCTTGCGTACTCTGAGCTTCATTTCTTTACCGTTTGGAAGCTTCGTGTAAACGACACTTTCTTTGTAGTCTGTGGGAAGAATGTACACGGTTCTAAATGCTTTGAGGCTCATGATTGCCGCGTTTGTAAGCATTGTGTCGCTTATGCTGTTAACGATTTTAGCAACAGTGTTCGAAGACGCAGGTGCAATAAGGAGGAACTCATATTTTCCGTTCTGCATCCAACCGGCAAGAAACGGTGAATTTGCGTTAACTTCAACCATTACCTTGCCAAAGCTCTTTTTCACTTCTTCATCTAACCTGTAAAACTTGAGCATGGTGTCAGCGGCTTTGGAAATGTAAACGTCGATGTCTACTACGTCCTCCGACTGCTTCTTCAGTTCTTTCATTACTTCAACAATTTCAGAGATTTTGTCGCCGGCACCAGTTATGCCCCAAGCAACTTTCAGCTTCTTAGCTTTAACTTCTTGAGCCATTTATGTTCACCTTATTTTTCTCCGTATTTTTCTACGTATTCTGCAAACCGCTTTACGGTCTTCTTAAGGCTCCTGTAGCCCTCCTCATCCAACTTGACTCCTTCCAAGGTGTCCTTGCTCCAAAAGGCGGCGCCTAAATTTGCCCCGAAAAACCCGCCGCTCACAGGAATAGCGCCATTAAGAATGTAAAACGTATTAATCTGTGTCAGTGCTGCTTCTTGCCCGCCTGCCCTGTCGCCGCCGCAAGCAATGCCCATGCCGATTTTTCCCTTAAAAAAGTCTTTATTACCTGCAACGGCAGCCCTGCATCGATCCATTACTGCTTTGGTTTGTGCACTTACTCCACCATTATAGACAGGGGTGGCAAAAATTATTCCTTTAGCCTCTTTTAACAGTGCGTAGACTTCTTGCATGTCATCTTTGAATACGCACTCCTTGTGTGTCAGGCAATAATTGTTGTGCGTGCAAAACCCAACACGTTTGCCTCTGATTGTCCAAAAGCGGGTTTCAAATCCTTTCTCTACCAGCATTCGCAATGCTTCTTTCAAAACATAATCAGTAGCTTGCTCTCTTGGGCTTCCGCAAATTCCGACTATCATAAGATCGTCAATAAAAGTTAACTGTTAATTTGCATTAAAGCATTACTCTACACACTGCATCAAGAGCCAAACTTTCAGCGAAATTTGAAGGTGGACTAAAATCCTTAACGAGATGGCCTCAGACTTAGGTAACCTTTCACTTTTGCGATATCGGAGAGAAGTGAAATTTTTTGTTTTTATCAGTTCCAGTATCCTTGCTTCTTCTCCGATCTGTTAACAGGGAATGGCATCGATCTTCGTTTTAATCCTGGCCTTGTACACAACGAAGGAAATAGTAAACGTTGAAACAAATGTAATTATAATCCCAATTCCGACGTAACTCCAATATTGACCGCTTACCGCGTTTATCCAACCCCAAAAAGGTCCTCCCAGGTTTAGTTGAGAAGACACCAAACCGAAAGTTTCGATACTCGCCGCTAATAGCGCCACTAAGATAGACACTGTGGTCATTGTTATGTTATACCACAGTTTTTTCAGGGTTCCTCTAAATGCCCAACCGTATGCGAAATTCATGAAAAAACCATCTGTGCTATCAGTAATTATCAGCCCTGCTGCAAAAAGAAGCGGGAAAATAAACAAAGCATAGAATGGAACGTTTAGAACCAAACTTCCAATAGTTACGGAGATTGCTAGAAGAGCCACTTGCGTGGCAGTATCAAAGCTTAACCCAAACAAAAATCCGATCGGCAACATATACCATTGTTGGTCGACAATTTTGAGTAACTTAGCGATATACTTGTTCATGAATCCTTTTGACGCAAGCATATTGTCTACTTCGGCATCTGAACACTTTTTTGCCTCCATTTTCTTGAATACGCCCCAAATGTGAAAAACAATTTGAGTATTCAAAATAGCAATTATGTAAAGAAAGACTGCACTAACTAATGCACCTATAATTGAAACTGCAGGAACGAAAGAAGTTAGATACTTTGCTGCCAATATCAACCCTAAAGCCAAAACAAAGACAGATATAGAATGCCCCAGGCTGAAGAAGGTGCCCGTAAAGGTTGAAGACTTCTTTTCCTGCATTAATTTTCGAGTCGTGTTGTCGATTGCAGCTAAATGATCGGCATCCAAGCCGTGTGTTAATCCTAGGACCCATGCTAGAGTGCCTAGCGCCACAAAGGTGGCAACTTCTTCCACGCTGCCTGTGTGGATGTTAAATTTTATGTTACCCGTTGAAGTTGTGAGATTATACAGCCATAGGAAAAGCGCTACAGTTACAACTACTTCTATAATATAGAAGATTATTACAGATTTTTTTGACCCCAAACTTTTGAACGTGTTACTTTGCCGCCTTAGCAGTCCTTCCCCTAATGGCTGATTCAGCCAACTGAAGACTTATTAACTTTAGCTTAACTAAAGTTAAGTTAAGGTTGAATAACTTTGCCGAAAAAAAACCAAAACCTCCTCCTGCAAAACAAAGGCGAATTCACCAAATTCCAAATCCTCCTCGAAATCATGCACAACCAACCCCATATAAAACAAAAAGACATCGCCGACTCAATGGGAATCACCATACAAGCCATATCAAAATACTTCAAAAAACTCACTAAAGAAGGACTCCTTGAAGCAGGCTCAGGGCGCGCAGACTACCACTTAACTCCAAAAGCAAAAGGCAAACTTCACGATGACCTAAAAAGTCTAGAACGATATGTTACCTCCATCAAAAGCGAAATGAAGATTGAACGCGCTCTACCTGCCATAGCTACTCAACCCATCAAAGAAGGGCAAACAGTCGGCTTGATTATCAAAGAAGGCGTCACCTACACTGTTGACCCAAACAATCCAGGTACAGAAGCAAAAGGGATAGCAATGGCAGACGCTGCAGTGGGAGAAGATTTGGGGCTAAGGAACCTGCAGGGAAAAATAAAACTTAAGCAAGGCAAAATCCTCATTGTTAAGTTGCCTAGCATAAGACAAGGCGGCTCAAGGTCAGTAGACATCAAAAAAGTCCAAACGCTCTGTGAGGAATTCAAGCCGGACAGGATAGCAGTTATGGGCGCAGTTGGCAGAGCAGTTCTCAACAAGCTAGAACTGAAGGCAGACATCGAATTCGGCATCAGCCGAGCTGTCGCCATAGCAGCTTCAAGAGGGCTAAACGTGTTTGTCCTTGTTGTAGGCAAAATGACCAACCGCATGACCCAGGAAATCGAAAATGTTAATATAAAAAGCGCAACCTGCATAAGCTACGAAGTAAGAGACGCAAAAACTCCCTAAACCCAATTCACTTCGGAGTGACTGAAAGCCATTTTTTTCAGGCCCTTCGTGCTTTCTAAACACGACGCGAAGGCTTTTTTCACGTCTTGATTTTCCAGACCCGCCTCTTTGTAGAACTCTAGTGCGTTAATTTCAATATTCTATCCAGCCAAAATTATGTAGATTCCAATTGCAGCAATTACAAAACCCACAATTGAATCGTTGTATTTTTCAGGGACATGCTCAAACGTTTTGGCAAGTCCTTTAGAGCCAACTTGAACAAGAACTAATTGGGACAGAATTGAGGTTACCACAAAGATGATGAGAAGGTAGACTGCAAATAGCAGACCAACTGTGATGGAAGATAGGAAAATTGGAGTGATGCTAAGATCGGGAGAAAGGGCCGCTCCAAGGACCGCGAAGTAACTAATGCCACTTAGTGTCAAACCACTCTTTTTTTCTTTCTCAAGTAATTTCTCTCCGGGCGTTACCTCTTCTTTCTTTTTTGACACAAGAGCCCTGACACCGATGAAAAGCCCTACTGCAAGCATTGTGAATCCAACTGCGTATGAAATGTAGGAAGAGATCAGCCTTGAGAACAAAAGTCCTGCTACAGCGATTCCAAATCCCAATGTCGCTGAAAGAGCAGCGTGACCTGTTGCTGTTATAAGTGATATGCCAAACAGTTTTTTGCTATTCCAACCGGACTTTTGACTTAGAATGCAGAGTGTTACCCAGTGGTCCGGGGCAGACATATGCAAAACGCCGACTAGCGCCGCCGCAACCAACAAAGGAACAATGTCAGTCATAGGAAACGTATCAACCTGCGCAGTTCACAGATTAGGTTTGCGCCTGTTCTTTAAGCTTTGTTGCATCTATAGGCAAATTCCACAAATGAGAAACGATTGTACGACATTTACCTTGGTTAAGATGAGCTACGTAGGTTCAAGGGTAACTTCTATGATGTATCCGTCAAGGCTTGACTTGTCATGCTTCAACAGGGCTATTGTCGAGTATGGAATGACTATACGTCCATCTTTGTGCATTCTAGTCAAAAAACTTTCCCTAGCGCGTAATAAAGTGGTAACACTCACAGTGACTCTTAAGACCTCAGACGTCTCCAGTTTAAACTGTCTCCTCACCAGATTGGGAACCTGCAGTTGATTCTTCTTTCTTAAAATCGTTTTGAAAACAACTCTTTGATCTAACGGCAACTTACACCACTCATTTCCACCACATTGCGACACATCCCGACACATCCCGACACATCCCGACACATCCCGACACATTTCTAGACGCAACCTGCAAACAATTCAAGCTTTGCAGCAAAAAAGCAAACTAAAACAAAATGAACAAAAATGCAAAAATGAGTGTTGTTGTTCTTCTAAAGACATTTCCCACAAACAAAACATAAATACAAAATAAACACACTAAAAATCTAACAAAAAAAGAGCATAAGTTAGGAGTTTATTACTCCGATTCGAAGTATTCTTCTGGTTTCGGCGGAGTCGGTGGTAAGCCTCTGCGTTCACGAATTTTCTTTATTGTGTCAGCTTGCATCTGCTCTGGAACGGGTGCCCAACGGCTAAACTGTGTCGCCCAGAAAGCTCTACCCGAAGTGGAACCACGCAATTCATCAGCGATGCCGAAGCTTTCGGAAACTGGCATTTCAGCTTTAACAGTAATCATGTCTTCTTCTGAGGGCATGTCTAAGATTTTGCCGCGTCGCTTGTTAAGTAAAGTGATGACGGCGCTGACGAATTCGCTTGGAACTTTGCATTCGAAACTTATGAGCGGCTCAAGCAGTTTTGGATCACTCAGCAGTATAGCGCAGTATATTGGTCTCCAAGTCATTGGGATAGCCTGTGCTGGACCTCTGTGAACCGGGTCTTCATGGAGCGTAATGTCTTCAAGGTTTATCTTCAAGCCGTAAGCTGGTTCTTTAGCTAAAGGTGAAGTGTGCACAGCCTCGCGGAACCCAGTTTTAACGTGATCCATGACTTCCTCAACGTACTGTCTCCCCCTGATACGATTGCAAAGAATGTTGTTTTCTTCAACCGCTACTGCGCCCTTAGCTTCATCCGGCGCCCAACCTAATGCACGTAATTGTTTAGTTCGTTCATCTTTATTCTGCATGTCATTAATCTTATCAGACTTTATCGCTTCAATCACTTCATCTGACAGTTTCTCTATGGTTATCCACAGTTTGTTGTGTTTGTTGGGGCTCTTACCCATTATTGCCGGCCCACGATAATCGTGACTAATAGTCTCTCGGTAAATAACAATTGGCTTGCTAAGTTTTACTTTCAAACCTGCTTCCTGCATGCGGTAAGCGGTGATTTCAAGGTGAAGCTCACCCATACCTGAGAGGAGGAACTCGCCACTTTCCTTGTTCATAATGAAGTGCAGGTTAGGGTCTTCGGTTGTAAGTTTGTGCATGACTTTATCAAACAACGGCAAGTCTTTGACGTCTTCAGGCTCAACAGCCACAGTTACAACTGGGTCTGAAACATATCTTAAACCTTCAAACGAGTGAACATCTGCCCCTTCTTCAGCAATAGTTTCGCCAACATGTATGGATGGTAAACCTGATATCGCCCCGATGTTGCCCGCTGGAATACGATCAATGATGACTCGATCTGTTGCCATACTCATGAAAACCTGCTGTATAGTGCCTTTCTGGTTACTGCTTACAAGTTGGACTACTTTTCCTCTGGTGACTGAACCACTGAAAATTCTGCCGATTGCAACGGTTCCGCTGTGAGGGTCAACTTCAATGGTGGATATGCACATGAGCAAAGGAGCATTTGGATTCACCGTGGCCATGCCTTGACCCGTTGGACTGCTGACATCTCCTGGCCAAATCTGAGGTTGCCTGTACGGTTGCGCTACGAAAGGATTAGGTAAGTGCTTGCAGAACATGTCCAAAATCGGTTCTGGCAATGGTGCTCTCTTACTCAATTCATCAACTTTTCTCCCAACATCTATTGGGTCACCCGAGTAAGCGTCGATAATATCTTGGAAGGTAACTTTCTTCAGTTTCATATGGTCAATGTTCAAACCCCATTTATGAAGCGCTGAACCAAAAGCCACACGTCCATCTTCAACTGTAACCTGCCAATCTTTCTTGTGCTCGGCAGGAGCATACTTCTCAATTAGATTGTTTACTCTCATGAGAATCTTGGCGAATCTTTTTTGAATCTCCTGAGGTGTAAGCTTAATTTCTTTTATGAGCCTATCAACCTTATTTATGAAAAGAATCGGTTTAACACGTTCACGCAAAGCCTGCATCAAAACAGTCTCTGTCTGAGTCATGGGGCCTTCAACGGCATCCACAACCACAAGTGCACCATCAACCGCTCTGAGGCTTCTTGTTACTGCACCAGAAAAGTCAATGTGCCCAGGAGTGTCGATGAGGTTGATGAGGTAATCTTGATTATTGTAAGTGTGGACTAAGCTGACGTTTGAAGCGAAAACAGTCATTTGACGTTTCTGCTCAAGGTCCCACGAGTCAAGAAACAATTTTTGCCCAGCGGTTTGTGTGCTGATGATGCCTGCAGCGGCTAAAAGGCTATCGGAGAGCGTGGTTTTTCCGTGGTCAACGTGTGCGATGATACTGGTGTTTCTAATAATAGTTGGGTTTTCCATCAGTTTGACAATTTCGTCTGTTTGCCTATAACGCGCCATAACTACGCCATCTCATTTTTGATTATATTTGTAATTTTAAAGCTTCGTTTTTTAATTATATATAGCATTTTATAATCTCTCGAAAGTAATAAACTACTTGGAAAATGAATTTGTAGCCTATTAACCTTATGGCAAGCTTTTTTTGAAACACTTGGAAAATTAACAATTGCTTAATCAACTGAAAAAACGTTGTCCCTTCAAATAATTTGAAAATTGGTCAATATTGCCGCTTCAGCGTACAAGAGCTGTTGATTATGGCTGTAAACGTAACTCTTTGGTATTGCTTGAAAGGTTTTTATTAGGTTATCGGCAATGTAGATTTAATGTCTGGTAAACAATTTTTCATAGATCGATATGCAGAACTTGGCTGGAAATATAGGGAAACAGAACTTCAGCAATCAATACGGATAAACCAAACAATTGCTAAGGTCAAAAAGCTCCCCGAAAGACTCCGCAGTTTAGGGGTTCATGTTGAAAAAGTACCCTTTTTGCCTTCAGGATACTGGGTAGGAAAGTCAAAGGTTTCAGCTGGAGCCACAGCCGAATACCTGCTCGGCATGTACTCAATTCAGGAAGCAGCTGCTCAAATTCCAGCCACGCTCTTCACGGCTTTGAACGGCAAAACAGTGCTGGATGCTTCAGCAGCACCCGGCGGAAAAACTGTTCAACTTGCAGATTTGATGGAGAACAGCGGTGCCATAATAGCCTTAGACGAGAGTAAGCAACGGTTAATGGTGATGGCGAACCACTTAGAGCGTTGCCACGTCAGCAACACAATCGTCTACAATCTAGATGCAAGGCAAGCCTCAACGCTGAACCGCATGTTCGACCGGATACTTTTGGACGTTCCATGCTCGGGCAACTTTGCTTCTGACAGCCAATGGTTTCACCGAAGAACTCTTGCAGATATAGAGCGGAACTCGAGGATGCAACGGGAAATTCTGTCGGAGACTGTAAAGTGTTTAGCGCCAGACGGCGAAATGGTTTATTCAACTTGTTCTCTGGAACCCGAAGAAGACGAGTTAAACATTGATTGGGCTATTAGAAATTTTGCTCTGCAGATCCAGCATATCGATTGTATTGGCGTAAATGGGTTAACTGAGGTTTTCGGCAAAAAACTTGACTCTCAAGTTGCCAATTGCAGAAGAATCTGGCCTGAAATAACACAGGGCTTCTTTGTATGTAAACTAAAAAAGGTGCCATCAAAATGAGACCGTACGAAGTTTTCGCTTCACGTTTTGGAGCCCAAGTCGCCTTTAACTCCCAGTTTATACTCGAAAAACGTCAACGATATTACCTTTTGAATCCTCGCCTCAAAAAGATTGGGCAAGAGGACTTTTTTTACGCTGGCTTGTACCTTGGCAAAGTGGGCAAGAACGGGGGTTTCTTTCCAAGCTTCAACCTGTTGAATCTGCTTGTGGACGTTGCAGCAAATAAGATTGTGATTGACAAGAAAGCGGCTTGGCTTTTCATATGCGGAAGAGACGTTTTTCGAACGGGCATTGTGAAGGTGATGGGGTCTAAACGTAAAGGCGATGCTGCTTTGGTGCTTAATGAGTTTGGCGAGTGTCTTGGCTTTGGCATGATAATTGACAGTTTAGATGGAGCTGAGGGTAAGGTGGCGGTTAAGAACGTGTTGGATGTTGGGGATTTTCTGCGAAGAGAAGCAAGAGGCAAATTCTAGTTTTCTATTTATTGGAGCTTTAGTTTCTTTGAATGCGCCCGATTTTGAAATTAACTTAGTTATTGTAGAAATTATTTTTTTGTAGTGAACGTTTATTCAAACAATTTAGGGATAAACTTATATATGTTTATGTTTTAAGTGGATTCTCAAACATATGATTTAATATGGTGAAAGTCATGGATGAACAAGTAAGGAAAGCAATAGAAACCCTCAAGACAAATAATATTCGATGGGTGCATTCAGCATTTGTCGATGTTCGAGGCATACTTCAGGACATGGTTTTACCTGCAAGAGAATACCTAAGTGGTACAGCTTTTACAGAAGGTATAGGCTTCGACGGGTCCTCTGTACGCGGATTCAAGTCAATCGAAGAATCAGACATGATTTTTATGCCAGATGCAAAAACACTCTCGATAATGCCCTGGGTAACTGATGAACTGCAGAAAAGTGCAATCGTGCTCGGGGACGCTTTGGAAGCTTTCGGCGGAAAAGAGCCATCTGTCACATGCCCAAGAGGGTACGTAGCGAAAAGAGCTATAAAAGCAGCTAAAGACATGGGGTACACTGGAATTTTCGCTCCTGAACTTGAACACTTCGTCTTCTCATCAATCGACCCGACTAAGCTAACATGGGACCTTTGGGTCAGCCCGAAGGGCGGTGAAGGAGATTCATGG
This sequence comes from Bathyarchaeia archaeon, assembly GCA_049520955.1. GTDB lineage: Archaea > Thermoproteota > Bathyarchaeia > Bathyarchaeales > Bathycorpusculaceae > Bathycorpusculum. Next base: position 15,801 of record JBEKPG010000033.1, on the reverse strand, counting down.
GGTGCACCGCGCGTAGTTCCTGATTCACCTGAAGTAAAGCCCGGCGGATTCATCCTTAGACCCAAAGAAGCTTACTATCGTACCCCGCCTGAAGACACTACAGTCGAGTACAGAAATGAAGTCTCACAGGTGCTAGAAGACAATTTTGGTTTAACAATTGAGAAACATCACCATGAAGTAGCTACAGTCGGACAAGTAGAAATTGACTATAAATATGGAGAACTCCTTGACACAGCCGACAGAGCAATATTCTTCAAGTTTGTCGCCAAAAACATTGCTAAAAAACATGGTTTAATTGCCACATTCATGCCAAAACCAATATATCTGGATAACGCAAGCGGCATGCACGTCCATTCGAGCATATGGAAAGACGGCAAAAACGCAATGTACGATGGAGAAGATGACTACGCGGAACTCAGCCAAATCGGCAGATATTACGTTGGAGGCATACTTGCCCACGCTAAAGCATTAACTGCGGTGTGTTGCCCAACTGTCAGCAGTTACAAGCGACTTGTACCAGGCTTCGAAGCTCCAATATACGTCATGTGGTCCAGAGCTAACAGGTCTGCACTCGCACGTATCCCGATGTACTATAAAGGCCCTTCACATCAGGCACAAAAACGTGTTGAATACCGAGGCGTAGATCCATCATGCAATCCATACCTTGCATTCTCATGTATCATGATGGCTGGCTTTGACGGAATCAAAAAGAAGATAGATCCAGGTAACCCAGTTGACGAAGACGTTTACAAACTCAGCAAAGCAAAACGCAAAGAATTAGGCATAAAAGAGCTTCCGACAACGCTTAAAGGCGCATTAGATGAAATGGAAAACGACGAAGTGATCAAAGAAACCCTTGGCACCCACGTGTTCGACGCGTTCATTGAACTGAAAACAAACGATTGGAACCAGTACTGCCTCTACGTTTCACCCTGGGAAATAATGAAATACCTCGACTACTAAGTTGAAGTATTTCTACTACTTCTCTTCCTTTTTGCATCTAAACTCGCACAAAATCCAAAAAGTTTTCAATACCCAAGAAAGTTTAGACTTTTCTCGCTGGATAAATATTACAAATTTCATGAATGAATAATGTGGTTGCTCTAAGTGCTGATTTTTATTGAGCCGTATTTTTTGGAAGACGAGGTTTTTAACGGAGAAAATAAATAAAAAAGGTTTAGGTTGGAGCCTCTTCAACATGTTCTTCTTGCTTGGGCTCTGTTTCGATTTCTTGCATTTCTGTTTCTTTTTCGGCTGCAGGTTTTGCTGCCCGTAAGCTGAAGGCTAACACTACAAATGAGAGAACAGCAAAGGCTATGAACGGCAACATTGCTTGAAAAATTGTATAATCAATGAAGTTCGCAGGAGCAGCTGAAGAATAAAAGAGCTTGTCTATTTCGTAATTTATGACTCCGGACAAAACCGTAAAAATTATGAATACTATGCCAGATATCAGCGCGATTTTACTTATGATTTTCCAGTTGTCTATTTATCCTCACCAGTTATTCTGTTTATGTATGCTCCCCTTTTAAACAATTGCTATTCCGAGTTGACCAGCCTTTAACACCCTTTCGGATTGGGTAGGAGTAGGCGGATCTGAGGATTCGAGGTTGAAGCAAGTTGTAATCAATTATGAAATTTTGTAAAATAACTAAATTTAAACAATTAAACAATTTCCACCTAAGGATTTCATTAAACGTTAAATATATTTATGCTTAATCATCTATTAATTAAACAGTTAATCAAACGCTAAATAACAGGTGAAAAGAATAAAATGAGAAACTTCAAAGATGCCGCTTGGAAAGAAACCGTGTCGAAAGTAATTCAACAAATTCAAGAGCAAGAAATCAAATTTATCAGGCTCCAATTCACAGACATAAACGGCATGTTAAAGAATTTAGCTGTAAGCTCAAAAAACATTGAATCAATATTTGAAAACGGCCAATCTTTCGATGGTTCATCAATAACAGGCTACAGACCTATCGAAGAATCAGATATGGTGCTTTACCCAGACCCAACGACGTTTGCAGTTTTGCCTTGGCGGCCAAAAGAAAAATCTTCTGCGAGGCTGCTCTGCGACATCTATACTCCGCAGAACAAGCGTTTTGAAGGCGACCCACGGTACGTTCTTGAACGAGCGATTGACAAAGCGTCCAAAGCAGGCTACACGTTTAATTGTGCTCCCGAATTAGAATTTTTCATAGTAAAAGAAAGTGAAACTGGCGGTTTGCCAACGCCAATAGACATGGCGGGCTACTTCGATTTTCATCCAGGTGACTTAACTGACGACCTTAGACGGGAGATAGCTGATACTGCCGAAGCTTTCGGCATAGAAATAGAAATTTCCCACCACGAAGTCGCATTGGGACAAAACGAGATTGATTTCAAATTCGATGAAGCGTTAAAAACGGCTGATAGAACCATAACCATGAAAATGTGCGGAAAAGTAGTCGGTGCACGAAACGGCTACATCACAACTTACATGCCTAAACCCTTCTCGGGCATAAACGGTTCAGGAATGCACACTCACCAAAGCCTCTGGAACAAAAGCGTATCACAAAACCTCTTCTACGCTGACGACGAAAAGAATGGTTACCTCTCAGACTTAGCAAGAAACTTCATCGGAGGACAATTAGCTCATGGACGCAAAATGTGCGCAATTCTTGATTCATGGCCAAACAGCTTCAAACGATTAGTTCCAGGATACGAAGCGCCAGTATATCTTGCTTGGGCTCATAAAAACCGCTCGCCGCTTATTCGGGTGCCAAACTTTGGCGGAAGGAAAAACGCTGCTAGATGCGAAATACGCTGCCCAGATGGCGCTGGAAACCCCTATCTCCAATTTGCAGTGCTCCTAGCGACTGGTTTGGATGGCATTAAAAACAGGATTGACCCAGGCGACCCGGTTGAATTAAACGTTTACCAAATGACCTATGAAGAGCGCAAAGACCGAAATATCGTTTCATTACCGGAATCGTTACAAGAAGCACTCGACGAGTTGGAAACCAGCGATTTGATGCGGGAAACACTAGGCGAAACAGCATTCGAAAATTTCCTGCGTGAAAAACGCAGAGAATGGGACCTCTACCGCACACAAGTGACCGACTGGGAAGTCAACCGCTACATAAAACGACTCTAAGCTGCAACGGTCTTACCATTTTTTTCTTTCTTATTAATTTTTTTGTGTCCATGTTAGGTTTACCCTCAATCTTAGTGAAAGATGAATAACAAGCAAATGAGGAATTTAATCCCTAGCTTTTAATTCTTTGAACCAACTCTTTAATCTGAACGATTGTTTGTTCCCTTTTAGCTAAATTCCTTAGAACCACAGCACCATCTTTTAGCTCGCGTTCGCCGACAATTATTACGAAATCAGCTTTCCGCCTGTCAGCATCCTCCAACACTTTCGCCATCTTGCGGCCCATAATTTCAAACTCCACAATAACGCTTGAGCTTCTAAGCATTTGAGCAATTTTTAACGCCTCAACCTTGAGGGAATCATTCACTGCAAGAACAAGAACCCTTTTCCCAGCCTTACCTGCAAGTGTTGCTTTCTGAGTTTGAAGTGCAAGCGCAACCCGATCAATCCCGTGTGCACAACCAACCGCCGGAGTGGGTTCGCCACCGAACAATTCAATAAGCCTATCGTATCTTCCTCCGCCGCCAAGGGCAATGTCTAACTGTGGAATGTAGATTTCAAAAATCATTCCCGTGTAGTACTCTAAGCCTCGAGCGAACGCCGGCTCAACAACTTGAATTGGGCATCCGCTCCCTACCACAAGCTTAAGGATTTCACCGAGGTTTTCCACGGCAGCCTTAGCCGTCTCGTAAGCGGCAACGTAACTTTTCATTTTTTCAACCGTTTCAAAGCAGTCGACGCCTTTCAGTTCGAGTAAACCTTCAAGCATACTGCGACATCCGCTTGTCGGCGCCAACTTTAATGCTTCCTCATACTCTTTCTTATCCATCCGTTGCAAGATAGCGTTTTGAGTTCTTTCGTCGACATTTTCTTGGCTAAGAATCCCTCGAATCACGCCAATGTGCCCTATCTTGAAAGCGTAACCCTGCAAACCCAACGTTTTCATTAAACTATCGGTTAACAAGACTACTTCTGCGTCTGCCTCGGGTCTGCCAGAGCCCATTAATTCAAAGTTTGACTGCCAAAACTCCCTATACCGTCCACGCTGCGGCTCGTCATAACGGTAAACGCTGCCCACAGAAAATAGCCTGAGCGGCTTAGGCTTGTTTTTGAGAGATGTTGTCGCTAAGCGTGCGATTGAAGCGGTAAATTCTGGACGCAATGCCACTTGCCGGTCTCCAAGGTCTTTGAAGATAAACATGCGTTGCCGAATCTCTTCTCCAGATTTTGCGTTTAAAAGCTCAAGCGGCTCAACTACTGGTGTTATGGCTTCTTTGTAACCGTAAAGTGCTCCGGTTTCTCGGGCTTTGCTGATGATATGTGTGAAGGTTTGTGCTTCTTCACCGATTAAATCTCTCATTCCCCGAACGGTTTGGAAAGTGGGCATGCTATTTGAACTCCTAAATTAGCTTAAGATGGTGCAATTATTCTATTAAACTCTCGCTCACCGTTACGCCAGTATTTGCGATAAAACATAAGAAGGGTAAACAAGACAGAACAGATAAACCCCGAACCATCCAAATAGACGGTACCCAGCAAACACTGGAATCTAAAAGTTTTCAGCACCCTTATTGAAATTTGCTTGCGCAATTGCAGAAACACAAAAACATAAATAAAGCAACGTTTTATAACGCATTTTAGTCAAAGCGCAAAACAGCGCAGAAAGATATTTGAAGGCTTTATATGTATTTTAAGAATCAGAAAGCCATTACACTGCTAATTGGCATTTTGTTACTATTTTTCATTTCACCCCCCTCTTTAGCAACCACCTATGAAAAAACCAACACTTTTCAAGCTCAATACGGTCTCCTCAACCAAAAGCTGTATGTTTCAATAACACCTTCCCTCTACGATTATTATAGTAACATGAGCCACACAATCAATAGCGACAATGATTATGCGAGCTTTGTTACGCCTCAAGCTGTCCAACCCATCGCAGAGAGCATTCAAAACATTACTGGCAGTCTGCCCCACAGCAACGAACAGTTTGCTAATGCCGTGTTAACGCTAGTTCATCAAATCCCATATGTTATTAGTGACCCGAAATATCCTGTTGAGACTCTGGTAAACAATTCTGGAGATTGCGTTGGGTTGTCACTTCTTGCGGCTTCTATTATGAAAGCCGGAGGCTTAGATGTTGTGTTGATTCTTTATACCGGGATAAGCCCCGATCACATGAACGTTGGAGTATACCTACCCAACATGCCTGTTTATCATACCACAGGGTTGGCGCCCACCGATTTTGTATACGATAATAAAACTTACTGGACTGCTGAGGCCACCCCTGCCGAAGACTGGAAGGTTGGAGACCAATCTGCATCCCTCGCTACCGCAGAACCTACAATTATTCCTCTTAATGAGACTGTTCAATCCTCATCAGCACAGGTTTCATCAAGTTTGAACGCGCCTTTACTTCCTTCGTCCATAACTGTTAATCTGTCTCAAAACCAATTAAGCGCCAATATTTCTCAATCCCAATCAAGTTTTGAAGAAAATACGGGTGCTCTTACGATTTTCGGTTCAATTTCTCCAGCATACTCGGAGGAAAATATCTCTGTATGCGTTAGTAGCGGATCATTCTATGATTATTTCACAACAGTTACAGATGATGCTGGCGATTTCATGTTGATTTGGAACTTCACTTCAGCAGGCACATACTATATTACAACAAGTTGGAGTGGTGCTTCAAATTATGCAGGTGCCGACAGCGAAACCCTTACAGTTTTTGTCGGACCTGACCAATTTGTTCAGTTCAATGCCCCATCCTACAACTACATATTTGGGCAAGATAGCCTTGCATCTTATGACGTTCTCCCTATGGAGGGAGTTAACGATTTTCTTAGCATCCCCTTGGGAGAGAGTGTTTCGTTAAGCTACGATTTTACCATACTTCAAGCTGGTCATACAGTATCGAACGTTCAAGCAGAAACAATAACAATACCTGGAAGCACACAAACGATAGAACTGGGAAGAAATCAACACACAACAATTCAGATACCTGCAGAAACAGAGACTGTTCCAGTAAATGTACCGACAGACTTGGATCCTCTAAGGTTACCAGACGATTTTAATCAAACAATAAACAATCAGTTTTGCTTTATCCTCCAAAATAATGACGGAAATTACAGTTTAAACGTTAATGCACTAAACGATTATGCCATGTCTAACATAATTCAAGCAAACGAAACCAACACGTCTTTTATGAATGCCTCTGAGAACGTACAAGAAAACATGTGGTACAATGTCAGAGAAAGTATATCTGACTACAGAATAACTACTAACTTATACAACGTGAACGGTACCCTCTTAGAAAGCACTGTAACTCCCTACAACGCCGTGGGAAACAGCGAAGCTATAACGATGATAGCAAATAACATAGATAGTGCCGTAATTTTGAAAAACTTGGCAGTCCAAACTCTTAATGATACCACTCAACAGCCCCCAAACATTGAAAAAACAACTAATGGAAACGGATCGTTATTTCCATACGTCATCTTATCAATTCTTTTAGTTACAGCATTTTCAGTAGCGCTGGTATACGGCAAGAAAAAAATGCGAATGAGACAAAAGACAAAAAACCCGGAGCAAGATGCATCAGATCTAAATACGACAGTGAATCAGGTTAATCCTTGAAAGCAGGAATTAGCTCAGTTCTTATTGGACGAATGAGATTATTTTTTGTAGTTTAAAGGGTTGCGCGGAATCCTCTCAGTACTTCTTTGATGGATTGCGCAAGGGGATGCTTGACCTGAACGGGCTCGTTTAGTTTCTCTAAGCGATCCACTCGCCAGTATATGGGCGGGTGGCTGTCTAATCCCACCCATTCTTGAAGGCGAAAACTGGGCGTGCGTTCGAATAACAGGCGTTGGAAACCTATTTTTTCTAATGAATGCGCTAAGATTTTGGGTTGCCCCATCATTATGGCTGATGTTAGGTCGGCGCGGGCTTCGAAGAATTTAGCTATGAAGAATATGAGTGTCATGACTGCGAAGAAGTAGACGAAGAACAGAATAGACAAGAATATAGCCGGAAATAGCGCGAGTAAAACATAGAATCGAAATATGAATTCGGCGCTTAATAATCCAAAAAGGATGAGTGGGTCTCTTCCTTTGAGGTGGCCAAATTCGTGCCCTAGGACGCTTACAACTTCCGGTTCCTCAAGCTGCACCAGCAGGCCAGTAGTTATGAGGACTATGCCTCGTTTGGGGCTAGGTCCTGAAGCCGCGGCATTTGGAACCATGGTGTTTGAAACGACAATTCTAGGCACTTTGTAGCCAAAGCGGTCAGATACCTTCTTGACTAGCTCGTAGACGTTGATTTTTTTGGTTGACAAGCTGCCCTGCCTGCAGGATACATTGTACTTGGAGAAGACGCTTTCAGCTTCGTTGCAGTCAATTGTTCCGTGCTTAGCTATGATTTCATCATAGATTTCCTTTTTGATGGCTACCAGTTGCTCTGGTGGAATTTGTTTGTAGTCGTCAAGCGTGCCAAGAGAGCCGATTGGGGGCTGATACTCCAAGAAGTGTATGATCGGGTTGTCTTTGGTTATGGTCCAATCACCTGATCTGGCTATGATTTTGTCAGAGAAGAAAACGAACACTAACTGTGACGCGATTAGGATTATGGGGGCGATCCAGAAATACTGGTGATAAAACGAGTAAACGACGATGAATAATCCCAAACCTAAAACTATGAATACAAAGGAAAGAAGAACTTGAGTTTCCAAAAAGATTCGTTGGAAACTTTTTTCGTGAAGCCTAACCTTTTCGGGAACGATTTTTTCGCCTTCCTGCCAAGCGAAATACCATGTAGCTTTGCGGGCTTTTTCCTCGAACATCTGAGTAGCAATAACCACGTCCTGACGAGCTTCTTCCAAAGCTTTATCCGAAATCTGCGTCTCTAGAGGCGTAATGGTCACGTTCACAGAGTCAGTTCCCACAATTTCCACTTGCAAGATTTGTTTTCCTTGCATATCAAGAACAACATAGGAGATGCGGCTGCCGTTTGTTGTTATATCTTTGGCGAGGCTCGAGAAACGCTGCTTTTGTGGAGACAAATAATGCTCGTAGATGAAGTTGAATAGTTTTTCGTAGTAGCTAGTAGGAACTTCGGTGTCAATCTTATAAGAAACAGGCAATGAACTATTACTCTCCAAAATCTAGAGTGTGTCAATTTAAATATGCTTTTCTTTCGTTATTAACCCTGCGGTAAATAAGAGTACAAACCCTGTCGCCTTTCAGCTGTTTTCCGAAGTACAGGCAAAAGAAAACTAATCCTCCTCACATGTGTGTATTTTGATGATATTTGTTTTTTTCAGCGTTGAAGTGAACTAATGAAACGTTTGACATTCATACTTTTTGTTTTTGAACTTTTTCAACAGTGAGAACCAGACCGTTCAGCGCCTTAACGCTGACTTGTTCGCCTTTTTCGATGTCTCCGGATAAAGATTGAGCACGCCAGGTTTCCCCTGACACTCTTACGTCTCCCTTAGGTTTGAGATCAGTAATAGCCACTCCTATTTTGCCTATCATGGCTTCTGGACCGGTAAGTTTGGAGCGCCGTCTGATTGGCCCGATCACCCACCTGATGTACAAACCAATGATTACTCCAAAAACTACCAACAGACTAAGCTCAATTTCCGCCAGCATCGTTATCGGTGAAGGCGAGTATTGCAGATTTAACGAAAGATAATAAATTCCAAAGGCGCCCAGTATAACCCCTGCTATTAGTGCGAATCCGTGTCCTAGCTTCAACTCCGCGACGATTAGTGCAGCAGCCACCGCCAGAATTACTATACCCAGCAGCGAAGCACCAATTATCTCCGCCCCGACTAAACCCGCGACTATAGCTATAAGACCTAAAATGGTTAACAGGATGGTTGGATGGTAAACGTCCAGTACAACTGCAATTGTTCCCACTAAGAAAAGAATGCCATCAAGAATAGAATTGCTCAACGCGCTGATTATTTGCTCGTAGAGGTCTTCACTTAGGGACACTTGCGGGTTTCCAGACAAACCGAGTTGGTTGAGAGCATCTCCTAGCGAGGTTGCTGTGCCATCAGCGACGTGAAATGCAACGGCATCATTAGCTGAAAATGCCTGATTTGATTGAACCATGTTATAAACTGCAGTAATGTTGCGACCCCAGTCTTCAGCAAGGCTGATAAGGTAATTTAGCATGGCTGCTTGAGTGTGATTCTGCTCCAGCGCAGTTCCGCCGACTACATAGGGTGTGCTAGGTCCAATTATTGAGCCCGGTGCCATCAGAATCCTGTTTGTTGCCATGGCTATATAGCTCCCCGCGGAAGCGCCCAAGCCGTTGGGCACGATAAAAGTGTATGTTGGAATACCTGATCCATTCGCTGCAGTAATTGAGGATATGATTGAGAGCATATCGTTAAGGCTCCCCCCAGGAGTATTCATTTCAATAACTATAGCCGCTGCGTTTTGGCTTTGTGCAGTTGCGGCGACACGCGACATGAAGGCAGATGAGCCAGCGTCTACTGGAACGTTAAAATTTGCTATGATCACATTTCCATTTCCAGATGCTTCCACTTGAGTCGAGGGAGTTGCAGAAGAAACGAAGAAACTACCAGCCACAAGCAAGAGTAGCGCTGCACCAAGCAAACCTAAGATAATTGAGACACGTAAAACTTTTATTTTCGGTTTTAACATTTTCTTCTAAACTTGGCTATTCGAAATGTTGCCTATAAGCTTTGGCATAAATTTGCTTTAACGAATAGTTCCAAAAGCCTTTTACGTTAAACAAACATTTTATCAAAATAGCATCCTTAACATTCCGTAAACTTGGCTTTTTTACAGGTTTTTCATTTTGTTAAAGAAAATTAACTTTTTGGGTGTACTTTTTTATGCCAAACTAAAATTGCAAAGAAAACTGCTAAGGCTACCACAACAACAGTTCCAGCAACCACAAGTTCATAAAAGACAGCCAAATCTAATCCTAGAATTTGCGGTTGCCAAATATTTGTTCCGCTTGTCTTTGTAGACAGTGTGTATCCCGTAAGGTTTGACAATGCAGCAACCATTATGCCTGTTTGCTTGTCCCAGTAATAGGCGGTCTGGTTAGAAACACCTAAGAAAACAGTTCGTTCGGCGCCCCCAGCTTCAATTTTCCCAACGCCAGTTATGTTTAATGTGCCTTCATATTCAGTTTGGTATCGATCGCCTGATGTAAGATTTGTGGGTATAAAGAAGCCGTCTCCTATGGCGCCTGTCGCTAGATTGAGGGTTATTCCGTTTTCTGGATATATAGTTCCGTTTGCGTATCCAGTTTGAACATTAATGCTAATGTTTTCGCCTAGAACGTCCGTGATATCCATTCTTGCCCAAGTAATGTTTTCCTCTGACGGTGGATTGCCTGTTGCTGTTACTTGATATTTTATCCAGTCGCCTTTCTTCATACCAACAGGTATATCGGCAAAACCCACGGCAATAAATGAAACAGTTATGATAAGCGCCATTAGGGTGATTGCAAGCCATCCTGATTCATGCATATTAATTCAAATTGTCTGTTGTTTTTACTCTTTTAAAGGTTATCTGATTTCGCCAAACAAACGTGTTTTCCAATTTTAGCATGAACTATATGAAATGATATCATCTTAATTGACGATGAAAAACATAAAAAAAAATTAACCTGAGACGACGAACGAACCCAAATAAGTCATTCCTTTCCAAACTTGTTAGGAACTCGAAATAACACCAAGCAACATGCCGTCTTCGTGACATTTGGAATTAACCTTTTACTGAGTATTGGTCTTCTCACGAAGATCATCCGCGAAAAGCAGCGGCAATCCAAGCAATGGAAGGGAAAGCAACCACAAGTCCAGGTTATGACCTAAGAACCATGCATACCAATTGCTCCACAAATAATTGCCTCCGAAGAAAATCCATGTTAAATAGTTCCAGAGAAAATACATTCCGAATGCTAATATGATTGCACCTATAGTTTTTAGTTTTAGCTCTTGTAAAGTCTCCTTTCCGACGGATTTTTTCGCAAAATACGCTGTATAAATTGCCAACGCCAACAAACCGAATGTGGTTAAAACGAAGCTGAGCAGGTTTTCGGGGTAGGACGTCAGGTATCCGTTTCCTTTTATATCCAAGGTTGTGAGCCACTGTGTTGTGTTGGTTAACCAAAATACGAAAATGTATATTGTGCCCGTGATTAGTCCCCATTTTATCGCATTCTTCTGGGGCTTTTCAGGATTCAGTTTTGAGGCAAATATGAAAAGTGCAATGGGAGGAACTATTGATTCTACTAAAACGGGAAAATCATTCAACGCAAATATATGTAGAAAGGACATTATGTGAATAGGACCAGAAGCTGGAAGTAACATTTGAATTTCCGTTACTCCTGTTGTAAGAAGCGCCAACCAATAGATTCCTTCAAAAACCAAAATCCATCTCAGTATCTTGTAACCTGTAGGTTTCGAAAAATTCTGCTTGGCAAAGTAAAAGATCATTGCCACAAAAGCCATGATGCTGGCCGCGAATCTAAAAATAACTCCAATAAAGCCCGAAACGTCTTGGACAAAAATGTCGAATCTAAATGACCCTCCAAAACGGTTCCATTCACCAATCCATGAGAGGGTAAAGGTTGAATGAAGAGTGAATAGGAAATATGATAAAACGACTATAAACAATCCTATTTTTAGCGGCGAATAGCACTTTTCCTCAGTCATGACATTTAACCGGCGTTAAAAGAAAGATTCATTCACTTTAAGTATATTATATTTGCTATAGCCGCGGTTAGCACATTCACTGCACAGTTGCGACTGCTTTCAAACAAAGAAAGGTTAATGTTAAATACAAATTCACACTTAATTACTAAACGTAAGGCTCAAGGAAGACTCTAAATGACTTTAGCTGACAAAAAATTAACTACAATATTATTTTCGCTTGAAGGAGTAGGCGCCGTTTTCGTGAGTATTTTCTTAGCGGCTTATCTGGGAGGTCTACCAACAACCACTGTTCTGCATGACGAGCCAGCGTTCAGGATTCCCCTCATTATTTTCGGTGCATTACTCTTGGTGCTTATATTTGCAAGTGTTGTTTTAGCAGTTTTTTCAAGAACTTCTAAGCATGGTTCATAAAAGAGCTTTTTTGACACTGAATTTTTCAATCCATGTTTTTTCTGTTCGTATTAGATAACATTTTTTTTTCGCCAGTGAGGTGAGTCATGTTAATCCATTAATAGACTGGACAAGAGAGAAAATCATTTGGCACGACTTGTTAAGTTTGATTGTTCAGATGTAATTTCACCTTTTTGACGAATGATTTGTAAATATCATCATGCTATTTATAGTGAGAGTTAGAGTTGGTGGCAACTTTTAGCAATCGCAATGCTTAAGTGCGTTAACCTATTTATTTTATTTAAAATATTTAGTTTAGAGTTCTCAGGTTGTGAGTCAAAATTTAGCTGGAGAAAAGCGAGGATTATTTTCAGCCTGACCCAGAGAAGGAGATGATATTGTAGTGTCTAAAACTGAGAAAAGAGATACGCGTCGAAAAGCGTTTTTGGAAATAGAAAGTGGTGGTCAAACCCAAGTTCAAAATGAACCGTTTAGATTGAACGCATTTGGAAAAGGGATGCTTGACGACAATACCTACAATTTGATGGAGCAACTCGAAATTGAGAGCAAAAGCTTATGGCGGATAAAAAACAACTATAAAAAGGCCGCTTCAGCAGATAATGAAAGTAGAAAACTTTGGAGTCTTATTGAAAAAGATAAGGAAGAGATTGTGAGTCGCCTTACAGAAAAAATAAGACAACAATTATAACATCTGCTTTATGCCATTTTCAAATAGATAAGCTTCTCCAATAAATGAGCAAACGCCATTATCGTAAACAAGCGCGGACCCCTCAGGCAGAGCATAAATTTTCTCCTCTCTTGATAACTGCTTCAATGTTACGTCTTTTTCAGGTATATAGTGAACTTTAAGGGTGAGGTCTGCTAAGCCAAGGGCGTTGATAATTTTGACTTTTGAATTACTGCGGCAGGTGATTATGCATTTTCGGCAAAGCGCCAACGCTCCTGCACTTCGTCCAATGATGACTCCGTCATAATCATAAAGCAAACGGTTAATACCCATGTTTTTCAGGCGCTCAATTAGAACGCTTGTGAGTCCACCCGTTAAATAAACTACGTTGGAATCAGCCATTTTTTTGGCAATTGTTTCACATGAATCAGAGTATTCTATGAAGTTGATTGAGCTGGCGCCAAGACTTGCAAAGTATTCAAACAGCCTCTTCCTTTTCTTATAACGTTTGTCGAATGATGCTCTTGCCCAAGGAAACACAAGAACAATTAAAGGCTCTCCTGCATCTTGAAAAGCTCTCTCGTTTACTTCTCTTGCGCTTCTTTTAAAGACGTTTTCTCCGCCTAAGAGATAAAGTTTGGGCATATAAGCAACAGATTGAAACGCACCTTAAAAGGGAAATGTTACTTTACAGCTTGCTTTCCCCAAAGGTGCCCTGTCTTTCTTTTAGCGCATCTTTCTTCTTGTTTTTGATTAATTCGTAAGTAATTATGCTAGAAAAACAAGGCTTATTAAGACTAGAATTAAGAATAACGCATGATAAAGATGACTCTTGAAGGATTTGTTGAGTATAAGCGAAGAGAATTTTGCAAAGACGTAAAATGCCCCGTACAGATGGAGCTAAACGAGCTAACCGAAGCTTCACCAGCGTACGAGCAGACGAGGCAAAAGTGCAGCGGCGGATGCATATATACCACGTGGCAGTTTCACCACTGGCTCATAGAAAAAGGATATATTATTTCACTTAGCTCGAAATTAAAAAATAACGAAACAACAGTTTTAGCAAACATTGACAAGCAACTAGTCGAGTGGATTGACAGGCAAGTCAAAAAGGGGAATTTTACCGGAAGAAGTCAACTGATTGAAAATGCTATAGCTCGATACAAAAAACAGCAAGAATAACTGAATTGTGCTTCGACAAGAAATATTGTCTGTCCACCACTCAAATCTGGATAGAGACACCAAGGCGGGGAGAGCAGCAGTCATGTGTTTAAATTCCATTTGCGCGATTTCTATTTCGAGTGAGTCGTAAGGCAACGATTAGTGACGGAATATATCCTAAAGATGCCAGATACTGGACCATGATTCTTTTGGCGGGTCTTATCCGCTATTGAAAAATTTCAGTAGGATTCAAATCCCACCGGGCACGCCAATTGAATTTTCACGAAAAAAGGAGAAATTTCGTTAGAAATTAGAGTCTGGGAACGGTGACTATCGAGCGATGCGCTAGGAATACAATGGAAACGCGAAGGTTTCCTTCAGTTCTGATTGTCCTATCCTTTCAAGCTGACTGCTGAGGTTCGAGTAGAATATCGTTCCCTTGAACCTTCACTACATAAGTAGGTTCATCTTTAATCTTTGGGTGCAGTAAAGGAATCTTAGGACCAGAAACAACTTTACCAGTTGTGACATCAAATTTTGCCTTATGCTTGGGGCATGTCGCCGTGTTTCCCTCTAACGTTCCTTTTGAAAGGTCGCCGTGCATGTGTGTGCAACCATTTTCGATGGCGTAGTAAACACCGTTTACGTTGGCTATCAAAACTTCTTTTTCACCAAGCTTTACCGCCTTCATTTGTCCCAGAGATATCTCTGAAGCTTCAGCAACTTTAACAAAAGTCAATTTTTCACCTCCGCTCCTCGATCTTCATCTTCTCACCCTTGTATTCAATTCTAATTACTTAGTGCGGGTGCTTGACGCAAGTATTCCGTGTTCTCTACTTGTTTGAGCATGAAATCAGCGATGTCTGCGCGGGAAATCCATGTGCCTACTTTGCCATCGCCCACGTAGCCAGCCTTGACTGTTCCAGATTTGGGATCGTTGTTAAGCATTGTCAAGCGCACGATTGTCCAGTCAAGATCAGAGTTGCGTACCGTTTCCGCCGCACTGACTATGTCTTCGTATGCCCCGTGCATCGTGGTCTTTACAAGATTGACCATGGCTTTGGTTCGGAGGGTAGGCTTGTCGTTTGAGTCCTTAGCGCTCAGGGTTGAGGTTATGATTAGTCTGCGAACGCCCTGCTTCTTCATGGCTGCAATAATGTTTTGCATCCCCTGCGTTATCGGCTTGTTTTTTGAGCCTCCACGCGGACCCAATGTGCTAAGCACCGCGTCAGTTCCTTTTATTGCATTTTCAATCAACGCTTGATCAGACAATTCACCCTGAACAACCGTTAAATGCTCATGGGTAATGTTGAGCTTAGAAGGATTGCGTGCATAGGCGACTACTTCGTACCCTGCCGCTAGAGCTTGCTCCACAAGTTGCTTACCCGTGCCACCTGTTGCTCCGAAAACAGTAATCTTTATCAAATACTCCTCCTAACGCGATTTATTGACTCGTCGCATAAATCTTTTGCCTAAGCGAGCGCTAAACAGCCGTTTACAAAGCGAGCCAAAACAGTTTTAGCCTTCAATCTTCAATTTAAAAATTAATATCAAAGAAAAAGAAGAAAAATGTTCACTTCAGTGTCCGAAGAATCTCTTTTTAGGGTAGTCTTTGCATTCGTAGATTCGCAGTTGCCTTTGAGGTTCAATGCGGCATCTTTTGCGTGCGTTCTTGCGTCTTATCAGAGGGGCAAGTTGAAAGAAGGGGCATTTGGAGCATAG
>JBEKPG010000032.1:0-27701 GCA_049520955.1 Bathyarchaeia archaeon | reverse complement strand
CCCTTCTTAACAAGCTTATTGAAGGCGCCTCTAATGTCGGGAGACAGTCTCACACCATCCACCGGCAAACAAGTATGCAACCACTAAAGAAATAAGAGTAACGTTAGAAAGTTGACTTTACAGTATGGTAATTTACTTATATTCAGGAAATGAAAAAACTTTCAATATTAATAACGAAATCTCCGCAGAAGTAATGATGATATGGGGCTTCATAATATTTGCTACTACATTTGTTTTGAATATTTTTCAATATTGTTTGAGAATGATGAACCAGTTCTTAGTCAAGAAACTTTGACTAAGCTCAGTCAAGATACTTTTACGAATAGCCTTTTATCGCCTATAGTCTCTCTAACAGTTAAACATGAAGGCTTTGGGAAAAGCTATCGCCCTAGTGCTTGTTGCCCTCTTATTAACAATGGCATTCTTATTCCCGTCAATGACTAATGGACAAATTACAAGTTCCTACGGGAACAACTCTGACATCAACCCTACAGCCTTTACTCTAACAATCTACAGTCCAGACAACCAAACATACAACAGCACACTGCCTCTTAACTTCACTATAGAATGGACTACCTATCCCACCTTTGCTTTCCCCATACCTCCAGCACCAAAATTGAACGGAGTCTACACTTACGCCATAGACAATAACCCAGCCGTGAGTGTTGCCTCAAACCAATCCTCAAGTGACGTCTTTGGCTACAGCAATTTTACAGTTAACCCAACATTCTCATATTTAGTGAACGTTTCCAACTTGACAAACGGCTACCATGAAATTGTGATAACAGCAAGTCTGTACGGCAGCGGAAACTCATTTTTCAGCGCATCCTCTTCTCCTATTCAATTCCTAGTCCAAAACCCAAAACCTACACCAACACCTAATTCTGCAACAGGTGCTTCGATTTCACCACTAACTATTACCATTATTGCCACCGTTGTAGTTTTGGTAGCTGCAATAGTCTATCTTTTATTTTATAGAAAGCATCGAAAAACCACTAAATTAAAACATTAAATCGTTTCTCTTATTACTCAGGCAAAGTATAGTCTCCATAAACAATTTCTATTCAATTTTTAACTTTGAAATGAACTGTGAAAGCTAAATCCTCGTTTTCTTTTTCAATACCTTGGCGCAATTAGTTAAACATTCCAATCTGCAAAGGTTAAACTTTTAATAAAAAGCAGTCTAATAACTTAAGACTTGGAATATCTACGTTAACTGTATTCCAAACTCTTTTCAAATCCACTCCAAAATACGCATGAATTACTTTATCTCGCATTCCAGCCATGTCTTTCCATGGAATTTGAGAATAACGTGCCTTAATTGGAGAAGGAAGATTCTTTGATGCTTCACCAATAATCTCTAAGGCTCTGATAACCGCATACACAGTCTTTCTATCTTTAGCAAATCTATCGTAATCCATACCCTTGACAAAACTTAAAGCATCATCCATAGCCTTGATTATGTCTTCAACGTAATCCAAAAATTCCTCTTTCATACTTTCACAATTTCCTCCAACACATGTTTCCCTATTCTTGGCTTTAGAGCATGCTTTTCCACCAAATCCACCTTGACCCCCAAAAGCTCACTCAAGTAATTCTCTAACCCAATGAAGTCTAAGAGAGTCAGGTTTGAAGGCTCCTCAAATTCCACCAGCAGGTCAACATCACTTTGTTTTTTCTGCTCTCCTCTCACGTAGGAGCCAAAGATACCTATCTCCTTAACTCTGTATTTTTGACGCAATTCCTGCTTTTGTTCAGTTAAAGCATTTTTTATTTCCTCAAGGCTTTTCATAAGTGTTCTTAACCGTATAAGATACTGATTAAAAGTTAAGGTTTACCCCCTCAAAACATTCTAAAGTTAATTTTGGTGCGGTCGCCGAGATTTGAACCCGGGCCGTCAGCGTGGCAGGCTAATGTCATAGACCAAACTAGACTACGACCGTTTTTCCTGAAATCTAGTTCCTGAGTGGGAACTAAGCTTTAAGCTTTGAATGCAAAAGCATGCTTACGCCTACGGTATCGTTTGGTAAGGCAGGGCGATGTATGGCTAGGCAATGCACTGTTCGGCATGGCGAGGTTACCATTTGAGAAACCGCTTACCGCGTTACTCTTTTGCTTCGATTTTTTTGTTGCCTGAATCCTTCTGATTGTCGCGTCCGAGATACTGCCAAACCTGTTTTCCGTTAACTCTGGAAACTTGTAGAGATAAGTTTTAAATCTGCATAGTGCAGAATAGAAGAACCAGAGAAAAAGGACAATGGGGCAAAAGCTGAGAGCCTCAAAAACCAAAACTGATAGAAGATAAGTATGACCGAAAGTAAAGTGATTGGCTATACAGAGTTTTTCGGCAAATTGAACGCCATAGTAGTTAAAGGCAATCAGGTTGAACTTCAAGACACCGATATAGAAATAGCTGATTGCTGGCTAATAATACCAAAGTTGTTAAATCGAGAATAAGGCGTAATTGTGTCTTCAAAGGCAATCAATTAAAAAGTCTTAAATCTGCATAGCATAGAAATAGAAAGTGCCGTAACGAATGCCCAAAAAGTAGTCGTTACTTATGGTGGAATTAATAATCCAATGTACACTGGAATAATCTCAAAACTTGTTACATCTCTACTATTTGTGGCTAAATATATGAAAAGTGTAGTGCTTTCTCCATAGTTTAGACGTGTGAAGGCTTTGTTTGTTGTAACTGAGGCAATGGGAAAGGCATTAGTTATGTCCTTTGCGTTGATTTGGTTTGTGCCATCAAATATCTGTGCAGTCAAGGCAATATTCACTAAGGTTGAGTTAAATGGAACAGGGTTAGGTGCTGGGTTCTGGGTTGAATAGTCATTGCGTAAGGTTACATTTATGATGACGCATGGCTCCCCATTTTGAGCTATTAATCCACGAGGAGGATTGCCAAAAGGAGGATAGGTAACTGTGGGGTAAGGATAACTACCATAACTTGCATTTGCAGAAACCACGAATATTTTACTGACGTTGCCGTCAAATGGTAAATAATAACCAGTAACGGATTGAATTGGTTTTGAAGGTTGAGTTGGTGTTGAAGAAGGATGAATTTGCGGGATAATCCAAAATGCGGATAATAATATCACCAAAACCGCTATTATTACTGCAAATCATGAATTTATCCTTTTTAATTTTATTTCTCATCATTAACTGAAATTGATGCATTTCTATCTTTTAATTCTATACATTAGAACACGCTTTTCTAAAATATGCGTATTAGTTTAAGCAGTGTGTGGATATTATGCCTACCACTTTTTTTGACTTCGAAAGTAAGAAAAGTTTCATTCTATTCTGCAAAATACATTGAACGGTTAGGGCTATTACGGAGAACATTCAAGGGTTAAGATGTGCTTAGTAGCCAAGTTACCAAACGCTACTTAACTAAAAGTGAAAAGGTTCCAAAAATAAGAAGAAGGATTTATGCAGTTGAAAATTAAGAGTGAGACAAGGTATTTCTATGTATCAATTTTATTAAATAAAACTGCAATTCTGTCTAAAAAAGGCACTAATCTTTTATTTTAAATACCATCAAAACGCACAAAGGTGTTGCTGTTTCTTGTTTCTTTAATTAGGAAACCAATGTTTGGGACTGGTCACGGAGAAAGTTTAGCAGATAATGAGACCCTCCAACGCCTCGTCCTGTTGCGCCGCTGGCGTTCCAACCTGTAAAAGATTGAGCGCCTGGCCAGGCTCCTGTGGTTGCTCCACCGGTTCGATTTGCGTAGAGAACGCCGAACTGCACTTGGTTCATGAATGTTTGCACTTCCGCAGGGTTTTCTGAAAAGATGCCTGCTGTCAATCCATACTCGGTATCGTTAGCCTTGGCAACAGCTTCCTCCATAGTTTTGAATTCATTGACCAAAACTAATGGCATAAATAACTCATCTTTGAAAAGTCTGTGACCCTTCGGCAACCCAATGACGATTGTTGGAGAAAGGTAGTATCCTTTTCTGAACTTGCCAATCTTTAGCACTTTTCCTCCGATGAGCACTTCTCCACCAGCTTTCTTTGCTTCTGCCAGCGCCGCGGTGAATTTCTTTACTACACCTTCGTTGATTACTGGTCCCATTAAGACATCCTTTTTCCTAGGGTCACCTACCACTATCTTGTCGACACGTTCCCGGAGCGCTTTCAGGAAACGGTCTCGAATTGTACTTTGCACGTAGATCCTTGACGCGGCACTGCATTTCTGACCGCCGTAACCGAACGCAGACCTGACTATTCCTTCAACTGCTTTGTTAATGTTGGCTGACGAGGTCACAACAACCGGGTTCTTGCTGCCCATTTCTAGCAGAATTGGCTTTGGGTAAGGCTGCCGGGTTAAGAACTCATGATACAATCTCATTCCAACGTCTCTTGAGCCTGTGAAGGCGATTCCTGCCACGTCTCTGTTTGAAACGAATTCCTCCTCGAAATTTGGACCGGGACCTGTAACATAGTTGATTGCTCCTGCAGGGATTCCGGCGTCCTTGAACACTTTGTAGAGCATCAGACCCGTAAGAGGCGCCTCACTGGTTGGCTTCAGAATAACTGTGTTACCAGATAGGAGAGCGCCAAGAGCCATCCCGTTAGCTAACATAAAGGGGAAGTTGAAGGGCGAAATCACAGGCCAAACACCAAAGGGTTTAGAGACCACCGTGCAATGTTCGCCGGGACCGCCTGCCTCCATGTTTTCAACGAATCCGTTGTTTTTCTCCATTAGTTTTGAGTAGAACCTTATCGCATCAATTGATTCCCAGCATTCAGCCAATGCTTCAAGCCGGTTCTTCCCAACCTCGTAGGTAATAGCGACAGCAATTTCGAACTTTCGCTCATCAATCAAATCAGCTGCCCTTTTCATAATCTTGACCCGTTCCAGCCAGCTTTTTTCACTCCAGTTGGGGAACGCTTCCTTTGCAGCTGCAATTGCAAGCTTAGCGTGTACTCGGGTACCGACCTGGAAGTGGCCAACTGTTATCGACGTGTCAATTGGACTATGGTGGTCGAACTCGCTGTTTTCTAGCCATACTTCTTGCTCTCCGATGTATATGGGGTAATGCTGTCCGAATTCCCCTTCGAATTTTTCCAGAGCAACCTCGTATTTCGGATGTATACTCTTATCTGCAAAAAGGGTAACGTAGGTTATCTTCCGTGCTTCAGCCTTTGCCATGCAATATCCGTAGGGTGGACGTATACTTATTGATTTAGGAAGCACTGCAACACCCGCATTTCTCCATTTGAATAGCTCAACCCTCGAACGACCTGATTCCTTGCCGTAGACGGTTTTTTGCTATTCTATGCAGAATGACCTTCGTTCTGACAAAAGCAATGAGGTTTACAGGATAGGGTGGCGTGTCGGTTTTAAGCCACCTTATGTTATTGTGGCATTCGGCTAATCGGGATACTGGCGTTTCAACGCGAAAGTATTATTGGGAAGAAGTTTATTTGTTTGCGGGCAATTTAAAATAAAGATGTGTATACATTATGTATATAGGGATGCTCAATGGCGAGACAGATTTCAGTCTCAAACGAAGTCTATGAACTACTCGTAAAACGAAAAGGTAACAAAAGTTTCTCACAGGTAATTAAAGAAAACCTCTGCCCCAAGGAAGAAAATATAGACATCATGAGCTTGGCGGGTATCTTAAAGGATGATAAGCAGACGCTGGAGCGATTAAAACAGCAAATAGCCGCCGAAAGAGAGGCAAATTGCTCAAGGACATTTGAGTGACATTTCTGGATACAAGCATTATAATAGATTTCTTAGCTGGCTTGAAAAAAGCGGTCTATAGCTTTTATGACATTAAATGGGTTCAGAAAACTAAATACAAGTAACTTACAGGATAAGATTATTCCTGTATTATCTCGTATGAGGTTGTGATTTCCGCTGCTTTCCTAAGCATCGCTCCAACCGAACAGTATTTGTCATGTGAGAGTTGGATTGCTTTCTCTACTGCTTCTTTACTAATGTTTTTTCCTTTAACAATGTACTTGATGTGGATTTTAGTGAAAACCTCTGGCGGCTCATCAGTTCTTTCAGCGACGGCCTCAACGGAGTAGCCCGTGATATTTTGTCTTTTCTTTTTCAGAATGGTGACAACATCAAAACTGGTGCATCCAGCCAAACTCGCCAATACCGTTTCCATGGGTGTCGGCGCAGTATCTTCTCCTCCATATTTTGCAGGCGCATCGAAGTTCACTGAAAGCCCTTTCTCGTTCTTGGCTTCGAAACGAAACTTGCCTTTCCAATTCAAAACTATCTTCTTTTTAGTATCAGACATACTCTAAACTTTGAAAAATGATCCTAAAAAGCATTTGCACGACAATAGCCACCCGCGAGAGTTTTTAGTTTTTTTTCTTTTCCTAGCGGTAGGCGAGGTTTTGATTACATGGGAGGCTCTAATGTTTGAGTATGCGATTTTCTTTGCTTTAAGAGACATGCACGTATTTATTTAGCAGATCTTTCTTATTTACGATGTTAAGCTGCTTGAAGAGGAAATCAAACTTTAACTCGATTTCAGCCGCTATCGCGTCACGCGTTTCCTGTGGCAGGCTCATAATTTCTTTTTTGAATGGCCCTAAAGCTTTCTTTCTGGTTTTGTAGAGAAATTGGTCTTCAGTTTCTCCTTGCTTAGCTTCACTTTTTGCGTTGACGTTTAGCCATGCATATATTTTCTTCTTTAGATCAGTCGGGAAATGTTTTGATTCGTAAATCATGTTCTGGAACTCAGTGGCCAAATGTACCTCAGCGACCTCACATTCGACAAATTTGTGGAATGCCTCAGCAGGCAGAGTTGACGCTCCATGTTGAACAGCTCCGGCCAACCCATATTTTTCGCGAGCAATCTTGGAAAGAGTTTTCAACGTGTTAAAGTCAAGATTGATTTGCGCAATTGACCCGTCAGGTAGAACAACACCGCCATGAGTAGTTCCCGTCTGAACTGAAATCTTACTAATGCCAACCCAATCCTTACCCATCTTGTCTTCGAGACCATTCATGAATACGTCTAGGTCTTCAGGTGTAGAATTCTGATGCCCAATCTCGCCAATCTCTCCACCCACCGAAATAGTGATCCCCTTCGGCTCACGAAGACGAATAAACTGCGTGAGTTTTTGGCAAACATCATAATTGAGAAGCTGCTGTTCTTTCAAAGTTGGTTTGGATAAATCTACGAGTGTCGATGAGTCAATGTCGATATTGAAGAAACCAGAGCTAACCGCATCAAAAATTAAAGCTTGCAAATTTTCAATTTCTACATGAGGATTCGCTTTAAACTTGGCGGCGTTGACTTGAAAATGGTCTCCTTGTATAAAAACTGGACCAGAATAGTCTTCTTTTAACGCTGCTGCCATAACCATTCCTGCGAATTCGATCGGCGGCTGATCAGTATAACCAATCTCAGAGCGGGCAATCTCAAAGACGAAGGCGCCAGAATCATTTTTGTTTGCCACTCTAAATATTGCCCGAGCCAAATCATAAGTCATGCTACGTAGGTTTATTGCTGGAACTGTGAAACCAGCGAATTCGCCCCTGCCACGAGCCATATAGAATTCATGGATACTTGAGGAGTAAATTCCCTCTTTAGAAGCAGCATCAAAGATTTTTTTGACTAAGTGCCTCTTTTTTGCTACATCATCCTCCATAACTAGGTCTTTTACAGTTTTCTCAACATCAAATGAGTCTGCTTTGATAATCTCACTTCCTCAAATCAATGCCCAACTTACCAATCCCAATTCGCTTATTTGAATATTAAGCATTTCTGAGCGCTAGCTTGGTTAGGCTTTTATGCTTAACCATTTAAGAACATTTTTTAACTTTGGATTTTTTGGCGAGTTTAAAGGTTAAAGGTTAATATTGTTTTGATTACTACTTCGAAGGTATGTCTTTTCATGTTAGACGTAAAGACCGAGAAATCACCGATCCAAACGAGTTACGGCAAATACTAAAAACCACCAAATACGTTACCGTTGCCCTCTGCATGCAGGATGAGCCTTACCTTGTTTCGCTTAACCACGGCTATGACGAAGCCAAAAACTGCCTGTACTTTCATTGCGCACCTGAAGGCAAAAAACTCATTTACCAAAAAGCCAACAACAAAGTTTGGGGGGAGGCAGTGCTAGATTTCGGCGTGACCGACGAGTGCGACTACGCTTACACTTCGGTCCATTTCTCAGGCAAAATGCACTTAATCGACAATTTAATCGAGAAGCAGCACGCTATTGAAGTTTTGGTGCGGCAGGTTTCACTTAATCCTGAGTCGAAACTTGCAAAGATTAAGCCTGAAAAGCTCGAGAAAACAAAGATGGGCAGAATAGATATCGAGTACATGTCTGGTAAGAAGCACCAAAGCCCAAAAAGCCAAACCTAAACGAAAAAAGTATAGAATAGAAGATATTTCCTGATGCAGGTAACTTAAGTGCCCATTTGGGATAAATTTACTTGGTATATCTTTAGGTTTTGGTTGGTGTAAACTGGCGTCAACCAGCTAATAGCGTCGAACCTTGCCGTGCATCCTGGATAATGGTTTATCTCATCGTTTCCAACATAAATGTACGTGACATTGTACTCGATTATAACTTGCTTTAAGTCGGTTGCGGTTCCGTTGTATGCTCGGTCAATGTCGCTTTGCCTCTGGAAAATTTCGTTCGGCGGTACCCCTTGTCCGTAAGGCCAATTTATGTAAGATGACACAGTCAGTCTTCCCCCGATAAAAGCTGGTGGGGACTGGATAGAATAGTAGGTTAAAAAGACAGAGCGCTCTGGCGTGTTATTCCGCACCCAAAGCCCGAGCTGATATTCGTTCCAGCTTGCGGCTGTATAGTTGGTTCCAACATTGTAGATGATGACGCTTGACGTAGTCAGAATTGAAAGTAAGACTATTGTTACAATTAGGATTTTTCGTGTTTTAGCCAACATTACGCCGGCTAGTACGGCTATTGGAATCCAGGCAAAAATGAAGAATTTGTACATGTCCCACGGGTTAGGCGTCAACAAAATAATGTTAGGAATAAGGAATAGGAGAAGAAATGTTCCTTTCAGAAGCTCGTTTCCGCGTTTCGCAAAAGAAACAATAGCTATAACGAAAGGAACCCCCAAACTCAAGAAGTAATAAGTAAATGGGTCTTTCGCAAAATTAGCTATCCAAGCTAAGCTAAACGAAATTGAGAGCGGAGGTCCATTGTTTAAAATAAAAGGCAACGCTAAGACGCTTGGAACCAAAAAGTAAAGGCAATTTCTAATGTTGGACCGCTTAAAGTTAAATAAAAGGGCGACAAAGAAGGCAACATAGCAACAAAAGAACGCCACATTATGAAACTCGAACACTAAACCAGTAATGACACCAGCCAACAGAATTCTTCTTTTGTCATCCACGTTCCAAAGCAAAGCTAAAACCAAAGCAAACGCGGGCAACCCCATAAGAAGCGGTCTCTGCTGCAGCAAATTGTCAAATATCGAGGGCAAACCAAACGTGCCGCCATACTGGTAAATGTAATTTTGGTTCACGTTAAATGACCCGTTGAGCAACGCTGAAAAAAGCCCAAAGTAACTTAATCCCCAACCGAATGTGGCGATAACAGTTGCAATTATGGCGGCGCGCCTTCCATTGGGCCTTGCCAAAGCGTAGATTGCGAGTGCAAAAACAAGTATGAAAACCGCGTTTAAAAAAGGCAGAAGCGTAGGCAAATAACCGTAAAGTTTCTCTATGATTGCCGTGTGAAAATCAACAAAGTAATGATAAGTTTCCGGCTGCCCTGCAAAATTGGGCATTTGCGGTGGAAAATTACCGTTGTTTATGCTTTCAATTATCTCATAATGCAAAGGCGTGTCCTGCCAATTAGAACCAGTCAAAACTATGCCATACTGGTTCCCTGTCCACACGCTCTTGGCCAAAACTACAAGGGAAATAAGGAAAATAATTGTGAAAAGAAGAAGGCTAGTTTTCTTAACCTGTTTTAACTTAAGAAATTTTGGCGGCTTTAGCGGTTCGCCTTTCTTGTAGACCACCAGCGTGTAGATTCCTGTTAGAGCGAGAAAGCTCAAGAGAATTGTGCCTCTCGAGTAGCCAAGCGCTAATGATAGATAGTATATTAATTGGACAGAGACTAAAACGCTGAAAATCGGCACAAAAGCCCATATTTCATGAGATTTTAACGAGAAAAAACGGTAGAAAATCAAACCTGGAACAAGAAAGGTGAAGATTAACCCTGTTAAGAGCGCGACATAAACTGACAAAAACGACGCTAAAGCGAGCAGCAACAGTAAGATTGCAATCCAGTATTTTTGCAGAGCCACGGAGGAATCAATGCTCTTTATTATCTCTCTTCGCCTACCCTCAACTTCTCAGTAAATAACCTGTAACATATTAAAATTACCGCTAACAACTCTAAGAAGGAAACAGCTCTCTAACAAACCTTCAACAACAATCCGAGAAAGATTAATTAGTTAAATTATCGTGTATTGATGCGGCGCTTAGGCCATCATAGAGATAGCCCAGGTAGTATAGTTAGGTCCAGTATATGCGGCTGTCGCCCGCAGGACATCACGAGAGCATCGTGGCCTGATCCGGGTCCAAATCCCGGCCTGGGCGCCATTATATTTCATTGAAGACGCTTGAAAAATACTCTCTTTAGGTTTTAAGAAGCTAACAAATCGAGCTTAGCTTAGAAGTATTCTGAGGTTTCCAGTGGCTGTTCGCACTTGGAAAATTATTCTTCCGTTTGTCGCTGAAAAACCCAACTTACAAGTGGCTAAAGAATAGATAAGATGTCGAACTAGATATGAAGTTGGACCTGTCCTCAGTTACGTGCCTATAGTGGGCGTGTTGAAGGGGGTCATAAGTGGGTAGTGGTCTACGTTGTTTGTGTATACTAAATATGGGGTGTCTCCGATGCCATCGTGATTCGAGTCTGTTCCTTTGTAATCGCTCCAGTAGTTGCCTTCTTTGCCATTGTCCCATGAGTTACTTGCGGTTGGCTGCTGACCGGTTAGCGGTTGACCCGTTGGCGATTGACTAGAACCTGCTTGGGTTGGAGACGTAACAGAGGTAACTTGGCTTGTGTTATTTACAAAGTTGTTGTGGTAGAAAGTGTTTCCGCTCACATCGTTTGAACTGCCTGAGTTGTAACTGGTGCTGTAGCCTATTGCGACACCGTTCGTGTTTGATTCTATGTTGTTTTCTGTTATGGTGTTACCTGTGGATGGAAGAGTCAACGTAGTGTATGTTTGAGAAGTTGGGTTAAATGACGTTGTCAAATCTTCTTGGGTCAAACTAATTCCCATGCTGTTGCTTATTACACTGTTTCCATTGATGGAATTGTAGGATGAGCACAAAACCTGGATGCCGACACTATTGCCTTGTATGATATTTCCAGTGACAGTGGAGTTGTTTGTGTACGCAAGTTGCAAACCATAATAGTTGCCGGTAAGGTTCTGGTTCTGAACGATTATATTAGTACAGTTTACGAGGATGACGCATGAGGCGTCTGAGGGTACGGTTTGGTCGCTCTGTCCAACCCAGTAGATTATGGGTTTGCCATTTTCAGTGTTTGAAGCATCAACATCGTTTGTATAGTATTGGGGGTTTCCCTGACCCTGCAAAACGACATATTCCATGTTTGTGCTATAATAGATACTTTCGTCGTCGAAGCCATATGTATTACCCGCCAGAGTGTTATCTCTGAATATGTTTCCATTTGAAGAAGTTGAAAGCTGAATGCCGAACTGAGTGTTGTTTGACACATTATTACCAGTTAACAGGTTGTTTTGACTGTATGAGAGTATTATGCCTTGTTGGCCATCAATAACTGTATTTTCAACTACACTACAGTTGCTTGCCATATTCAAAGAGATTCCCATAATGCTGCTGTTAGTTACGGTGTTTCCGCTCAAAGTATCGTTTATCGTTGAACCTATTGTAATGCTGAAAGCTGCACTTCCGCCCAGATCAATTCCGTAGTTGCTACCAGTTATGGTGTTGTCAGTTAAGTCAGTGTTGTTTGCCATGTTAACTAAGATACCCCACGTATTATTTGTCAAAGTGTTTTGGGTTATCATATGGGAGCTGGAAACAGGGTATGTGGGGTAACCATTTGGACCCGTTGGGTAATATATTACGTTTTGACCTTCAAAAGAGTTTGATAGGGCATCGGTAATGGCGATTTCGATGCCGCAGGTGCTGTTTGCGATGAAGTTTGCAGTTATGGTTGTGCCGGTGCTTTGGCCGAGAATTTGGATACTTTGGGTATTTCCTGTTAGGCTGTTTTTAACTATTGTGTTGCCTGAAGAATTAGTGAACTCGACTGCAACGTTGTTGTTGTTTATGCTGTTTCCAATTACGGTGTTATTGTTGCAGTTTAATATGAACTGCATGCCGTGGTCGATGTTTGCGGTAACCGTGTTTTGAGAGAGTGTGTTGAAGCTGGAGGAGTTAACGTAGGCGCCATATTGGTTGCTTGACAGCACATTATTTGCGATATTATTGTTGTTGCTGTCGGACAACGCGATGCCCTGCGTACAGTTGACAACGGTGTTTTCGATAATGCTGTTGCCAGTTGAGGAGTCCTCAAGCGCAATGCCGTTGTAGCTGTTGCTGATTTGGTTATTGCTTACTGTAGTGTCGGTGCTTGATGATAGAACTATGTTTTGCCTGTTGCTTGCTAAACTTAGGTTTTGGACGGTTATTCCTGAGCAGTTGATTAATGCCACGTATCCTGCGTTTGAAGGCACCGCTTTGTTGCTTTGACTTATCCAATAATAGACGGGTTTGCCATTCAGGGTGTTAGAAGCATCAATATAATTCAAGAGTCCTCCTTGTACCCAGAAATTGTAGGAGTTGCCGGTTAAGGTATTGTCTTTTAGCACGTTGCCCTCCGAGTCGATGAGCCGAATGCCTTCGGTGCTGTTTGCAACTTTGTTGCCTGTTAACGTTGAGTTTTGAGTGTTTACTAGTAAGATTCCGTTACCGTTGCTGCTTAGGCTTAAGTCTTGCACAGTTATGCCCGTGCAGTTTACAAGGGCAAGATAGCCCACGTCGGGGTAAGTCGACGGGTTTATGTTCAAGTTGCTATCGCCTATCAGGTAGTATACTTTTTTGCCGTTAACTGTGTTTGAACTATCAACATTATTGATGAAATGTGCGGAATCGTTGCCGTCGACGCCAAAGTTGTAAAGGTTGCCGTCCATGGCGTTATTTCTCAACGTGTTGTTATCCGAGCAGTCTAAATATATCCCGTAATAGTCAGCTGTGACCGTGTTATCAGATATACTGCAGTTTTCCACGTTGTCTAGGTAGATCCCTGCAGATGAGTCAGCTCCGCTGTTCTTTATGGTGAAACCTGAAATACTT
Organism: Bathyarchaeia archaeon; assembly: GCA_049520955.1. Classification (GTDB taxonomy): domain Archaea; phylum Thermoproteota; class Bathyarchaeia; order Bathyarchaeales; family Bathycorpusculaceae; genus Bathycorpusculum. The sequence goes on along the minus strand of JBEKPG010000032.1, from coordinate 14,358 downwards.
ACATTGCTGCTGGTTATGTTGACGGTTGTTCCAAGGTTCTCTCCGTCGATTATCGTTGTTGCCCTGTTCTCGCCAACAATTGACAGAGTCTTATTGACAACTAAATTTTCAGGGTAAACGCCCGCCTTAACAGAAATAACATCACCGTCAGAAGTTGCCCCCGAGGTTATAGCTTCTTGAATAGTCGAGTACCCAAATGTCGTATTCAGGTCTCTAACCGGGAGATTTGCTGATGCACTACCAACTGTCCACTGAATTACTTTACTGTAACTGCTTTTTACAGCATTATTGAACGCAGGGTCATCATAGACTATGTCTAGTCGCGAACCGTACTTGCTTAAGTATCCGTTTACGTCGGACCACAAAGTCTGAGACCACTCGTCACCGCTAAATATTCCCCATACGCTGTCTTCTGGGCTGCGAAAGCCGAATCCGTAGGCTTGAGGAAGAACCAAAGCTACATCTGCTTTGAGGCTCCCGTGTTTCCCAGGATTACTCTGAGTGTAGTTCCAGAAGTTCTGAAGTGCATCAAAATGCTGGTCTTGTAGAATGCCGTATTCGTATGGTTGGTACGGCTCTTGAGGATACGATGTCGTATAAGCGTAATCAAATACCACAAAATAATTTGCGCCTGAATTGTAGGCAAAAACCGAATCGTTATAGAGTTCTGATCCAGACTCCAAAGGTTGCCCGGGAAAATGCGTGATAATGACCCCCCAATTTTTGTTCTGAGCGCTCGCGGCGCCTCGGCAAAGCGACACGGCCAGTTGGTTGTTATTGTTCAATCCTAGTTCAGCAAGAACCGTGTCGTACCCTGCTTTATAGTCAAACCAGTAGAGACCATAGTCTGCCGTATAGGTCATTATGCTTGAGTTCAAGTAGGGTTGAATCTCGGAGTTGACACCATTAACGAAAGCCGTTGAAGTGCTCAGATAAGTTTGTTCTGTGTTCTGATCTGCGTTCACTGTTCTTTGTCCGCCCCCGTCAAGCTGGATTCCGCCTGGCTCGTCGAAAACATAGGCACCCAAGAAGCGATCTCCATACTTTGCCATTGAACTGTTCAACCAAGCCAAAGGCAGCGGCGACGGAGAAGACGGACCTTGTACGACTGTGCCGTTGGGAAATGTAAACGAAGAAGACACATTTTCTCCTAGTTCGGTGTAAGATTGGATAGGCGAGAAATACACTGAGAAATACAGCCCCGCATTGTAGGCGTAGTCGCAAACTTCATTGAGTAAAGTTGAATTCTCCACTATGTCAGTTGAGCTGATAATGAACAGGTTAGTATAATTTTTGACCTTGTCGATTAAAGCTTCGTCGAGAGTAACGTTATTGTAACCGCATTCAACCCCGACGTAGAAAGGTGAAGATGACGCCTGCGTCTTTACTGAAAAAAAACTTTTTGTTGCGAAGAAAAGAGAGGGAGCCAAGAGTGCAATAAGCACAATGGTTATTAGGATATTTCGCCGCCTCAAATTCTCCCGACCTTTTAAAGCACCAAATTCAACTTTTGAACGATTAACTAATAGAGTAACCATTTGATTTATTAATAAAAGTAATCTCTATAGTTCCACGTTTATTAAGAGTTGAAACACCTTCGTTTAAAAGTCTAACATAATGTCTCCATCGTATCACATGAGAGACCAGACTCAAATTCTGCATTTCTGGCATCCTTAAAACTAGGTGTGAGAGGACCCAGTTGTCAATTTTTCAGCCTAAAAACTGGGGCATTGAACTGAAATTGCCAAACATGCAAATGTTTGAAGACAAGACCCTTTTATCGCAAAATTGCAACCGCTATTTCTCTTGTCAGATGCTGTTAATTTTGCGAGGTCAAAATGAGGGTTAAGGCGGATTTAGCCGAGTGCTAACATCGATAAGATGCAAAATCTTATAGGAGAAAAACTTACCGCCATTAGCCGCTAGACCCGCCTAACTGGGTGCTCCTTTCTGGGCTAACAAAAATATTGTATTAGATAAATAAAAATTAATGCTGTCACAAGTTGAAGCAACAAAACGTAAAATTGCCATTGGATTCTCGCGCAATTATCCATTGTTTTCTCTTATTTGATGCAGCCCAGCTGTTCTTGCCTCAGAATTCAGCCTTGAAGATTGAGCACTGCCAAAAGTATAGTGATAGACAAAAGAATGAATAAGTTTAGAAGTCAAAATAACTATAATGATTTGGAATACTTTAGTGTTGTACCACATTTATCGCATGTGTAAATTGCTACATAGAATACTGCATTCTCTAGTTTTTTATCAGGTTTGTCAAGCTCTTTTCCGCATTTTGGACAGCTAATACTGTAGCTTGAAATCATGTAATCAGCTTGCTTATTATTGCAGTTTACCTATTTGAGGAGTCGTTGTCTCATCAAAGAACAACAAATGTTTCTCGCCGATAACGCAGAATAAAACATTGGTCCGCAAAGAACCTGTGCACTTCCCTCTCGTTTTTGCCATACTAACTCCCTTGCGCGCTGCTACGAATTTTCTGTGGACGCTTCTACTTTTTTCTTGATCTCTGCGTTTAACGAGGCTGGCAGGCCAAGTATCCCTACGTCCATAAAGCCGCGAATAATCAGCGAAACCGCTTGGTCACGGGACAATTTTCGAGTCATCAGATAGGTTATTTCTTTTTCAGAGATTTTTCCCACCGCTGCCTCATGCGTTATCTCCACGTGATTGAATATTATTATAAAGCTCTACATCACCCATTCATTGCAACGGTGTCGGTGTTTGCATGGATTAATTGAACCTTTGAAAGTGAAGGGGTTAACTTTTAGGAACCGGATTGTTCTGCCGCCTATGCAGACGGGAAGGGCAACTTTTGAAGGCGCAGTCACTAATAAGTTGATTAATTTTTACGTTCGACGGTCTTCAGCGTTAGGTTTGCCTATTGTTGAGCACGCTTATGTTTCGCCGACTGGAAAGATAGGACCAAAACAACTTGGAATCTACGATGATTCGTTAGTTGGTGGTTTTGAGAAGCTTGCAAAACGGGTACACGAAGTAGGTGCTCCCGTGGCTATACAGATATCTCACGCTGGCGGGGTAACAAACAAAAAAGTCATCGGCGCTGAACCTGCTGGACCTTCAACGAGGCCAAAAACGCGCATGCTAGAAATAAATGAGATGGAAGCTATCGCACACGATTTTGCTTTAGCTGCTGAGCGTGCCGTTAAGGCTGGTTTTGACGGAGTCGAGCTTCATGGAGCCCACGGCTACTTGCTTAACCAGTTCTTCACACCGCTACTAAACAAACGCCAGGACCAGTATGGGGGTTCTTTAGAGAATCGGATGCGCTTTCCATTAATGATTGTTGCAATGGTGCGTGAGCGCCTAAGAGGCAAACTTTTGCTTTACAGGCTAGGCTCAGACGATTTAGCGCCAGGCGGAACGCATATAGAGGATTCTGTCGTCTTTGCGAAAAAGCTTGAGTCTTCGGGGGTGGACATTATAGATGTATCTGGGGGCATGTGTGGAAGCGAACCCAAGCAGCTTCGGCACGTTAAAGGCTATTTTGTTCCGCAGGCAAGTGAGATTAAGAAAGCAGTCAGCGTTCCGGTTATCGGTGTGGGAGGAATCACTGACGCAGAATATGCAGATAAGCTGGTAAGAGAGGGAAAAGTTGACTTGGTAGCTGTAGGCAGAGCTTTTTGGAGAGATTATAGATGGGCAGAAAAAGCCATAGAAAGTCTAAGAACCAATAAATCAGAGTACTAGCGGCTTTACTATCTATAATTACAGTCAAGAAAAAGAGTTTGACCCTGCCTCCTAAAGGGTTCAGAGCAACCGCCAATTTTCATCTGTATATGCCGAACGCCGCGTGAAAGCTCAAAGGTATGATTGAAGCGGAGAGCTCTGATAACGATGATTTTATAAAGCGAAAAACTGAAATGTATCCTAAAGGTGAATGAGATTAACAAACCAGGTTACCATCATCGAAACCACTCGAGCCCAATGGAAGCATGAAGGCTCCATCGCACCCATCGTTCTTACGTTTCTTGGAGTGTTAGCGTGGCTTATCTTCATCCTTCTCTTTGCGCTCTTTTGGTCTAGAGGTTTCAGCCTGTTTCAAAACGTCATCGTTACAGTTGTCTCATTTGCAATCGTGGGACTACTGATCGGTTTGATGTGGGTGATTTGGGGAACCAGACGTTTTGGGAGCTCTCATGTATTCTGAGGTGCAATTAAATTGATAAGTGTGAGTCGGCTTGGATTTTGTCCTTCGAATGTTTAGACCAGATTCCAAACTGGGAGCGACCTAATAATGAAGCGAAAAGGAGTCAGTTATGATGTTGGACGCGTAATGGGCTTCAATTGGCGTCCGGATTTTGATCCAAAGATTGTTCGTCGTGAGCTTGAGATTATCAAGAATGATTTGAATTGTAACGCCGTGAGGATTTGCGGGCGCAACATTAATCGGCTTATAGAGGCCTCAAAGTACGCTTTGGAACAAGGGCTAGAAGTGTGGCTTTCACCTGAAATGTGGGATAAAAGCCCACAGCAAACGATCAGCTACATTACAAAAGCTGCTAAAGCGGCAGAGACATTGCGCCAGCATTGGCCCGACCGATTAGTGTTCAGCGTGGGTTCTGAGTTAACCCTGTTTATGCGGGGAATTGTTGAGGGCAGAAACATTACTGCACGTATAAAAAATCCTACTTTCATATCACGCGTAAAGGCGGGAGAACACAACAAGCCACTCAACGAATTCTTATCCAAAGCAGCTGATTCAGTAAGAAAAGAGTTTCATGGAAAACTAACCTACGCTTCACTTATTTGGGAAGGCGTGGACTGGGAGCTTTTCGATTTTGTGGGCGTTGACCATTATCGAATCGAACGGATTAAGGATCAATATCTCCAAATGCTGAAACCGGTTTTCAACCATCGCAAGCCAGTTGTTATTACCGAGTTTGGCTACAAAACATGTCAAGGCGGTCTGGGCTCAGAAGGCTTCTTGAGTTCATCGGGCCTCGGAGGGAACATAATTGATCTCAAATCCCAATTCCTGCATCAAATACCACTTATAGGCCGATTTGTAAAACCGCACCTCAACGGTAATCACGTTCGCGACGAAAATTGGCAGGCAAGTCAAATCGTTGATAACCTTAAAGTTCTAAACGATGCAGGTGTAGACGGTGCTTTCATATTCCAGTTCATTTCACAAATTACTCCCTACAGTGAAAACCCAAAATATGACCTTGACATGGCAAGCTCCAGCCTAATAAAATACTACGACGACGGAAAGCACGGCACAACCTACCAGGATATGACATGGGAGCCAAAAGAATCATTCAAGGCAGTTGCTGATTACTATAAATCAGGATGACGCACGAAAAACAACCTATTGCCTCTTCAAATGTTCAAGTCTTGTTGGATTTATAGATTATTCTCTTCATTCCAGTGACAATCAAAGGCAGCACTAAAATCACGGAGACAACTACCGTAATTAATAACTGGTCAGGAAACTCTGGGACTGAAGGTGAAGGGGTAAAGCTTGGAGCAGGACTTAAAACTGTTGAACTTGGACTCGGAGTAGGTGTAGCTGTAGGTATAGCCGTAGGTGTTGTCGTGAAAACGGGCGTAGGCGTTGGCGAGGTTGTTGCAAGACTGAGAGCTGCGTATGCATCGCCTGTGGGACTAATCGTGAAGTTTGCCATGTCCTGCGATATTGTCGGGTTTAAAATGTCATGAAGCTGAAAGAAGGTCTGGGCGTCCAGCTGCGGATTCCAAGTTAGGTAAGCGAAGAAGTAATAGTTTCCATCGAAGGGAGAGAGGTACTCGCAGGGGTAAATCTGACAGAACTTTGCCATAAGCTGCTGGAATTCGATGTCTATTGGAATCCAATATGAAAAGACATCTTGCTGAGTAGCTGCGGGTCCGCCGTATCCTCCGCCACCATCAGAGTTTACAGGTTGGAGAATCTTTGTGTCCCATTCTTCATCTAAGACGAGCCTTTTGCTGTTCTCTTTTGCAAACTGACCCAGACTTATCAAATTGCTCAAGAACGGAGAAACTAAAGGGTAGCTGTGAGTCGATATGAAGTCTAAGTTTGGGTTGTTCACGAACCCTTGTACCCACTGAGTAGGGTTCTTAAGCCAGTCACCTGCACCCGCGGCCAGCTCGGTCCCATTTTTGTCGATTCCGTCCAGCAACTGGTTAATGTAGGCAGTCCATCCCGAAGGGGTGTCTAGCTGGGTGTAGCCTGTAAGGTACGCCTCGGTATCCGCCTCGACCCCAATTTCAAGTATGTCTGGCTTTATCTGAGAGCAAATTAGGTTATCTTGCGCGATGTGGTTCACGACGTAATCGGAGTAAGACAAGTTTGACCAGTTGAAGGTAAGTGGAGAGTACTGGGTGTTAGCGAATAATACCTGAGATTCGATATCAACTGTGAAGCCCTCCTGGTGGCACATGCTAACAACAGTTTTGAAGTATTGGAGATACTGCGTGCTGTTGGGGAAAGATGGGTCGAGAAGAGGATAGCCGAGGGCAATCGTGACACCCTTGACGCCCATAGATTTGAGTGCATTAAGGTTTGTCTGAACACTATTGAGATTGTTTGGATTGAAAAGGGTTGGTCCTTGGTTTCCGTTCGCTGGCAGCAGCTCAGTCGCATAGGTAAAGCTGTTCTGTGATGAAGGAACTGATCCGAGGGACGAATTGAATTGATTTAGCAGATTCTGGACAGAAGAATATTGGCTCTGATACTGCAGTGGAACAGTCATGTTGTAGGATTGAACAGTCAAGCCAGATAATCCAGGATTGTTTGCCAAAGCCTGGAATGCGCTGGTTGAAATCATTCTTGTTGCAGAGAAACCACCAGCTGACAAGTTTGAAGAGGCCCAAACTGTTGAGATATTTTGACTCCTATCAGCAACCGCAAAGGCAGCAATACTGGCTATGACGATTATAAGTACAATTCCAACAGTCAGTGCAGTCGAAACCGCGCTTCTTGAAAACATGATCTTGCGCCAAAAAATGAAATTCTTCCAACTCGCAATTAAATATTTCGAGACAGGAATTTAGCATTAATTAGTTTGTTGTCCGTAACTTCGTTCTTACGTTTAAGGATTCAAGAGGTTTATAGCAGTTTCAGACATTTTTTGGCACATACTATCTTTTAGTTGACAGTACTTTTGTTTACTGGTTGCAGACGTAATTTGTAAAATCTTTCGATCACTTGATTTTTGGAAACCCTGATTTATGAATTCTGCATTCATAAAGCTTTAGAGATAAATCCTGTTCTTGTTGAATTGGGTTCAGAGGGAAATGCATATGATGGCTCGCCATCACCCATTGCATGTTCCGCAAAACTCTGAACCCGCCCTTGATAACAGAAATAACTGTTGACACACAGCGCGGTTGTCTATTCCGAAATTGTTCAAGAATGGTTCTGCGCCATTTGCTTTGTTAGCCTGTTCCTGATTTTCTTTTGAAACCAGGCGTCTCGAAGCTTCGCAAAGATTACGAAAGAGCGTGGTTGGCTTGAAAAAATTCAAGGAAAGGGTCATTAACAAAAAGAATGGCTGTGCTAAGAAAAATGGGTCTGGCTATTTCCACGCCCAAACCTTGAGGCTATATTCTCAAGTCTCGTTTGATTCAAGCTCCCAAACGCCGACAGTCTTGTTTAGACTTGCGAGCTTCGGCGAACTTGTCATGAAATAACAGGCTCCCCTATAGCTTGATTTCCAGCCCTTACCAGTAGGCCAGCCTATTCCATCGATCTTTGTCATAACAGCATCGCCCTCGGCAGTCATCAGCATGCCGTTCGCATCTGCCATCATTACTCCGCTAGGCATGACGGTCGAAACTCCCGTGTCCATCACTGTGGCTTCTTTTCCTAAAATACTGCCCGTTCCAGAATGCGACACCTCTATTTTTCCTTCTGCAAGGACCCGTATTCCTGTGGTTTTGCCTTTGATTTCGACTATTAATTCACCAATCATTTCATATTTCACCTTAAAATGATGTAACTTTTTTAAGTTTATTTGAATATGTGATTGAATTCAAACAGTCACAACAGCTAGCCTCTATGCCGTCTTCGTCGCCAACCCAACTGTACCGAGTTCAGCGTTTAGTGCTCATTTTAAATATAGATAATATCTCTTCTTTTGTTTTCAGAACCTCTTCTTGCCGTCTTCTGTCTAATTCATCATCAATAGCGTTTATTGTCCATTCGATTTGTGAAATCTCCTCAAAACTATTACCCACTATTTTTTCCGAGGTCTTTTTTATACTTTCGAGTTTTTCTGTGGATTGACTTTTTGCCCAAGATTTGGCCTTTTCTTTAATTTTGTTAATTTTTTCAACAGACATTAAATTTCCACCCTGCGGCTATTCTGAGTAGTTCTTCAGGTTCTGCTCTTATGTTTTTACTTCTTCATAAGCTTTAATGGTTGATGCAAGGAAGTTAAGCGACAAAAGGGTTTTAGGCGAGGCAGTAATGAACTGCAACTACTCCAGAATCAAATGTTTTGGTTTTTATAAGCTTAAAATTCAATCTATCCTTGATGTTATTAAATAATGGTTTTCCACCACCAAGGACAACAGGATGGAACAAAAGTCCCTAAACCTCGACTTATTTGAAAATTTGACCTAGAAAAGCTCTGTTTGACGCTGTTACTGTTACAAGCCTCTTGTTTCATAGAATTAACTGAGTTTCAAAGTAAACAAGGGAGCTTCAATATTTCTAGTTTTCCCATACGTATTGGCTGGTTGGGGTGAGGGCATTTGTAGAAATAAAGTAGCGTTCGCTGTCTAGTAGCAGGTTTAGTTTGTGTTGGTTAACAAAATCCGTTATAAATGCAAGGTTGTTGCTGTTTACTAGGTTTTGGTCAATTCCTAAAACAATGCCATCCTTTAGGGTATCAAGCATCGCGACATCAAAACCACAGCGCATTCCAATTTCTCTTTTAAATACCATAGCCTCAAATATTTTCAATTGTATCCTAACCTATATCCAAATTTAGTTACTAACACTAGCCAAAAACATCTGGACATGTGTTTTCAAACTTGGTTACTACTACATTAGCACCACCACTCTTAAGGATTCGTGTGGAAGGGAAGAAAACACCCATTCCTTCGCCAGAGGTGGATGGGAAAGTTTACGCTTTCGAGGTTTCATCTTTTGCTGGTTGAATTAGAATTAAGTCTTTTCTTTTCTATGACCTATAGATAGAAAAAAGAAGATTGAAAATCTTGCTTATTTTCTGTTTTTCTTTCAGGAAAATCAAAAAAAACGCTAAGTAACCATCAAAAATGAATCAGTCGCATTTCTAAAGGTTACAATAATTGATGCGTGCACTGCGGACATATTTTTCAAAGGTCATACCCTCCGTTATCCACTTGGACACAGACCATTCGTCTTTATTCACTCGAATTCTGACCTTAATTTTTGAATTAAGATTTTCCATACATTTGATTTCAACACGAGAGGCGCCTAAACCAAAGGTTCTGTACAAGAAATCGGTGAATTCACCGATGTGGTTAGGAATTTCGCTTTTTGGAATATTAAGACTAGTTTCTAGCTTGAAATAAATCGTGTTCTTAATTGGTGCCCCCATTGAAGTTAATGCTTCATCAATCGCTTCGCTTAAGGATTCATCAAACTTGTCTAGCTTACACATTTTGTCTTGAAGTGAGTCTTGCATTTTGGCATTCTCAGCTTAATTGGGTATTTTGCTGCTCAATATCCAAAAGGTATATGCCTTCAAATAGAGATTCAAATTTTCTAATATGCATATGATCCTTTCTAACTCCATAGATTTGGAAGGTCTATATTAGACTTATTTCTTACAGGACATAAGTTGCCGCTCGCTGCCCAGAAAGAACGTTAAATAAAACGTCACCTGACTTATGCCTACTCATAATTTCAAATCTGAGCTTCATGTTCTTCGACATATGATATCGGGACAACGAAGTGCTCTTAGGTGGGTTAATGACACAAAAGCCTCATTGCAGCCTGCTGAATACAGGATGTGAGTTCAGTGTATACTATCTCTGGATCTCCATATTTGTTCAAATACCTGAAGGCGCCGCGATTCAATGCTTTGGCTACTACCTCTTCTCGTCCTTTTCCTGCAAAAAGTATGAACGGCGTACTTCTTGCAATCTTTTTTAACTCTTCGAGAAGTTGAAGTCCGTTTTTTCCAGGCATTTCATAATCTGAAACAACAACATCGTAATGAAACTTCTTTAGTTTCTCGTAGGCTTCATACGCGGTGGTTGCTGTTTCAACCTTGATTTTGCCGTCCATTTCCAAAATTTGCTTGGAAATCTTCAAGAAACATTCGTCGTTATCAACATGCAGCACTCTCAAGAAATATTCTGTATCGGTTAAACGCAATTCGACCATGGGCGGGAAAGCTGTCTCATTCATTAGGCTTGTAGGCTTAGATTTGAATATTACTTCTGCTTCTTTGCCTTTGTGTAGTTGTGTTGGACTGTTCATGTGTTGCACTCTTCTACATGAACCAGTTATCGTAAGTCTCAATATATATATTATTTTGAGATTCGACATATTACCAAAACCGATATATGTCCAGAATAGAACATGACGATAAGAAGTTTAGAACTTATGGGCCTGAAAACAAGAAAATAGAGTACCCATAAGCGTCCTCACATTGAAGCCGTAAACAGTTTTCCAAAAACTTAGTACAAACATGACATCGAACAAGATCAGAGGCCTAGAAAACGTTGCATGCAATGCGTTGTACAGCGATTTCTGCTTAATTCTCAACCGAGAAGCAGCTCAAAACATCGGAAGAACCGACAAGCAGCCTCGCCAACCTATTTCAACAGGTAACAAAGGCAGAAGGCAGCACGCTCCATTAACCCTGATTTGCTCATGGTATAGGATAACCCGCTATGTCAAGAATGTTAATGGAGTAGTTGTCAACGTTTCGGCTAGAAGTTGCCATGTCTATTTCGACCGTATAAGTCTGACCGCTGTCTAAGCCAATTTCAGTAACCCCCAATGGCGCCGACCCAGGACTGGTCACATCGCTCGATGCAATCAGCCCGGTCTTGTCGTAGAGCTTTGCTGTCAAGCCAAAATATGCTGTCCCTGAGCTGTTGCCTGGGAAGTTATCCATCGGAGGTGGCTGCTGTGCAGTGTAATCATTTCTGACTGTAGCGTTTATTATGAAGCATGCTTGCCCATTATGCATACCATAAGTCGCTTTGGCCGAAACCAGAAAGAGCCTCGATGTATTTACGTATCCCGCATTATCTGATTGAGCATTTGCTGCAGGGACTGCATTTGAAGTCAGTTTTGCAAGATTTATTGCCAACAAAGCGGCTACTATTGATGCTATCACTACCAAAGCAATTATTACTATTACGCTGACTTTCATCAAACCCACTTCCAGATCTTCAACGAGTCAGTTCAAATGTTTTTTTCCCGAAAGAACTAGAATATTGAGCTGTATTTAATACCATACTTTAGAACGAGTTTGATCGTAACTGGGACTCAGCTCAAAACAATGGAAGATATGAAAAGTCGTTTCACCAACCGACTTCAATACTTAATTTCGGGACAGGGCAACGCCCTATAGTGCTACCCGAACTTCTTGATGTTTAAAGTAACTATTTTGTGGCAATTGATGCATCTTGTTTCATTAAGCTCAAACCCCTTCAAAATATCAAATCTTCTCTGAGAGTATGTTCTATGCTTTGCGTGGTCGCAGAGGACCTGCGTTGAAGAAAGCGATTCGTCTCCTTCCATTTTGACAGGCTCAAAAGCCGTCTGTATCACCCCAAATTATGTCGATGCATCTATGCACTCACAGTTTCGACTCGATTTAAATCAGATTTCGCCTACATTAATATGTCAAAAACTGAAATATTGTTCGGGCACTTCTTTGCTTGCGTTTTGGATTAGAGATTTTCCTATTTACATTTTCTTAACCTAAAGATTACTAAAAATTGAGATTAATGTAGAAGGCATGCAGGGATTAAGGATGAAGTTTCCTAATCCCTTGATGTGGGGAGTTTTTCTCCTTTCTCCTCGCCCTTCTCCAATTAACTTACGATCCATAGAATACAATATAAGCCATGTTTCAAACTTGGAATATATCAGAAAAATGGCATGTCTCTTTTCCGCTTCACAAACACTCCAATGCGAGTTGAGAAATTTCAAATCTTAGGAATGGGTAATCATTCGAGTGCTTAACCATTAATCTTTTCCTCTTTCCATTTCAATTACAATTACAGAAAAATCAATAAGTCTTAAATCTGTGTATCGAAGAAAAGGGTTAAGTGACAAAGGAGCAAACAAAATTGCAAAAAAAGCAAACTGGGCAATTAATAATTCGTGGGATTACTCAAGATAAGGCTACAAAGGTTATTGAGTTTCTCCTACAAGGAACATTGCAGACACAAGATAGATTGTTTGAATCAGCTGACTTTTGGCCCCAGAACGAAATGGATGATTATACAGATTCTGTAATAGCAGCAATGCTTATAGCAAAGAATACTAGGCTGACTCCTAAAAATCACAAAACGCGTCGCAGGCCACAAAATGTCGTTCATTATGAGTGAGTGAGTAGCCTTACAAACTATGTATGTTCAACGGCCAAACTTTCCTCCGCGATGTACTTGCTGAATGCTATAAATTGTGGGGCTATGTCGCCATGGGAATCTCTAAGGGAAAATGCTTACGTAGTTTGATTCGAATGTGGGATGTTAGCATCTTAATATAAAAATCCTCAAATCGGACATATTCCCAAAATTGTAATATTGTTTGAGATGAAATAAGCATCTTATATAGAATCTCATATCTTTTGATATAATACGTGTTTAATACCGAAAGAGGCATCGAAAAAATGAAAATACAAGACGAATCTGATGAAGACGTTACTATTCAACTGGAAAAAATGTGTTGCGATTGGAACATATACGCGAAGCATATTGAACGCCCAAGACCTCATTGGCGTTTGACCTAAGAAGCCATCTAAATGCAAAACAGAAAAAATTAAAGATTCTTCAATTCCCAACTGTAACAGTTACAATTGCATAACAATCGTTTCTCTGAGTACGACTTATTTTAAGTAGGTTAAGGCGTAAACCATGAAGTATTTCCGAACGATACGCCACTAGAGACGCCGACTTTGATTTTTCCACATAGTTTCCTAAAATGATTAGACGCACCGACATTGTTGGCTCGGCGAATAAATGATTCTATTCACCTATGGCATGAGATGATAGTTTTCTTTTCCGTTTTTGTTTAGTTTTGGAATAATTATGATGAATTTTGCTCCCGTGCTTGGTTCGCCTTCTTCAGTTATTGTCCAACCATAGACATCCATCATCTTCTTGATGAGGAATAGTCCGAAGCCTGTGCTTCCTCCTGTGCTGAATCCTTCCTTGAAAAGATGCGGTTTATTCTCTTTAGGCACGCCTACACCGTCATCCTCGTAAATTAGTTTTAGGTTGTCTTGATTCGCCTTATCAAAGTACACCTTTATAGTTGTGGTTTTTTTGCCGTATTTTCTCGTATTGTCAATAAAATTAAAAAACAGTTGCCTTAGAAAAGAGTCCGCCAGCACTGTTAACCCATGACATTCATTAATTATCATAGGGATAGGGCCTGAAAAAAGAGTCACTGCTTCATTTAGTTTCTCTTCTACAGTAACGTAAGTTAGTTTTTCTGCGCCTATTTGCTCGTACATTTTGGCGAAGTCGAAAATCTTCACCGATTCTGCAACGGCCTGTTCCATCCTGCTTAGCGCATCCACAATGTCCGGATCGTCATAGTATTTCTTCTTGAGCAAATATGCATAACCAGTTACCGCCGAAAGCTTGTTACGAACATCATGCCTAGTTAAGCCGCCTACGACACCTAATTTTTCATTTACTAGAACCAGCTGATCCATCATTTGGTTCACTTCTTCTTCAGCTTTCTTGCTCTCAGTAATATCTTCGCATATGCCAAGAATTTGTTTTCCTAAGCCTTCTTTAGTGCGTGCAAACAATGTGTCACGACTTCGTAGCCATTTCCATTCTCCATTTGAGTTTTTCATTCGGTACTCAACATCATAAGTTGCGTTATCGAGTGCATTCATGAAGCTAGCATGATGCTCGTCAACAACTTTTGCATCGTCAGGATGCAGAATGTTGGCAAACAGCTCAGTACCCATCGATTTGATTTGTTCAGAAGTATACCCTAAGACATCAAGAACCTCTCTATTGGAGTAGACGTTACTCTTGGCCTGCAAATCGTATATGTAAATGAGGTTAGGGGAGCAATCGAGTATTTTTTGAGTTAAATACTGGCTTTCATGCAGTTTCTCTTCGGCTCTTTTGCGTTCAGTTACATCTACGGCAATCTCCACTGCAGATGTGATGTTT
>JBEKPG010000031.1:0-28971 GCA_049520955.1 Bathyarchaeia archaeon | reverse complement strand
AGCATGCATGTTGCGGTTGTCCTTAGCTTTTGCCTTTTCCTCCATATCGAAATCCTCGCTATTCCTCATCGTTTCTTTTCATATATAAGCTTATAACAAACACAATCAACCATTAAACTCTCATATGGTTAAACCGCCTTTAGTCTTGTTACCCGCAGGATGCAGGCGGAATATTCCTAAAAGGAAAAGAGTTTTCTTTCAATACCCACATCACTTAACATGTTTTTTCTGCCTCAAGGACGCTTGTAACATTAGAGCAATGTAAAATCAGCAGATCGGCAATAGTTGTTTGTGACCCAAACAAGCAGGAGTAAGTCTTAAATGAGAATCACATTATACCCTTTTGAAAGAAAGGAGAGAGGAAGCAAATGAAAGCTAAAGTTTTGGAGCTTTTAGTTTTTATATTCATTGTGATTTTTGCTTGCTCAGTAGCCAACTCGGTTCATGCCATTGGAGTGACCGCAACGATAACGTTGGGGGGTGCTCCATGGGGCGTAGCTTATGATTCGGGCAAAGGCGAAATATTCGTGGTCAATTCTGCCGCTGGAACTGTCTCGGTGTTATCCGACAGCAACTATGCCTCGGTGGGAAAAGTAACTGTGGGACAGTCACCGTATAGAGCTATTTATGATGCCAATAAAGGCGAGATCTTCGTTGCAAACTATGGTGCCAACTCTGTCTCAGTTATATCAGATAAAACCAATGTCGTCGTGGCAACGGTGACCGTGGGAACCTCCCCTTCATCCTTTGCTTACGATTCAGGCAAGGGCGAAATCTTCGTAGCCAATTCCGGAGGTGGCACGGGTAGTACAGTTTCAGTTATATCGGACAGCACCAACAAGGTGGTTGCAACAGTGACTGTCGGAACTGGTCCATACGACTTAGGTTATGATTCGGCAAAAGGCGAAGTTTTTGTGGCAAATACTTATTCCAGGTCTGTTTCAGTTATTTCGGACAGCAATAATCAGGTGGTTGAAACAATTACCGTGGGAAGCGGTCCCTTAGGCGTAGCTTATGATTCAGCCAAAGGCGAAATCTTCGTAGCCAATTCCGTCTCAGGCACTGTCTCAGTCATTTCAGACAGCACGAATACGGTCGTCGCAACTGTGGCAGTTGGGTCTAACCCCGCAGCCACAATTTACGATTCTGGCAAAAGCGAAATATTCGTACTCAACAGAAGTTCCGCTTCAGTTTCAGTCATATCGGACAGCGCCAATTCCGTAATCTCGACTGTAGCCGTAGGAACCAGTCCATATGGCGCTGATTATGATTCTGGCAAGAGCGAGGTCTTCGTAGCCAACGAAGGCGACGGCACCGTCTCTGTTATCTCCGACGCCGCTGGCATATCTGCTTCTCCAACTTCAACTTCCTCCACATCTCCCGGTTCAACCGCTACCCCCACGGCTAGCCCAACTCAGAGCACAGCACCTTCTTCTGCACCGAACTTAGCGCAGCAGATTTGGGTTCCTAAACCAACTAACGCAGTAGCTGCAGTCGGGGTATCCGCAGTGGTAGTAAGTGCAGTTTCGCTACTTTTTGCCGCAATAAGCAACCCCCTAGGCAGCGCGGGAGGAAAACCCAGCGACAAAACAAAAGGCATAATCCCAGACAACATAAAACAATGGCTTGAAGAAGTAGTCTCCTCCAGACGCAAGATCGAAGCAATGGAGAAAACTGGCTCTCGTTTCAAACCCACTAAAACTGAAGTTTTAGCGTATGCAGTTTCGATAATCGTTCTAGCTATTTCCTTCTCATATGTCAAAGTCATTACTCTCAGTCAGATTTGGGCGTTACTCCCTGTATTCTTTGCTACAAGCGTTATCGTTGGCTTTGTCCAAAAGTTTTTTTCCATAGCATACCTGCGAAGCAAAGGCGTATGGAGTGAACACACGATTTGGCCCTTGGGTCTTGTTCTCTTTCTCTTCACAACCTTCGCCTTCAGAGTTCCTTTCTCATCTCCAACGCGAAGTGCGCAGTCCAAAAAATTCACGGAACACTTAGGGCCATAGTCGCTGCATCTGAAATCCTTATCAGCCTTGCCTTTGCCGGGTTATTCTTTTTGCTATTGAAGGGAGGTTACACGGCTATTGGTGATGCAGGCTTGTCAATGTGCGTGATCGGCTCGTTCTTTGGCACTTTCCCCGTGTCTCCAATGAGTGGGAAAGACATATTCGACCACAGCAAGCGTCTTTGGGCAGGACTCTTTATCATAGCGTTAATTATCTTTGCTTCCTGGCTTCTACTGATATAAAAATAAACTATCAGTTTTTTTGTCTCAGGACCTTAGAGTTGAAATCAATCTTGACCTAGCTATCTTGTACAACTCAATCGAACAAACTGAAAAACGAGACAGGCACTTGACGATTGCGATGGAATTGGCAAAAAAGCTTGAGCACAAAGGTTTACAGTATGCAATTCTATCAAATCAAGAATTATTCAAAACAGCGCAGACTATCCCCACAATGATAAAGGCAAAGGATGCACCTAAGCTAAACCAGGAAGTTAGTGATGAAGAAGAGGAACAAATGGCAAAGAAGCTACTTGAAGCTGGTGGAATAGACCTAAACTCTGAAGATGAACTCCCGCAAAACTCGCTAAAATCGGTCTAAGAGACAGAAACTCTGAAAGAATCTTGAAGTACTGCGAATACTTGTACACAGAAATCATTAACTATGGACCAATATGGGACCTAGTGGGGTTACCATCAACAGGAACTAAAATACTCTTCTGTGAAAAAAATAGTCGTGCAATTATCGGCATCGAGTTAGATAGACTTTTGGAAGAAATGCAAAGAGAATGTTGCAAAACATGCACTGACCATCATCCTAGACAAGCAGATTGGAAATGGACTCATGAATGGCATGGAGAAAGAGGGCAACCAGAGTTAATGAAGAAATATATTAACAATTACTCCAAAAACTAACAAGAGAATTATAGAGCCTTTTCCGTAAGTACCTTTGTCAGAATAATCTGCTCCTTAAACCATCATGATAGAACAACAAAAAAGTCCATAGATGGGAAAGGTAAAACCTAATTTTTGGCTTTTTAGGCGATTTAGAGAGAGATTTCAGTAAGTTCTAGTCCCTCTATGGAGCGATAAGGCTTAAATTGGCTAAACTCTAAGGTGCACAGCGTGTACTCAGCATGAAAATCCTTGTAGATTCACGAATCGTCAAAATATATAGAGACTTACCTGACACATTCAAGCTTCGAGAGTTGTTGACTCTAGCAAACATCCCATTATCGGAAGAAAAGACTGTCTATGATTCACTAAGAAGAATGGAAGAATTAGGAATACTGCATAAAACTAAGTCGAATAGGAAATGGCACAAAGAAGATGATACCTTGGGAGAATGGTTTGAGAAGTATCTTAACAAAATTGAGAACAGTGCAGTGTAATAGAATAGATGAAATAGAAAGATTACAGTTGCTTAGTGGTTATTAGTAAAAGAGATGTAACTATTTCTTGTCTTTAAAGAAAATATTAGTCAGACTGTTTGGGCGTATCAATAGTAAAGCTAACTGAAGATGAAGCTGACAAAGAACCAGAAGCACTATTAGCAATAATAGTTATAGTATGACTTCCTTCTGGAATTCCAGTAAGTGTTGTAGTTATAGTAAGTCCTGATACCGTAACTAAACCATTATTCATATTGTTGAAAAGTACTGTTCCATTTGACCAGTCTGTTTCGAGATAAACATCTACCATCATATAAGGTGACTGAATTCCTGCATGGACGATGAGAGTCACGTTATTTGTTGAGTAAACCGTATTGTTAGTTGGAGAATCTATTATGACAATACTGCCTATTGTGTCCGACGGCGGTTGCCACGAAGAGAGTTGAATTCCTTGTGAGGATTTTAAAGTGGGAGTTGGGGTTAAAATTGGAGTGGGCATTGGAGTAATTGTTTGCGTAGCATCATTAGAAGATTCGGGTGATGGGCTTCTGAACAAAGCAACGTGGGCAATAATTATGGCAAATAGGACTATCGCGGTCAATGCTATAGCTAACATGACTTTCTTCATGTTCTCCCCAAATATGGCTAACAGGACGTAACTTATTACTCTCCCTGAAGAACAGAATGTTCCGTTAAAAGAACAATAACGAGTAATGAGAAACTCTTGCTGATACTACCCATACCTACATTTGGAAATAGTTTGCAATAAAAGCTTATCCAAGATTCCTTGACTAACAAGCAGTAATAACTATATGAAGACTATGCACTCAACCGTGGAGCGCGAGCTACTTTTCACTTACTTACTCAGATGTAAATAAATAAGTCGTTGCCGTCCACTTTCACTTCGTAGACTGGTAAATCGTAAGCGCGTCCGCGCTGAGTTTGTCCAGAGATTGCTTTCCCCGTTATTACATCGAAGCTTGAAAAATGTCTAGGGCAAGTAACAGTTGAGTTATTCAGAGTGCCCTTGGAGAGCATAGCATTCAGATGGGGACATCTATCACCGACAGCATAGAACTTTCCGTCAACGTTTGCAATTAGTATCTCTGTTCCTTCAACTTCCACATGCATCATCTTGCCTACGGGAATATCGATTGTTTTGGCAACTTTTACAAAAGTTTGTCCCCATGCATCGATTACTGCTGGAAAATCTACTTGTTTCGAAATATTGTCTGTTGTCATAGTCGAACACTATCTAAGCAGTTTGTAAGTTAGATAAATTAAATTTATGAATTATCTATCCATAATAATCTGAGCGTTAGATGCACTTGGTAAGTTGTCAACAGAAAAATAACAGACACTTGAAAAAGACTTATCAAACTTGGAAGCAACAGAACTAATTTTCATGGATAATAAGTCTTAAATCTACATAGCGTAGAAATAGCCTAAACACAAGATTTTACGATATTGAGGTGAAAAAACAGTATGAGCGGAAATGACCCATTTCTATTATTTACACAAATAGACTTATACCTGAATGATTTGAAAGAGCAAATAGAAAAAATGAATGAATCGATGGAAAAAGAATACTTATTAAACTTGGTTCACGATGCTAAAGTAAAAGTTGAAAAGGCACGAAAAGCAACCGAGACCGCAATTAATGGCGCACAGAAATTGAAAAACTACAGTAATAAACATTTACCAAAATAGCTTCCACTACCTAGTTTTTTAACTTTTCAGAATTATGCGAAGTTTCTTTCTATTCTGCAAAGTATGTTAAAAGGTTAGGGCAAGTAAAAACTCTTAAGAAGACTATTAATAATGATTATAATGGTGAAAATGTGATGTCAAAAAAACAAAAGGAAGAAGTTGGAATAGTCGAAACCATTGAAGTAGTTGTTAACAAAAAACGCGCTAACGCAAATTTTGAAATAAAACATGACGTAAATGGAAAAGAAACTATGGCTATAACGTGCAAAGATGAAAACGGTAAAGAAATAAAAATAGAAGTACCATGGGAAAAAGTTCAAAAATTAAGGAAATAAATCCGCTACCAAGCCTATTTTCTAAAGAACTCTATTAGAAACCATATTTGTCTCAAAAAATCAACCGAAAGGTAACATATAAAACGCAAGTCCTCAGACGACAATTAAAAGTGCAACATAGGACATTAACTCGATTTGAAGCTTTTGAATAGAGAGGCTAAGAAAATGACTATCATGCTTCTAAGAACTCAGAACCTTCAGACACTGGGGTGGAACAATGATTGCATACCACACAAACGGCAATGTGTTACTCGTCAAGAAACTACTTGGACATAAAAAAGTCGAAAACAGCATGAAGTACATTGGAATGATTGACTTCAAAGAAGAAGAGTTTGAAACAACAACAGCAACGACAATTGAAGAGATAAAGAAACTGGGTCAAGCTGGCTGGGTTAAGTACGATGAAATAACTATCAACGATACACAGATGCACTTCTATAAAAAGCCAAAGAGATTTTCCAAATATACGTAAATCTTCAAACGTGTGCAATAAAGGCAAAGCAACATCAACAAGTCAGCAATAAAGTTATATCTGCCTCGCACTTTCTATGAAGAACATTCAAAGGTTTTAAATGAAGAAGTGGGCGAAAGGGGCTATGGCAGAGGTTGTATTAACTGCTGATAGGACTTTAATGAGCAACTATCACAATAACGAATTCCTAGGGTTTGGTACGTGTGCCCCCCCAAATTTTATTCCTGAATGGCTTTACAGCTATCTTTTCTTTCCACCATTAAAAACAAAGAGGGGCCATCCGCAACAAGCACCATACGGATTGAGAAAAACTGAAGCCCAGCTTATGAAAGAAGGGTTTCACGTTGAAACAGTAAGCCCAAAATATCTAAGCCGCTACCTTAATGATGCCAAAGTTCTCGGCATTCACACTATGGACCCGTTTGGATTAGGTCCAGCATCAACAACTCTAGCTTCAATGTTCAAGAAGGAACCCTACCTTGCGAAGCACTTCCGAGCCTTGCTTCAAAGCCCAGCGGTTAGAAAAGCTAAACAAAAGGGGTTAAAGGTTATTGTCGGTGGACCTGGAGCATGGCAGTTCCACTACCGAGAGAAAGCTGTCAAGGATTTAGGGATTGACTGCATCGTTGAAGGTGAAGCAGAAAATATTGTGGGAAAGATTTTCAGGGCGGCAATAGAAGGAGCGGAAATTCAAGGTCATTATGAGGTTGAAGTTGGTGACGCTCCAACTTTAGATGAAATACCTGATATAGTTCAGCCTTCAGTTAATGGTTTGGTTGAAATTGGCAGAGGCTGCTGCAGAGGCTGCCAGTTTTGCAATGTTACATTGAGGCCTCTACGATGGTATCCGCTCGAAAAAATTGATCGCGAATCGAGTGTTAACATTGACGCTGGCATTAAAGGTGTATGCCTACATGCGGAAGATGTCATGCTTTATGGTTCAACGAATACGACACCGAACGAAGAGAAACTTGTGAAACTACATGAATTAGTGACCAAAAAGTGCAATGGCGTAAGTTGGAGCCACTGTTCCTTGGCTGCTGTGGCATCAAAACCCAAACTACTTTCGAAGTTATCGGAACTCATCTTGCAGAATCAAACTTGGTGGGGAGCAGAGGTAGGTATTGAAACTGGTTCTTCAGAAATAGCGAAAAAGATTATGCCTGCGAAAGCTCATCCTTTTAAGGCCGATAACTGGCATGACGTTGTGTGCGAAGGCTTAGGTGTAATGCATGACAACATGCTAGCCCCTGCTTGCACACTGATTGTTGGATTACCTGATGAGCAAGAATCGGACATCCTTAAAACAATGGATTTAATCGACGACATCAAGGACATGCGATGCCTCATCGTACCATTATTCTTTGTT
Organism: Bathyarchaeia archaeon; assembly: GCA_049520955.1. Lineage (GTDB taxonomy): Archaea > Thermoproteota > Bathyarchaeia > Bathyarchaeales > Bathycorpusculaceae > Bathycorpusculum. The sequence goes on along the minus strand of JBEKPG010000031.1, from coordinate 21,686 downwards.
CCGCTTGGCAAACTGACAAGTGAAGACTGGTTTACAAGAACCAAACTAAATGAATTACACAGAAAACTTTTGATTCAATGCGCTGAACGAGATTTTCGCTGGGTAGACAATCTGATTGATTTATCTTTCTCCGACAAATGGTACCAACACATAACCAAAGAGTTCTACAAAGGCTTCTCAGCAATAGCAAAGTATAAAGTACGACGAATAGAATAAGGGTTAGAAATCTTCTAACTGAAGTAACAAAGAACTCACAATGACGATTTGATTCAACAATTTGGTACGAATTAATCAGGAGCTTTTCTATGCAAAAGTTATATCAACAATAACATAGCTAAGGATTTGGTGAGAAGACATGACTAACGCTCCCCTTTGCCCTATATGCTACATAGAAATGAAGCCTAAATGCAATAGTCAAAAACAAATAATTTATCACCAGTGCCCCAAATGTGGGACCCGCATTCTATTTACTCATTCAGGCCATTAACCGCAACACTTTGATTAATTTATCTTAAAATGTCACAAACTCGCGCGCGAAATGTAACAACCTAACTAAACTTGTGTTTTTTCATCTGCAAACATGGACTCCAAACCTTACAGAGAGTCAGCAAAAGTCAAAAGGAATTTGGATACTAAAGAAGATTGCAAGTTCTTTTTTTTGTTTGAAGAATAAATCATTTTTTTAGCTTTAGACTCGAAAAACTTAAGGATGGGATAGCTAAAGTTTAGTTATGGTAACTGACGTTTTAGCTGGTGGATGGGCTAAAGCTCTTGGCGGCGACCGGAAACAGTTTGACATGTTTTTCGATAAGATGCTGGACGGCTTTGCTTATCATCGAATAGTTGTTGATAAGGCGGGTAAACCCGTTGACTATGTGTTTCTTGAAGTAAATCGCGCCTTCGAAAAGATGATGGGGATCAAGCGAGAACAAATCATTGGCAAAAAAGTGACTGAAGTTTTTCCAAGAATTGATGAAACTTCTGTAGATTTAGTCGACATTTATAGTCGCGTTGCTTTAACGGGAAAACCCGTCCAGATAGAGAAACGTGCCGAGCCTTCAAGCAAGTGGTATAAAGTCTCGGCTTATTGTCCACAAAAAGGCTACTTCGTCACTCTTCTTGAGGACATAACTGAAAACAAAAAAGCTGAACAAGACCTTTGGCAAGCAAAGAACGATTGGGAACGCACATTCGACAGCGTCCCTGACCTCATTGCAATCCTCGATAACAAGCACAAGATCGTGCGTGCCAACAAAGCCATGGCTGAACGCTTGGGAGTAACTCCGAAACAAGCTATCGGACTGAATTGCTACACCTGTGTTCACGGAGTTTCAGCGCCGCCAGAATTCTGCCCTCACACAAAAACTATGAAGGATGGCAAAGAGCACGTTGCAGAGGTTCATGAGCCGCGTCTGGGCGGCGATTTCCTGGTAAGCACTACGCCGTTGTTAGATGAAAAAGGACGCACGCTTGGCTCAGTGCTTGTAGCAAGGAACATTACCGAGCGCAAGAAAGCTGAAGCGGCATTAAGGAAGAGTGAGGAAGAATTCAGTTCTCTTTTTGCTAATATGATAGATGGCTTTGCTTATTGCCAAATGATATTCGACGATACAGGCAAGCCTGTTGACTTTGTTTATCTTCAAATTAATGATGCTTTTGAAAAAATCACTGGTCTTAAAAGAGATGTAGTTGTTGGAAAGAAAGTTACCGAGGCTATTCCTGGAATTAAAGAGGCTAATCCTGAGCTTTTTGAAATTTACGGAAGAGTCGCTTCGACGGGTAAAAGGGAAAAGTTTGAAGTGTTTTTTAAGCCTCTAAGCATGTGGCTATCTATTTCAGTTTATTGTCCAAGAAAAGGCTATTTTGCCGCCACGTTCGAAGACATCACTAACCGTAAACAGCAGGAGAGAGAAATTGAAAGCCTGTCAAAGTTTCCATCTGAGAACCCTAATCCAATATTTCGCCTAGACGGAAACGGCGCAATTCTTTACGCCAATGCAGCTGGAGCTTCTTTATTAACCGCATGGAAGAACAAAGTTGGCGAACGCGCACCTAAAAACATAATTCAGGTTGTCGCTGACGCTTTAATATCGGACGAGAGAGTTGAACTTGAAGAAACCTTTGGAGCTAAAACATTTTCATTCTTGTTTGCACCCATCACCTCGAAAGGCTACGTAAACATTTACGCTACCGACACCACTGAACGCAAAAAAGCTGAAGAAGCAATTAAGCGGCAGGCTGAGCTCATCAACCTTAGTCCTGACGCTATAATTGTAAGAACGCTTGATGGCAACATATCTTTCTGGAGTACGGGTGCAGAGAAACTGTACGGCTGGACAAAAGATGAGGCGATTGGACAAGACATCAACAGCTTGTTAAAGTCAGAATTCCCTCAACCTCTGGAAAAGATTCTCAGAAAGGTCAAGCTTAGCGGTAAATGGTCAGGTGAAATCACACACATCTGTAAAGACGGAAGTAAGATGTTTGTCCAGAGTTTTTGGTTAGCTAAATTTGGTGCGGACGGTAAAATAACAGAAATGTTGGAGTCAAATGTGGATATCACTGAACGCATAAGAATTCAAACGAAGCTTGAAGAGTCTGCTGTCTTGTTGGAAGAATACGCCAACCAAATGGAGGAGCTGGCTAACAAAAGAGCTGCACAGCTGAAAGATGCAGAACGATTGGCTGCCATAGGTGCAACTGCAGGTATGGTTGGGCATGATATACGCAATCCGCTGCAAGCAATAACAGGCGATGTCTACTTGGCTAAAACAGAATTAGCTTCCACATTTGAGAGCGAAGAGAAAAAGAATGCCCTAGAGAGCCTAACAGAGATTGAAAAGAACGTTGATTATATTAACAAGATTGTAGCGGACCTCCAGGATTTCGCTAGGCCGCTTAACCCACATGCAGAAGAAACTAATTTGAAACTCGTAATAAATGAACTGTTGAAAAAGAATGGGCTGCCGAAGAATGTTAAAGTTAACGTTAAAGTGGAACCTGAGGCGGGGAAAATCATGGCTGATTCTTCTTACATTAATCGAATCATGTATAATTTAGTCACGAATGCTGTTCAAGCCATGCCTAAAGGCGGAAAGCTGACAATACAAGCGTACAAACAAGAAAATGACTCAATAATTACAGTGGCGGATACGGGTGTTGGCATTCCTGAAAGCATCAAAGGCAAATTGTTTACACCAATGTTCACAACTAAATCAAAAGGTCAAGGCTTCGGCTTAGCCGTGATTAAACGCATGACAGAAGCATTAGGTGGCACAGTTACTTTTGAGAGCAAAGTAGGTAAAGGAACAACTTTCACCATACGTTTGCCATCCCCCAAAATCTAAAATAGTAGATAAATTACAGGAAAAAAACCAAAAATGCATTTACGCTTTTTTCTTGCTCAAAGAGTTACAACCCCCGAGCAATAAAGGTTGGTGAATCAAGAGTTCTCTTTTCAATTAGCTTTTTCAAGGAACAAGTATAAACTTAAATACTATATTGAAACTCAAAAGTTGCATAAGCATCATGCTTGCCGCCGTGGCTCAGCCCGGTAGAGCGGCTGGCTGTTAACCAGTCGGTCAAAGGTCCGAATCCTTTCGGCGGCGCCATGTTGAAGGCGTGGAACCTACCAGTTTGTGGGTTCACGCCGATACCTCCTTCTTTACCAACTGCTTTAGTTGCTCGGCAAGAAAGGAAAGTTGATGATTCTCTGTTTGCTCGGAGGTCTCGGTAATATTTCACCGCATCAACGCATCTCTAGTTAAGATCTCTTCTGGGTTTTCTCCCCAAGCTCTGATTATTTCTTTGAGCTGCATCATTCTACTGGCGACTGTTTTAGGACTAATTTTGAAAAACTATTTTATAGTACAAAGGTGTATGACTGGGACTGATATGGGTGAGTGGAAATTTTTCATGAGAAAAAGCGCTGTTTATTTCTTGGTTGCGTTAACTCTGATCTCATTAGCCTTAACTTCAGTTCCAAGCGCGTTTAGCCAAACTGATCAAACGCAAAATATCAAGATTTTAAGCTATAGCTATTACGTTGATAATCAGGGCATACTCGACGTAGTTGGCGAGGTCCAGAATACAGGTACAAGTACAGTTACTACAGTCATTTTGACAGGTTCAATAATCGACTCGAACGGTGCGGATCAAGCAGATTCCTACACGGAAATTGGAGTTGTGCCGATGCCGGTGACATATCTAAATCCAGGTCAGATAGCGCCTTTTTACATGGAGTTTTTTCAGCCAAAAGAATCTTCCGATGGATCCTGGGGAACAGTTTATGTTTCAAGCGTCCACCTGGCAGTTGCTCAAGCGAATGCAACCGATAACTATCAATATCCCAATTTGACAGTGGCAAATAGTAACTCGTACATCGGCAGCACCGCGAGCGACACGGGTGTTTACTGGGTCGCGGGCGACGTTGAAAACACGGGCAGTCAAACCGCTCAGAACATCACGGTATTTGGAACCTTCTACAACTCCACAGGAAGCGTAGTCGCAGTAGGATACTCCGCCACCGATCCCAATTTAGCCCCTTCTACAGAGGACTCCTTTAAGCTCGGAGCATTTGACATTAATCAAACAGGGATAGTCACTGAAGAAAAAATCACAAAATACTCACTTCTAATCCAGGCCGACGGACCACTTCTCCAAGGAACAGCGCCCGCGGTTTCTTCATCTCCAAACGTTACGAATTCTCCGCCGCCTACACAACCTACAACAGTTAATTCAAATTCAAATAAATCCTCGAACGCAACCGTAATCTATGCATTAATCGTAGCGGTAATTCTTATCGCAGCAGCCGCAGCCTTACTTTTTTTAAGAAAAAGCAAACCGTTTCAGACTGCAAAACAAGCGAAAAAAGCAAGGAAAAAACAGGATGGTTAAGATTTCCCGCTGGCAATCAGCTGATTGCTCTCTGGAAAATGTTAATTAACTTACTTTGAAAAAAATCTGATTAGGTATTGAATGGCTAAATACAAAGTTGAAGCTGACCGGAAAACATGCGTTTCGACCGCAGCATGTTACGCCTCCGACAGTATGCATTTGAAATAGTCTAAAGTGGTTAGTTGCGAAACTGACGAAGCAAAATCCAGTAATGACGACAATAAAACAGAGGATTCCCAAGTCGCAGCTAAATCCTGTCCCGTATCAGCCGTAGCCCTAACCCAACAGTAATCTTGCCTCTTGCCCCGTTCAAAGTTACTCCTTTGTCTGAACCTAAGTTGCTCAGCAACGGATTAATGAAATGAGAAACCTTTTCCTCTGTTCTTGAAAAGTCTTGAGTCTTTTATTGTTATTTTTAAGGGAACTAATGGCGCAAACTGGTAAAATTTACAAAAGGATATATTAACAGCTTCTAAGCATCTGAAAAAATCGGCTGAGACAGAAACATGGTTAAGATAATTGTCAACAAAGACACCTGCTCCGGATGCGAAATCTGCGTAAACACTTGCCCCGTAGGCGTCTACAAAATGGAAAACGGCAAATCATCCCCAGTTGAAGTAGACAATTGCTTGATCTGCAGAGGATGCGAAGCCCAATGCCCAACTGAATCAATCCAAGTAATTGATTAGCAATCGATTTTTAGACAATAAATTTCCCATTGAGTCAGCTGGTGACACCGTTCAAAGCGTTTACTGAGTGATAAAGAGCGTTAATCCCTACGCATAGAATAGGTTAAAGCTCTTGATATTCGCAAAAGCTTGATTGCTTTATGTTCCAGCAATTGTCTTTAGGAATAGCAAAGTTAGACCCGTTTTTGATTTTTATCGATCTGGCCTACTATGTTCACCCTAAAAATCGAAATTCTTAACAAATGAAAAAGAGGAAAGATGGAAAGATGCGCAGGGAAATTTAAGGTAATTTTCAGCTCATCCATAATTCACGTCTAATTATGGACATTAAAGCGCTGGATTGGTATTGTATGTTGCAGAGTAGGTAAGTGTATGTCCTTTGGCAGTTAGTAAGTTAAATGTATACTGCGCGCCAGCAGCGAAAGTTCCGCCTATGGCTGTGACGTTGAAGGATCCTGAAGCGCCTTTAAGGATAGTTGCTGTAGTTATCGGTGTTAAGGTTGCGGTGTTTGAGTCTATTGTTGCGCTTTGTATCGTTATGGTGTTTGATCCAGTGTTTTGGACGGTGAGTGTGACGCTTGTGTTGCTGGTAAATACGGCGTTTGTTATTGATCCTTGTTCTGCGTTTCCCATGAATCCCAGGGTTAGTCCTCCCATCCATGCGGCTACGACGACGCTGACGGCGACTGTGACGGCGATGAGTATGATTGAGGCGATTACGGGGCTTAGGGCTTTCGCATTTTTCTTAAATTTTCTGTAGTTCATTTATTTTTTTCTCTCCATTTTTGGGCTCATTAATTGACTCATCGTTTATCTAAGCTATTAAGTATTACTACTTACTATAGAATAGTGTGCGCATGTTCAACAAGAATACAGCTCCGTAAAAAAGAAAATATTAGGTTCTGAGCATCTAATTCAACGATCTCTAGTTCTTGTTCAACAAAGACGTTACTCTTGAAAGCGGCAAAAAGAAAAAAAGAAGCCTAAGGCAAATGGTTCTACTTAGTACCGCAAAGAAGGAGTAGTCTTCCAATTGTAAAGGTAACCAATAAGCCCTAACACGTTTGAAGCGAATAAAAAAGAAGAATAGGTAGAGGATTTTAGCGGTAGTTTTTCATTGGCGAAATTGGTACTGTTTTTGTCGCTGTAACACCTTCGACTTGCAGTATTTTGTTAACCATTACAAAGTATTTTTGTGTAGATTTTCCAATTCTAAAATACCTTTAAGGGCTTGTTTCTCAGACAAGGCTTTAAACGTACGTAACTGCAAAAGCGCAATAACAATTCTTCTGCTTTCCCATTTAGTTTGAATGAGAAGTACTCTTCAGAAATGCAAAGGATAGTCGGTTGGTAATTTATGCGGATCGTCTTTTCCAAAGATAAGGCATGTATTCAAATTTAGTTTTCTTAAATGAAACAACGATACCTTACATAAAAAAGAAGCAAACAATTTGTTCCATTAAAGCCAAATCAATAACCAAAGTGTTGGGTAAGTTCCCAAAACATTAAATTTCTCCCTAACAGATAAGATAATTCGGTGATTTAATGCCAGAAATGAATTTTGAAGGAACAGCCACTTGGAAAGGCGGAACAGAATGTCAACTCTCCATTAAAGGTAAAGAACTAATTACAGTTAGTCCACCTCCGATGTTTGGAGGAAAAGAAGGATACTGTGTTCCTGAAGACATTTTTGCTGCTGCCCTCGCGTCATGCATAAACACACTGTTTCTTCTAATCGCTAAAAACAGCCAGCTAGAACTCAAAAACCTTGAGACAAAAGCGAATGTCAAAATGAACATAGAAGGCATGGAGAAACTAATTTTTACAAACGTACACTTTAACATGAACGTTGGTTTGAAAACTGATAACGAACGGGAACGTAAAAAAGCTAATACAGTATACGCAATGGCGCAAAAGATATGTCCAATCAGGCAATCTTGGGGCGAAGCAGTTCCGATAAGCTTTGAACTTAACTTCCTCTAATAGCACTGAGCCAAGATAATTAAGGTGAAAAATCAATTGGTTAAAGACCCTGTATGCGGAATGACAGTCGACGAAAAAACAGCAAAATACAAATCAGACCACAACGGGAAAACTTACTATTTCTGTTCAGCCTCCTGCAAAACAGTATTTGACAAAAATCCAGCACGATACTTAAAAGCAAATCCATGATGCTCTTGACTTCTCTTGGTTTTTGAAAGCGGAATCTTAGATCTGCTGCTAATTGAATATTCTTTTCTAATTTTTTTGAGTTTAATCTCGAATAAAACCGCAGTCAATATGAAATTGATTTCAAATTCAAAATCGAAAACTACTTGTAATAAATCTGTTTTACAAAAAGATTAGTAAGATTTATGAAAGTTGGAATAATTTGGTGTCAACAGACCGATATTCTTCCAAATCGATGTCAGGTAAGCAAGAAGAGTAATACGAAATTAAAGAGGCAAAAGAATCAAAATAAACTCAGAACCCGAAAAACAGTCATTCCTCTCAATTTTTCTTTTGCTAAGCTTGATATACAGGAAAAAATGTTCAATAAATATAATCAATCATGATTCTATAACGTAGATATTGCAGGGAAGAAGATTTGGCTCGAGATCCAGTTTGCGGAATGTATGTTGATGAAGAAACAACAGCCTTTAAAACTGTTGTTGATGGAAAAACTTACTATTTCTGCAGCGAACAGTGCTTGCGCACATTTACTCAACCTGACGTAGAACGACGAAACCTAAGACGCCTAATTATCTTAAGCACTACGCTGGGTGTGTTAACTTTCTTATTCAGCTTTTTCTCAATCAACTTTCCTTTTTTGCCTCTTAACTTTTCGCTTTTTCTGCTTGCCACCCCAGTGCAAATCATAGCTGGCTACCGATACTACCGAGGCGCTTACGGTGCAGCCAAAGCCAAAACAGTAAACATGGATACACTGATTGTTGTTGCAACCACCACTGCCTGGCTCTACAGTACACTAGTGACATTTCTGCCCCAACTAACGCCAAGCCACGATGTCTACTTTGACGCTTCAGCACTTATTTTAGCGGTAATTCTAATCGGAAAATATCTGGAAGAAATTGCCAAAGGTCGGGCTTCCGAGGCAGTACGTAAACTAGTTGATCTTCAACCCGCTGCTGCTAATGTAATGAGAGAAGATGGAACAGAGGAGAAGGTGCCAGTAGAGAAAGTAATGCCGGGTGAAATGCTCCTTATTAGGCCAGGCGAAAAAATTCCACTCGATGGCATAGTCATAGATGGATCTTCTTTTGTTGATGAGAGCATGGTTACTGGTGAGAGCATACCTCTAACCAAAGAAAAAGGCGCCCAAGTTATTGGAGGAACTATAAACAAAGAAGGCGCCATGAAAATTGAGGTTACCCGCATAGGCATGAACACAACTCTAAACCAGATTGTGCAAATGGTAAACGACGCCCAATTAAGCAGGGCACCTATCCAAAGAATAGCCGATAGAATATCCGCCTATTTTGTGCCTGCCATACTCTCAATCGGAGTCATTACCTTTTTGCTTTGGTATTTTGGGTTTGGCGCGAGCTTTGGCTTTAGCTTAACAGCTTTTATAGCTGTGGTTATAGTTGCCTGCCCGTGCGCTATGGGCATTGCTACCCCCGCTGCAATATTGGTCGGAGCTGCGAAAGGTGCCCAAAACGGCATATTGATAAAGGGTGGAGAATTTTTGGAAAAAACTAAAGATTTGCAAGCAATTGTTTTTGACAAAACTGGTACTCTAACCAAAGGTAAGCTCGTTGTTACTGACGTGGTAGGGGATGATAAAGAGTTGTTGAGGTTGGCAGCTTCACTTGAAAAATTGTCGGAACATCCAATAGGTCAAGCAATTGTTAGCGAATCAAAAAACCGAAAAATTGAATTAGATCAGCCGGAGGATTTTGAGGCTCTTCCAGGAAAGGGATTAAGAGGCAAAGTCAAAGGCAAGAATATTATAATAGGCACTCAGAAGCTTATCGAAGAATTAGGCGTAATAGTCAGCAAAACGATCCAAGTGAACGCTGAGAATCTGTTTAGTGAAGGAAAAAGCGTCATTTACATTGCGGACGGCAAACAAGTTACTGGCTTAATTGCTGTTGCCGATGAACTCAAGGATAACGCCGCAGATGTAGTTAAGAAACTTAAATCGATGAATCTTCAGGTGATAATGATTACGGGAGATAATAAGAGGACTGCAGAATCTATTGCCAAGAAAGCTGGTATTAATCGTTATTTGGCTGAGATTTTACCTGATAAAAAAGCTGAAGTGGTCAAGAGCCTTCAAAGTGAAGGCTTAGTTGTTGCTATGGTCGGTGATGGCATAAATGATGCACCGGCTTTAGCCCAGGCAGATGTAGGAATTGCCTTAGGTTCAGGAACTGATGTCGCAGTAGAAACAGGTGGTATAGTGTTGATTAAGAATAACCTGATGGATGTAGTGACTGCGATTCAGCTAAGCAAGAAAACATATTCAAAGATTAAGCAAAACTTCATTTGGGCATTTTGCTATAACGCAGCGCTCATTCCAGTTGCGGCAGGTGCACTCGCGGCAATTGGTATTGTAATGAATCCTGTCTTTGCAGCCGGAGCGATGGCGTTTAGCTCAATATCAGTAGTTTCAAATTCACTTCTCCTAAGACGCTTCAAACCGGAGAAACTACAATGAGCGACAATGAGAAAATCTTAACAATGAAACTTATTCCAATCGTGCAGATGGATTGCTCCACATGCGTTTTGCCAATGGAGAAAGAACTCTTGAAGCTTAAAGGAGTTAAAGAAGCCCGAGTCAACTATATGACAAAAACTGTGAAAGTTATTTATGATTCGGATTTAGTTGGGTTGTCTGATATAGAAGCAGCAATTGAGCGGGTCGGCTACCAAGTTGCGTACAAGCAATATCCCGGTGTTGGTTCAAAACTCAAGAGCCTATTCCGAAAAGAAAAACCAAGCAACGTGAAAGTTATTTCTGATGCCGATTTTGTCTCAAAAGTTCTTCATGCGTCGAGGCCTGTGGCGGTTCTTTTTTCATCTCCAACTTGTCCTATGTGCAAGGTAACTAAGTCGGTTTATGCAGAAGTAGCTGACGAGTTAGCTGAAAACGGAGAATTCTTTGAAATGGATATCTCAAAATCGAACATTCGCCATGATTATGAGGTTCTCAGCACACCTAGCATTCTGATATTTAGGGATGGTCAATTAAAAGACAGGCTATTGGCGCCAGAAAAAACCGAGATAATCAAGGCTTTAGTCAAATAAAACAAACATGCGCTTACTTGTTGCCGATTGGACTTGCCACGATTTTAGTGACTTCTACGTTTTTATGTCTCAACGTGCAAACGGAAACGTTGAAAAAAGTGTCGGCTAGACATCGTACCGCAATTAAATGTGATAAGAAAATACGCATTAGCCTTAAATAGACAGGCTTTTCTATTTTGCTGTTGGTGGATTAGTTGAGCATGTACAGTCAATTCGCAGTTGAAATTAAGGACGTGACAAAACGCTACAATGAAATAGTTGCGGTAAACAAACTTAATCTCGCTATAAATACAGGCGAAATTTTCGGTCTTCTCGGTCCCAATGGTTCAGGAAAATCAACCACCCTAAAAATGTTGATGGGTTTGGTTCAGCCTACCGCTGGGTCGGTTAACGTTTTAGGATTAGACGTGCAAACGCAGCCAGTGGAAGTTAAGCAGCTTGTTGGTTACGTTCCAGAATCACCGAATATTTACGAGTTTTTAACTGGAATTGAGTATCTTGATTTCATAGCTGACATTTACGGTGTGCCGACGGCTGAGAAGAAACAACGGATAAATGAGTACCTCAAGGCTCTTCAGCTTGAAGGACGAGAAGGAGACATGATAAACAGTTATTCGGATGGCATGAAAAAGAAAATAAGTCTAATTTCAGCCTTTTTACACAAGCCTAGACTCTTAATTCTAGACGAGCCCCTTAACGCTTTAGACCCGCGTTCGGCAAGAATAGTTAAAGAGTTTCTCTACGAGCTCAAAACGCAAGGCGTAACCACTATAATGTCAACACATGTTCTTGAAATTGCCCAGGCGTTATGCGACCGAATAGGCATAATGTATCAAGGGCAATTATTAGCCCTTGGCAATATGGATGAGTTAAGACGAAAAGCCAGCTTACCGCAATCAGGATTGGAAGACATTTTCTTGAGGCTAACTGGAACTGAAGATTTAAGAGCTGTTGTTGAGGAACTCATGAAATGAATTGGAAGAACGTCCTCTTCCTCATGCAGGTGGAGCGGAAATCTGGCAGGCTAATCAGAGGCAAAAAAGCCACACGGTATAGAGAAAACACTTTCCTTGCTTATTGGCCCTATTGGACGGCTGCAATAATCGGCGTATTGGGCGGGTTGGTCGCTAACTATATTGTATCTTCTGTTTATTCAAGTGGGGCGATTTCTAACTTACCTCCATTAAGCAATGAAACACTTAGTGTTTTCGTTATTTTGCCAACTATTGTTTTAGTTACCAGTTTAGTATTTACCCTGTTTCAGCAAATCCAGCTTAGCGGAATTAAGGCAGCAACTCAGGTTATGTATTGGCTGCCAGTAACTTGGCAAGAACACACTCTAGCGTCCATCTTTGCTAATTTACTGGGGTTGCCAATTGGGATTGTTATAGGTTTCACTTCGGGAATAATCGTTTTTTCCGTTTTCAACGGGTTAATTCTTCAGGCGCTTTTAACTACGCTCGCATTGTTTGCAGCGGCTTTCATGGCTAGTTCCATTACTGAAATCCTAAGAGTATTGCAGGTACGTTTTGTTGGCGCTGTTTACAAGTCAAGTGGAAGAGCAGCGATTTGGGTAAGATTTGTTGGTTCGTTGCTATTTTTTATTATTTTTTACATTCTTTATTTCTACGTAACTTCGGGAGTTACATCGTTCCTTCAGAATCTAACACATGTTCAGAGTGGTCTTTGGTACTTACCTTTCGTTTGGCTAGCCCTAATTATCTCCTATATTGTCAAAGGGTTGTATTGGCAGGGCACTCTATTCATAGGGCTGTCGGCATTATTCATTGCAGGCTTGTATTTTTTTGCTGTCTCGCTAAACGAGCGGTTTGGGCTCTACGAACCGCCAGCAATAACGATTCAGAAAAGCGGTATCTACGCGCCGAAAACTGGGCTTCTTGGCAAGCTTGGTTTCTCCAATGTTGAAGCAGCAATAATACGAAAAGACTTGAAATCATTAACCAGGCGCCGAGAGTTAACAGGTATTTTTATTGCACCTATTATCATGATCATAATACCGATCATGCAATCACTCGGTATAACAAGTGGTTCGTCGGCAGGCTCAGCTAATCCCATCTTTATAGGGATAATTTTCCTGTTGCCAGCCGGGTTTATGGCTATGCTGTTAGGAGAGATTTTGATAGGTGAGGAGGGACAAGCTGTATGGAGAATTTACGCGTCTCCAATTTCACCCAAGAACTTGGTTAGAAGCAAATATTTCTTTGTCATACTCTTTTCAACAATTATTCTGCTGATAAGTGGAACTATAGGAACTTTATTTTACCATCCATCCGCACAAAACACTATTGCAGCTTTCCTTGAAACTTTCATTCTTGTTTTAGCGTTAGGTTCCATCTCACTTGCAATCGGCTTTAAAGGAGCGGACTTCTCCCAAACACGAAGGGCAAGAATGATACGTCAGGAATGGTCATTGATAGGATTAATTGCTTGCGCACTTGCTGGTGTAGCGGTAGTGGCTCCTTTAGTCCCGTATTTTATAGCTTTGTTCGCTCCATCTCTTATTCCTGGTTTTGCGGCTAGTTCATTTATCCTTGCCATTTCAATTACTATAAGTGGAGCTATTTCTTTAGTAATCTCTACAGTTTTCTATCGGATAAATATTGGTTTAGCCCAGGATCTTTTAAGAAAAGCTGAGGTTTAAAAAGGAACGGAGATAACCCCTTCGGTTTTGCCTATTTTTGCTGCGGTAACTTTTATTTAATACCTTCAACATTTGTTTTGCAGGTGAAATTTTATGGAGAATTTGTCTATAAAGAGTCCAGTATTTGAATCAGGTAAGCTTATTCCTAGAAAATACACCTGTGATGGGCAGGATATCAATCCTCCTCTAACTATAGAGGGCACACCTGAAGAAGCGAAAACTCTTGTTCTTGTAGTCGATGACCCTGATGCTCCAAGCGGCACATTTGACCATTGGGTAGTTTGGAACATTCCCCCCTCAACTGGTAAAATAGGTGAAAACACCGTGCCGGGAATAGAGGGAATGAACAGTTCAAGGCAAATGGGGTATATGGGTCCTTGTCCGCCTTCAGGCACACACAGATATTTCTTTAAGGCTTACGCTTTGGACACCGAGCTTAGGTTAGGTGTCGGCTCAAAAAAGAAGGACGTCGAAAAAGCAATGCAAGGCCATATTTTAGCTAAGAGCGAGTTAGTAGGGCTCTACAATAGGTAGACTTGCTGAGACAGTAAGTTTTGAAATATTGAAGTTTAAGTTTTAGCTTGGAGATTTTCTTTTGTTTTATCACCATTATCTAATCGAATGTTAGGTTGTTTAGTAAACTATTATCGTAATTAGTGGAAATTTTCCAGTTTAACACGTTTTTGCCTAAGATTAAATCTTGATTAGCCCAAACCCGAATCGAAAGTTGAAAATTGTGTTTTGTTGAACAGTTGTGAACGGATGATGAAAATAAGCAGTGTTTATTAATGTCGTATGACTTGCGATTAAATAGACTGTGGTGGGGTGAAAAAAAATGAGCATGATGAAAACGATATTCGCAAGCGAAGGCCCAGTAGTCGAAGAAAGACAAATCGATCGATTAAAGAAAGAAATAAAGTACCTAACCGATGAACTCCAGTATAGGGAAGACAAACTCGAAAAACTAAGAAGAAAGTAACTTACAAAAAAAACTATTCAACGCTTAGAGTCCACCTTTCCATTTATTTTCTGTTTATTAGAACCATCAATAAATTCTCCGTTTCGGCATAGCTAAAAACGCCATTAACGACGTTATTTTCTTCGGCGCGTAACAAAGGCAATTTTAGATATGCCTTTAAACGTAAGCAAAGCGTTAAAGCAACTTATCTGAGGTTCACTTGAGTTAGGAGCGGTCGAAGTATTGGAAGAGAAGGCCAGCAATTTAGATCCTGATAAAGGCAATTTACAGTATTCGAGCAAAAACGAAGCTTTAGCCAAAAAGCATAACTTGCTTGAAAAATCAACACTTGAAACTAAGCCAATAACCATTGATGCGTCGGGGATAGCTGAGTTTATCCGTTTCGATTGCTGTCTTCGTTACTTTAAACTTCGGTTTGAAGGCGAAGAAGAGAGTTGCCATAAGTGGCCTGAAGCTTTCAAACCGCTAAGTCCTTTGCTGTACGGTGCTGGTAAAGAACTGGAAAAGGAGAAGGTACAGTGGCTAAAAGCGAAAGCTGCTAGCTACCTTGACTTAAGCGGATTTAACCCGAAGACAGATGATTGGGAGATTTCTTGGAAAAATACTTTTCAAACCATTATGGGGCTTCTTGAATGCTCACTTTCCGCTAAAACAGCGGTCGAGTACAAACCTGCTTTGATTTATCAAGCCCCTATGAAGGGACATATCGGCGTGTGGGACACAAAAGGTATCGCTGACCTAATCGGCATATGGCCAATCAAAAACGGCAAAATTAAAGTCCGCATTTTTGAAATAAAATCTTCTTGGAAGGAGCAGACGGCTCACCGTATACAAGTTGCAATTTACGTGCTTTTGCTCACTAATCACTTAGGGGACCTCTCGTCTAAAGTTGATTTTGAAGGATGTGTGATTAACAAGAAATCAGATTTAGAAAAGTTTGATGCTGCAAGCCTTCCGCCCTTCAGGCTTGAGCCGCTAATCCAAGATGTTCAAAGACTTCTTAGCACAGAAGGTGAACTGTACAGAATCCACCAAATTCCGCTCTCAGAAGTAGCGTATCAAATCTCTTGGCGATGCGACAACTGCGGGTTTAACGAATGCTGTATTGCTCGTGCTATAGAAAGAGAGAGCGTTGCTTTGCTTAATTTGAGTCGAGGGGAACAGAAGGCACTAAAATGTTATGGGATTTTACGGCTTGAGGATCTTGCTAAGTTAAAGGTCGTGCCCAATTTAGATGATCAGCGTCCCTATAACTTCAAAGAGATTCCAGCTTTGGACCTGCAAAAAGTTCAGTTGTTGTCTGCTGACCCCGTTATAGGTGCCAAGCTCGATAAATTAATTCAAAGAGCTCAATTTATGCTATACGGGATTCGACCCGATAGTCCATTTGCGAATAAGGTTAGGATGATGCCCTGGCTAACAGCGACTGGTTACGGAAATTTGCCGGAAGATAGCCCCCAGCTTGGCGCAGATACGGCGCTTTCTTTTAGACCTGACGGCATGATCAGAGTGTACTTCCATATTGAATGGGATTACATGCTTGATATTCTTTCAATGATTAGCGCTAGAGTAAGCTGCACGAGATACAGAGGGCAATCAATAAGCATATCAAAAATTGTCAATACACTTCCCGATCAACGCGAAGAATGCCTAACTGAAGAGAAAAACATGCTGGAGCCGTTTTTTGCAGACGTTACCAAGGCTATCAATGATGTAGCTTCGGAGGTTGGGAGTCCAGATGAGGCTCCGATACATCTTTACTTCTATACCCGACGCGAGCGGGATTTACTTATGGATGCAGTAAGGCGTCAACCATCTTTGATGACTGCCCATGCAGTGCAAGACCTTTTAGGTCTAAGACAAGCAATCGATCAGCCTATGTTTTCCATATTGCAAGATGAAATTGTATCAAGAAAAGCTGCGGGTTATCACAGTACTGGGCTCTTGCCTGTTCTTAAGCAATCGAGCTTTTTCGATGCTAATCAATGGGTGGTTAAACGCAAAGATGGATCACTTTTAGACATGCGTTCAGTTTTTCGGGATGGCTTCTTTAACTTTGAACTACCTTACACAAGGAATCATTCAAGTTCCGTTTCATTTATACTTGGATCCGAAGATGTAAGACCCAAAGAAGGCTATTATCCAGTGCGAGCTCGTTTTGGAAACCAAATTCCAATTGAATATTTATGGGCTGCCAAAGGTCGGCTTGACAGCACCCAAGGAAAAAGCTTTCTTGAGAAATTTATGATTGAGAAGCGTATGTGGTGTGATTATCCGCATAAGACGCGAAGAATCAGCGACGAGGATCTAACCCTTCTTAGTGCAAGACTTTGTTTGGCTCTTGAACATATAGAGCGGTGGCTGACTATACGCAATCGACGCTTAGGCAAAAAGCCAATTGATATCCCAAAAATCCCCAAGTTTACCTTGGGACAAGCAACGCTGGAGAGAAGTTGCAGGGAGTTTTTGGATCTGGAGTATTTTGCTAAGCGCCAAGAATTATATCAGCATTACGCATTACTTCCAAGTCAAAGGGTAGCAACTGGCAGATCAGTGATTTTTGAATGTTTAAGTGCCGAGGAAACAGACAGGGATTTTGTTGTCAGGGGCAAGCTGATTTATGAAGGGCTTGGTCTACCAAAATCGGAGTGTATTGTTAATGCTTGCCGTGTCAAGGGGGCTGACGATTCAGGCTCTGGCGATTGGATGGTTGCGAGCGAAATTAGAGTAAATGAGCAGGGACAGTTTGAGGAAGCTAGGCAAAGGTCACCCTCCCAAGTTGAAAAATCAGCACGTGTTATTGTGGAAAAAGTTGATTTGCGAAAAATGGAGGTAACCCTAAAAGTGGTAAGTTGGCCTAGCGGCAAAAGTAGACGGTATAGCACGTGGCATGATCTTCCAACCACGGACAGAACGGAAGCTACAAACAGTAAACATATGCAGCTATTTGAAGCGGGACGCAAGTACATTTTAGATGATTTAGCTGATGATATCATTTCGGAGCGGGCAGCTAAATGCCTTGACTATGCAGCCGACAATCCTTTGTATTGCTTACTAGCCGGATTTTTGGCAGGTACAAATAAACATTCTGAATGCGCGTCGTTAGCTAAGGTGCATGCGAAATCTTTCCTAGATTGGGTTGAACATACAATCCTTCCGCCTAAACTCGAGCAAACCCGTTTCGTTGAGCGCGTCTTTGGCAAGGAACAGATTGTTATGCTGCAAGGTCCTCCAGGCACGGGTAAAACTGCAACTCTTCAGTTAGCGGTGCTCGCCCATATTGCCGCACATAGAGCGGTTGGCCGGTGTCGTGTGTTGATGGTTGCGCCTACCCATAAGGCGATTCATGAATTTGTTAACAAGCTAGCTAAGTCTTGGAGAACTTACTGTAAAGAAGGTGGCAGAGATTTAGCTAATCTCAAAATCTATCGTGTTCTAAATAACGCTGTTAAAGCAGTTGAGGGCGTTAAATACGTTAACTACAACGAAGATTCAGAAGCTGTTACAGAATTAAAAGATGCCCTGTCAAGTCAAGATAAGTTAGTTTCAGATTCAACTGAGAGTTTCCCCTTTGTTTTATGTGTAACTCCGCCCGGCTTGTACGGCCTGATGAAAAAGATCGGAGGTTCAGAGCCAGCTTGGGGCGAAGGCTTCTTCGATTTACTAGTGGTCGATGAAGCAAGCATGATGCGGCTTCCTGAGTTGATTCTTTCAGGAGCATTTGTCAATAAGAATGCTCAAATACTTGTGGCAGGAGACCATCGACAGTTACCTCCGATTCAAAAACATAATTGGGAAAAAGAGGACAGGCGAACCATTGAGGAGATGGCTTCATTTTTGTCCGCTATGGATTTCCTTCGTTTACTGCGTCAAGAAGACTTGGGGATTGAACATGTTAAAGCCAAGCATAAGGCAGATATTCCCACCGAACGCCTAAGCGAAACTCACCGATGTCACAAAGTAGTTGCAAAGTTTCTAAGTGAATGGGTATACCATAAAGACGGGATTGATCTCCGTTCAGACCAAACGCAGACCTTACCTTTTGTGTCTCCTTCAACGGTTGGGTTGAAAACTGTTCTGGAGCCCGAGAATATTTTTGTCCTAATTGTTCACGACGAGATGGAGAGTTTTCAGTCAAATTTAGTTGAGGCAAAGATAGTTGATGCTCTAGTTCGTAATGTAAAGGCAGAGGGTGTCGGTGTGGTTACTCCGCATAATGCTCAGCGAGGAGTGATCAAGAATTTGCTTCTGGACGGTTACGAAAATGTACGGGTTGACACAGTGGAGCGGTATCAAGGTGGTGAAAGCGACTTTATTATTATCTCATCAACCGTAAGCGACCCCGACTACGTGCGCTCAGAAAGTGATTTCCTGCTAAACCTAAACCGGATAAACGTTGCTATTTCACGTATGAAAAAGAAAGTTGTAATCGTTGCCAGCCGATCAATTTTTGAGTTTATGCCTCAGGACGCGGATGATTACGATAAAGCGCTCCTCTGGAGAGGCATAGCTCAAACTGTGGGTTTCACTGCAGAAGCTAACCCTAAATGGAGAGGTTCGCTATCTGACTTTTTAGGGAAGCCTGCTCAAAAAGTTGATGTTGAAGTTTACGCTAAACCCAGTAATGAATAGCATATCTTTAGGCAAGAGTAGGATATTATACGATAAAATTGTATTGCTAAAGATACGATAGATATTTTATGTTATGCTAAGCCGTCGAACAGTTTGTTCTAACATTTAGAATGGCCTCATCGTCCATACGCGGTAAGCCTCGTACCAAAATATTGTGCAGACTATTGCTCCAAACGAGAGTATGAATAGGTTATCTCGGGTGAAACCGCTAAACAAAACGGCTAAATATGAGATATAAAAAACTGTGGTAAACAATGCGTAAAAAAAGTATCTTGGAAAAAGCAATTTACCAAGCTTAACGAAATGGCGAATCACACCAATCTTCACTTCACTAACCAAAGAGTAGTGACCGCCAATTTCCTGTTTTTGAACCAAGCCTAACTCGCGCAACTGCTCAAGATGATGAAAAGCAATGCTTGGACTGCTAAAGTGCAGGGCACGCTGAACCTCTCGGACGCCTACTGGATTGCCGTTTTTGAGTAGAAACCAATAAACCTTCCAAGCTTTGCCTCGTAATGCGTACTCAAGCTCTGTTTCGTCTTTCCCATTCAATCAGCGGACCCTCAGGGAACATACAACATTGTGAGGAGCATATAAGTCCAATCATTAGAACAGGTTGCTTTCATAATTCTTCGTTTGAACAAAACCCTGAGGGTTGATCAGTCTAAGTTAGGAAGAAGAAAAAAGTAGAGGGCAAGGGAAGAAGCGCTTATTTTGTTCAAGTTGTTGATTTACTGTTTGTTTTGCCAGTTGGCATGCCAGGGGGCAAATCAGGGAAGTTTGAGCTTACTCTTTGTTCTGCGACGATTGCTGCTTCATCAAGGATTTTTGCTGCGTCTTCGTTTACTGCGTTGAAATTTAGTGACATGCCGCTGCTTGTTCCTGCTTCAAACATTAAACCGCTTAGCATGTTGCCGATGTCGCCGAGTTCATTTTCTGCTTCAGGCAAAACACCACATAATCCTCCGCTGACACTGCGAAGTACTCCGATGCATGGTCCGAGTGCGGAAACGACGTCTCCTAGCTCGGATACTGTCTTTATGCGTAGTGATACTTGATCCAGTGCGAGTCTTGCGTTCATAACTAGTTTTGACATTTTGCGGATTTCAGCTAGTTCATTAGCGTAAATGTTCGCGTGTGCCGTATCATGCTGGGTGTAAGCATTAACTAGTTTAGCGAATAGAGTCTTGTCTTTCAATGTGAAGCGTTCGTTAGCTTGGTCAAGCTTGTTGATTTGCAAATCAAGTCTTCTAACAGCCGAATCTAAGGCTATCTTCAGTGGTGGTGCCGGCTGAATTGTATTGTGTATTGCGCTAGAGAGTGATTCTTCTTCTCTTTTTGGTTCCCATTTTTTAGCGAAATTCTCAGACATGTTAACATCCTCTGAATGATGATGCAACGCAGGGGGGATTTAATTGTTGCTAACATGCACGTATATATGTAGAAAATGGAATCACGTTTTTCACTTAAAAGTGCCAAAAATGTATGCCAATAACCCAAAAATGAACCATAAAAGAACCAAGTTTTTTATTCGCCTAGAATTATCGCGCGAATAATCCCTAAGCAAAAGCACCGAAGAAGCTACAAGCCCGCAGTCCGTTACCAGAACAAACGGCACAAACCAAATTGAAACCAAACCCAAAAGCCACGTAACAGGCGTCAAAGCTACCGCAGCCAAATAAAAAACAATCGCTGCAAAAGCAGCTTTGTTTTCACCGTAGCGAACAGCCAAAGTTTTCACCCCTTCTGCGTTGTCTCCTTTCACATCAACAATTCCCTTGGTAATTTCCCTTCCCGTGTTTGATAGAAAAGCCATGGATGCAAACAGCAGTACGTTAAACTTAACAGTGTTTGAAGCAACTATGCTTCCATAGAGGAAGGGAATAGCAACACAAACACTGACCAGAAAGTTCCCAGGTAATCCGCTTCGCTTGCCCACTGTAAGGTATGTTGCAGTTATAGCCAGAGAAGCCGCCGCCACTGCTAAACATAAGAAGCTTACTTCAAAAGCGAAAAAGAAACCCACCGCTGAAAGTACAAAAAGTAACGCCAAAGCTTCATGGGTTTTTATCAAGCCGCTCGGAATGGGGCGGGAGGGCTCATTGATAGCGTCAATATTGCGGTCATAATAGTCGTTGATAACCATGGCTGCGGCGCAAAAGGTGAAGCCTGTCAAAAAGCCGAATGTAATGCTGAGCCAGTTGAGACCTGTAAATTGGGAACTGGCAATGACTGCACCTACAAACACAGCAAAACCCATCATGACACAATTGACTGGTCGCATAAGCCTGATAAAGCCGCCAAGCTTGTTCATATTACTCAAACCATTTTACTGTTAAGTCTCACCTCAACATGTGTATAAAAGCATATATCATTACTTCTTCGTTTTGTGGTATGCTTTGAACGCTTGGAGATTTTAAGGACTTTTTTTTGGTGAAAAGGGGAGAGGCCATTTTGTGTCATGTCAAGTTTCTAACGTTACACTCATAGAGCGTTGCTGGGAACGCTTTTACGCCTCTGTGAAAGCGCGAATGATTAAACCACTCCTTGTAGTCGCCTATTTTGTCTTTGAGCC
>JBEKPG010000030.1:0-29310 GCA_049520955.1 Bathyarchaeia archaeon | reverse complement strand
AAAGACGGCGCCGTACTGATAAGTGTAGGTGGCAGTGTGGAACGTAAAAGACGGGTGGTGCCGATAGCTAAGGCTTTTGCTGATATGGGCATCAAAATCTACGCAACCGCCCACACCGCTGAAGTTCTTAATGAAGCTGGAGTTAACACTACTGTACTCTACAAGATCAAGGAAGCTCAAGCTAACCCAAACATTTTGGATTATCTGCAAGAGCGCAAAATCGACCTAGTCATTAACGTGCCTGAAGCGAATAGGCCAACCAAGTACTCAGACATTTTAACTGACGGCTACATCATCCGACGCCAAGCAGTAGAATTCAACGTACCAGTCATAACGAACCTGCAGTTAGCCGCCGCACTTGTGGATGTGTTAAAGCAGAAAGGCAAAAATGGTAGTTCAATCCGGTCATTGAATGAGTACATGGATGACTTGCCTTGGAAGCTTTGGTAACGCATGATACCTCTCCGTAGATTTTGTGTTAAATTTTGTTCTTGTTGTTTTGGGTTGATTTTCTGGTTTAGGGTTTGGAGTGTTTAGGGGAGATACTTGGAGGCTAAGCGCCTCATGGTTTCTAAATGCATACTTATGGTCTCCTTGCCCTTATTTGTGATTTGTATGAAGGTACGAGGTCCTCCTGCCGTTTTGAAGCCTTTGCGCACGGTTACATAGCCAGCATCCGCTAGAGCATTTACGCTATAACTCAAAGAGCTCTTTGAAACCTCAACCACAAGCATGAGATCCGTAAAAGTGATCTGTCCGACTCCCAGAAGAGCAAGCATTATTCCAACTCTCGTAAAACTAGACAAGGCTCCTCCTGAAGCAAGTTCAGAAAGGCTAACGTCATCTTGCTTTCTTGAGGGAGACAAGGGATTCCTGATGAAACTGTCTTTATCACTCAAAACTTGCACAAGCTCCTGCGGCGCTTGATACGATGATTTGACTCCGGCTAACAGAAATAGTAGAAGTAGGGATACCAAATAGGTCGTTGTATTTATCAGTTGGAAAAAAGAAAGCAGCAACAGTGTCGGAGATAAAACTGCGACTAGCCAATCTTCTGCGCGCCAAGGGAGAACACTGTCTGCTGACTTTTTTGAAAAAACAAGACTGTAGTAGGCTAATACGTACGCGACGAATGCAATCAGCACTAAAGAGCCAAGAATGGATTGCCGGTTACTGCAAATATCGCAGCAGCAACTAGCGGCAAAAGAGTAACAAGAACAGTTCTCGCACTCTCTAAAGTTCTGTTAAGTCTGTTCTCCTGCTTTTCCCGTTTTTGCTTTTGCTCAAAAAGATCCATAACCATCCTCATTTGATAAAAGCGTTTCATTCCTGCCCATCGAGCAAAAAATAAAATCCCCAAAACTAATAGTCCGACAGAAATCAGTATAAAATATGAAGGCGCGGACAAAGCCTCCAAAACGCCAACAAGGATTGGCACTGTTGAAAGCAGGGCATAATAAACTCCTGTTCCTCTTCTAGCCCTAAACCTAAAGACTGCCAAAGCGATGTCTTTTGGATTCTGCCGCTCCCTTTCTAAATCAGACAACCTGTAATCCTCTAAGCTTTCAACCATATGCTTTAATGCGAAAGTTAGATTTTCATTGTAAAACACACTTTTAACCACTACTGACAGCAGTTCAAAAACTGAACAACTACCCTCCTTTATATCAAGCACTCATTTTCTAATTAAGGGAAGCATTGAGAGCTCAAACCTGCGAGCTTTTCAACGGAGAATGAAAGTAAATCGTGGCTGCTGACATGATCAAGACTGAGAACCTTACGAGGAAGTTCGGAGATCTGACTGCGGTTGACAACTTGACCCTGCGCGTGGACAAGGGCGAGGTCTTCGGTTTTCTCGGTCCTAACGGGGCAGGAAAAACTACCACAGTCAGGATGCTTTGTTGCCTGATATCCAAAACGAGCGGCACTGCCAAGATTGGTGATTATGAGATTGGCCGCAAGGAAGATGCTCTGAAGATCAGGAAGATCATCGGGCTCGTTCCAGATAACGTGGGTCTCTACGAATCTCTAACCGCTTACGAGAACTTGGACTACTACGGGACGCTGTACAGGCGTACTGACTCCCAAAGGAAAGAAAGCAACGAGTACTTCCTCAAGTTGCTGGGACTCTGGGAGAAGAAAGATGCTCTGGCAGGGACGTTTTCGAAGGGGATGAAACAGAAGCTCGCCATCGCGCGCGCATTGATCCATGACCCTGAAATTCTGTTTATGGATGAACCGACAGCAAATCTTGACCCTGAGGCGGCAAAAGCTGTGAGGGAATTCATCTTCGAGCTCAAGAAGGAGAAAAAGACCATTTTCATCAATACGCACAACCTTGATGAGGCAGAGAGAATCTGCGATAGAATTGGCATATTGAATACCCGGCTAATGGCAGTGGGTACCCCTAAAGAACTTGAACAATCCATCCGCGGAAGGAAGACAGTGATCCAACTAAGACAAGTAAATGAAGCGATCTTGGATTCGCTGAAGAGACTGCAGGTCAAGAACTTAGTCAGGGAGGGCGACAAGCTGACGGTTGACGTTGCAAATCCCCAAGAGGAGAATCCTGACATTGTAAGCGTGATTGCCGCAGCAGGCGGACGCATCGAGACAGTTACAGTAATTGGCAGCTCGCTGGAAGACGCTTATCTAAAACTCGTAAGGGAGAATGCACAATGACCGCCTGGATGCCATGGAAGATAGCGCGCAAGGAGTGGAAGGTAATCAGCAGAAAAAAGAGCATACTCTTCTATACTATTGCGCTTCCTCTTCTCATGGCCGTTCTTTTATCACTCGTCATCAGAAACCAAGTAGCCTCTGGAATCCCCACGGCACAACAACTACAACTTGGTGCCGGATCAATCATTTACTTGTACGTTGTTTTAGCGGCTGTTCTCCCCAGTACGATTGCAGCCTACAGTATAGTGGGTGAAAAGATTGAGAAGACGTTGGAACCTTTGCTCGCGACCCCGACGACTGATGGCGAAATTCTCCTTGGAAAAAGCATCGCAGCGTTCTTGCCGCCTATGCTCTCAACGTATACCGGAGTGTCAATCTTCATGGCAGCAGCGGACTATATATTGTACAACGCGGGGTTAGGCTACTATTATTTTCCCAATTGGAACGCGGGAGTTATGCTGTTAATCCTCGCGCCTCTCGCAGCAGTTTTCAGCGTTGAAGTAGGCGTGATTGCTTCATCCCGCGTGAGCGATGTGCGAGGCGCAAACCAGATCTCGGGCCTGATGTTTATTCCGTTCCTGGCTGTCTTTCTTGCAGGAGTGGAAGGAATCATTACCTTAAGCATCGATACGCTTTTGGTCTTCGCCATTGGTGTGCTGATTGTCGATTTGGCTCTATATTTTGTAAGCACAGGCACTTTTAGGCGAGAAGAGATACTCACGAAGTGGAAATGAAGGTCATCGATTGGCGGCAGCATTAATCAGGCAAAATACCATTATTGAAAAACGTCTTGTAACGTATGCATGTTATTTTTTTGGAAACAGAACTGAATAATCAGAGTTAAGGGCAAACCTGTTGAAAGAAGAAATTGACTTCAAAGTTCTAGCTTGAAGACCTAAGTACTTTGTTTCTCTGTTCACGTTAGTTTATGGATTTGGGGAGAAGGTTTTTTTGAATTTTTTTTTTGAGCAGCCTCATATTCCTTTTTGAAGGCATCGTTTGCTGAATTAGATAGAAGTGGTTTTTCTTTCTCTGATCCGGTTTTTATTTCCAATGTCTTTTCAGCGCATAGTTTTGCTTCGTTGGTTCTACCAAGTTTTGCCAAGATTACTACTTTTCCAATCAATGCATCGGTAAAATTAGGCCTTAGACTTAGTGCTTGTTCAAAAGAATTTAGTGCTTTTTCGCTATTTCCTTTGTTTCCATATGCTATTCCAATTAAATAATGGATTTGTGCGTTGTAAGGCTTCTGTTTTAGAGCGACCTCGTAGCATTTGAGGGCGTCTTCGAACTTTGTTAATTTTTGAAAAGATGCGGCCAAGCTCAACTGAATCTCTATGTTGCTTGGGTCCAATTCAACTGCCTTAATGTCGCAATCAATTGCTTGGGCATATTGATTCATCATGCCAAATGTGGCACCTTTGAGATGCCACGCGTTTGCAGATTCAGGATCTAGCTCAATTACTTTGTCATAGCATTTTAGCGCCTCAGTGCATTTGCCAAATTTGCCCAAAATTATCCCTTTCAGAAGCCAAGCATCAACATAATTTTCTTGAAGCACTAACGCCTCTTCAATTAACATTAAAGCACTTTCATACTTGCCAGCACTTTCAAAAGCCATCGCGTTTTTAAGCTTAAACGCGGCGTTCGAGAGCGCTGAAATTTAGTTGTTTATTTCTCGCTCAAACATGCTATCAAATTCTCCTAAAATCTCATCTCAGTCAACTTCCGTAAGGGAATGCGCACAACTTTCACCTAATTTTGAAAGCATATGACGCCTTTGTTTCTGAACTATGGGAGCTTCCGTTAGGGAGTTTACCCTTGACTCAAATTTGTATTTAAAACTGATTGTCTGAAAAATGCCCAACGAAAAATTCCAGAGACCAAAGTTTGAGTTGAGAATGCAAATAAATATCGACGGGTAATTTCTATGAAAAACTTTTTCCATTAGATTTTCAGCTTTTTCTTTCTGCATCTTTATATAATAAAAGGCAAAAAGGCTCTGAGTGATATATATAAATGAAGATTAAGACAAAGGCTTATGCCTATCTTGTAACCTCGCTCTTCACCGGAGCTCTACTACCGATAGTGCTTACGCTGGCAAAGGGCACTAATATTTTCCAGTTCTTCATGCTTACTTACCTTTTTTTGATCCCCTTCGCGCTAGTTCTCGCGCACTCTAAAGGCAGCAGTAAGATAATCAAGGCGTATCTAAGCAATGGAAAAATCCTAGCGATAATTGCAGCGATTGCTTTTCTTACTTATGTACCGATCCAATTCGTGATTTTATACTCGGAACACTACATAAGCGCGTCGCTTACAACTGCAGTTTTCAGGACATCACCGCTGCTTATGCTAATATTCCTTCCAACTGTCCTGAGGGAGAAGCTTAGCAAGAGCCAAGTGATCGCCCTTGTAATCGCCTTCCTTGGAGTGTATATTGCACTCACGCAGGGCACGTTCTACATATCGGTTGAGCAAAATGATCTGCCCATAATAATTTTTCTTATCTTCGCTGCGTTAGCGTACGCGTTGGGCAGCACACTGTCAAAGAAATACGTCTTCGATATGCCTAGCTCCATATTATTGTTTAACGTGTTCATGTTCTTCCTTTTTGCTTTTCTGTTTGTGGCAAGCGGAATTCAGGTTGCGCCTATTAGCCTCGGGTTAGCGTTCGCGATAATTTACATAAGTCTAGTTAGCAACATAGCTGGATTCTATATGTACTTCACTTCACTTAGAATGCTTAAGACCACTCTAGTCACTAACACGTACTTTTTGTCGCCATTCATAACTTTCACTTTTGCTCTGTTGTTGCTTGGGGAAGTTATTCAGCCTTATTACTTAGCAGTCGCAGCCCTAGTTGCGGTAGGTATAATCATACAAAAATTTGACAAGATCGGGGGTACTTTTCTGATGCATAGAAAAATAAGAACTGTAAACTCTGTTCTCGATGTTACAGGAATTTTTACTGAAACTATCGATGCCGTAATTCGCGAAGTTATAAAAAACGGCGGGCATGTTCTTGCCATGAAACTCGATAACACGTATAAAAGTATAATAGATGAGGTCGCGAGTGAAGGTATGTATGCGAATGTATTCACAGACAAGCTCGATGCCCTGCGTTATGAGTCCAGCTTGGTGAGGGATACACTCGGAGCCAGAGAAAATGAAATGGTAATCATGAAAGCAGGAGAACCTGGCAAGGGTGAAGACTTCTTCAATGCTCTCACAGAAGGGGTGGATCGAGTAACTAAAAATAATCAAAGACTTATCAAAACATAATCTCCCTTTATTCTAGTTTTTTCCAAAATCTAATGTTTAAAGATATTACAATAATTAACAAAATCATTCCATTTAGGAAAAGTGAAAAGTGAAAGCTCTGTACGGATTTCTCAATAATAACTTTTATTGGAAAGCGAGTAGCTATCCAATGTCAACAGGAGTCAAGCGTCGCGTTGTTCCACACTTGCCACATTTTTCTTCTATCGGGTACCTACTATTTTTGGCAGCATATTTGACTGGACCTTCAGGGTCAAGATACAAAGACGTCTTTTCTTCTAAGCCTTCTGTCTTTATCGGGGTAAATTCATGAGTGGGTCTCTTTAGAATTTCTAAGAGCCTGAAATTATCTTCAAGGTGGGTCTTAATCTCTTCGAGTTGAGCCAATTGATCTTTATCAAAGTTTTCTAGTCTAGATTGAATTGAGTTTAGTGTGCCGAGATAATTTTTTAATTGAGTTACCTGTGCTGTTGCTTCTGGCATGTGTCCGTACTTTTTAATGGTTTTTTGGATCCTTTCAATGTCAGCTGATATTGAAAGTAGGCAGTTTTTGATTTTTGAATAGTTGTTTGCTGTTCTGGTCAAGTTGCTGTTTTGTTCAGTCAGGTTTTCTATTTGAGCTTTGTACTGTGAGAATTTTTGGTCATAGTTATGAAGGTCTTTATGGCACAAAGGTTGCTTATCTCCAATTTCTTTCGTTGCCCCAAGAAATGTTGTTGCTTCTTGCTTAATTTTGTCAATCAGGTTTATATCAGGCATTTGGTAGTTTTGCCATTCAGCTTCAATTGATTTCATTTTATTAACTGCATTCAATCTTAGCTTTGCTTTCCTTTCTTGGTGTATTGCTTCTTGCAGTTGTCTGGTAACACGAGCGGTTTCGGCTTTTGCTAAAACTTCGATTGCTGATTTTCCCCTAGGAGTCAACTCAAAATCAACTCTTCCTTGCAAGTAAACTTTGCGTATCAAGTTTTTTGCGCTAAGTCTGTTGATGCTCAATTCCACTTGTTCTCTACTGAGTTCCATTTTGTTGCTGATTCGAGCAAGTGCCAATTTTTCTGTTTGATCACTTATGCTTTTTTTAGACAAATACTCTATGATAGCATTGTCTACTGATGGTTTACTTTTGTCGCCGTTACTCGTGTTGTGCAACCTCAATCAGATACGGTAGGCAAGGAGTTAAATAAATTCAACTGGAAAAGTCCTCCCGAAAACTGGTTTAAGATGAAAAGGGAATCATGCAGAACCGAATGAAAATTCCGCCTATATGTGTCGTTTTCCAAAAAAAGTTATAATCAGAGAGTTTATTCAAAAAAAACGGGCATTTCAGTCCATAATATCTTGTATTGTACCTTATTTGTAATCACAATTCTTTAAATATTCATGTAGCAAAATGTCATATGGATTGGTTAATCTGCATGGATTTTAGTGAGGCTATAAAGTTCTCAAAGAGATTTCCCACTTGCAATCCAAAGGTATACAAGGGGTTTTTTGAGTGGGGCATTTTTGATAGAGAAACTGATGGTTATGTTGTCTTAACCGATACAGCCTTGACAAAAGACACATGTTTCAATGAGTTGGAAGATTATGTTAAGAGACATAAATTAAGAATAGATCATGGAAAGGATTACTTGATGATTAGTACTTTGTGTTAAATCAAGGGCTGTAAATTACAACCGAACTCCCTAATTCTCTTATCGCTAAATTGTGTCTCTCAAGAACAACACTAATGCATTTTCTCAAATAGTCATCAAGACAACAGCCTATTCGCAATTCAAAAGAAGAATTTCGTTCTCTATCGGGGGAAACAAACAAAAGGGAAACGCTACTCATCAAGAGTGCTCCATCACATTCACTTAGAATCTCACGCAGCACTTTAACAGCTTCTTGCCTGTCCATAGTAATCGCTAACTTGATTTCTTGCTATTATATTAAAGGTTATGCCGTAAATTAGCGGGTTCTCCAAAAACATTCCAACAAAAACACAAGATTATTTTCTTAAAGACAACTCTTGTGAACGCTCAATTAGAATATTCTAAAGCCAAAAATGCATAGCTAATATTCGGAAAACGATTAGATTCAAAGAAAAGAAAAAGTGGTTTTTGAAACTCTAAGAAAATCAGATTTTCTGCTTGCTGATTGTTGACCTGAAAGTCTTGCCGCAGCATTCGCACAGACCGATTGTTAATTCTGTTCTTTTTCCTGCCTTGTCTGGTCTGCCAGCCATCTTCCAGGTTTTCTTAGGTTGAACTTCTTTTCCACACTTTGGACATTTTGCCATCATACATTCCTCACTGAGCATTGAAACCTTGATGTATAAACGCTTTTCGTAGAAAAAGGGAATTCTCCTAAGGATTTCTTGCTTTTCAATCTATAGTTACAACTCAGTTATTTTCATTTCTATTAACAATTGAGCTATCTCTCTTTTTGTCCCCAAAATGACAACATATCATGGGTCCATAATCGAGAAGACGATGATCCCTTTACTATTCGATTCTTAAAAGGGTCGAGTACATTTCTTTTCAGAAATATCTTTTCTTGGACCTTAACTATTTGCTGTCGACTAGATGCGCTGTTCCGTCTGGGCAAAATACTTTCTCGCCTAAAGAAACTTTGGCAAAACGGCGTTTGCACTCAGAAAGCTGGTTTTCGCATCCGTCGCAATCACGCGATAGCATCTCATTACCTCATTATGCCACGTGTCATAAGTTGCTTATACGACTTTCGTCAACGACAAACTAAAAAACATGGAAAACCACAAGAAAACAGTTTTCCAAAGTCTTGCTATTAACGTGGCGTTTTCAAGTAAGGTCTTTTGAGCTATCATTTCTTTATTTCGAGGTCGTGTTCCTTACATCTTTTTGTTGTCTTTCTGTTGCTGTGGTAGCGTTACTGGGATCATGGTTGCTTTTGAAAGGTTCTCTTGCTCATTTAGGATTAGTGATATGGCCTTGCCTTCGGGAACGATTATCTTGGTGTTATTCTGCAAAGCTGTTGCAATCGTTTCTAGCTGCTTGAAGACTATGGCGCTGTCTTTGAAGTACGTAGTCAAGGCCTCGCTCGTCAGCTTAGTTGCTTGAGCGTCCCCTTCAGCTATTGTGATTGTGGCGGTTTTCTGACCTTCGGCTTGGAGGATTGCAGCTTGCTTCTGTCCTTCCGCAACTTGAATCGCAGCGTTTTTTTCTCCACTCGCCAAAGTTGCTTGTGCTATGGCAGTTTTCTCAGCTGCCTGCCTTTCGTTATCTGCTTTGAGAACGGATTCCATTGATATAATGAGGTCTCTTGGCGGCTCTAAATCTTTGATTTCTGCTCTTACAATTTCTATGCCCCACTTCTCCGTCTGCTCATCCAGGGCTGTTTTGAGGCTAACGTTGATTACAGGTCTGGATGTGTTGGCTATGGCCATGTCCATGCCGCCTATGATGTCCCTGAGTACTGTTCGCGCGAGAGTGTCTATTTGGGCTGCAAAGCTTGCAACGTTGTACTGTGAAGCCTTCACGGATATTTCGTCGGGCTTAATTCGGTAGAATACTACGGCGTCCACTCCCATGAAGACTTTATCTTTTAGTGATGACATCTTGGCGCTGGACGGGCGTCATGCGTTCGGTGATGTTAACTCTGATTATGCGGTCCACAAAGGGAAATAGAAATGTTAGGCCTCCTTGAACGAATCGGTGGTATTTGCCAAATCGCTCCACTAAGCCTTTTTCTGTGGGCCTAACAATGCGAAGTGACCAAATGAATGCGTATATGATTACAATTAACGGAATCACTATTGCAATGACTTCGATTGCGTCAACCATGTTATCTCTCCCTTCGTGCCTATTCTTCTTTAGGTTAGTGGATGGATTTAAGATTTGCTTAAACTGGAATACGCGGTCCGATTTGACTCCCATTTTGGTTTGTGAATACAATTTATTGTCTTCTTGAAAGGATATCCCAAAAATCGTTCCAATTGCAATTTTTTTTTGTTTATGAGATTTGACACTAGTTTACCACGAAGACCATTCTTGGTAAAAAATCGTTAGATATTTGGAGCGCACGTGCAAACCAAAGTGTAGTAAATTCATTAGTTTTTACACAAAAAATATTAACGGGCAAAGCCTTTTTCGATTGGCATTAAGGTAAGGCTAATTGTCCAAACCTACAAAAATTCGCAGTGTAGATGAGATTAACGAGAAGATCCGCAGTGGCGATGTTCAGGTTTTAACTGCTGAAGAAATGAAAAAACTAGTTGAAAGCAGCGGTGTCGAAGTCGCTTCTAAAGAAGTTGATGTAGTTACTACAGGAACTTTTGGCGCGATGTGTTCCTCTGGCGCAGTTATTAATCTTGGGCACTCAGACCCCCCAATAAAGATTGACCATGCTTGGATGAATGATGTGGAAGTTTGCCATCCGGGCGCAGCGGTAGACCTGTTTATCGGCGCAACTAACATGTCAGAGAAGCTACCTTTTGAATACGGAGGAGGACATGTAATCCAAGATCTCGTGGCGGGCAAAGAGGTTGAACTTCGCGCCACAGCTTACGGAACCGACTGTTACCCAAGAACTCAGCTTAAAACGACAGTAACAAAAGAGGATTTAAACCAGTTTTACCTATTGAATTTCCGCAACTGCTACCAACGTTACAACTGCGCAGTGAACACTAGCGATGAAACGATTTACACTTACATGAGCAAACTCTTGCCTAGACTTCGGAACGCGACGTTTTCTGGGGCAGGCGAATTAAATCCGCTTATGAATGACCCAGATTACGAAACTATTGGCATGGGCACCCGCATCTTCCTTGGGGGAGCACAAGGCTATGTTATTGGTGAGGGAACGCAACATAGCCCCAAAAACCTAAGTGGCACTTTGATGGTGAAAGGTGATGCCAAGAAGATGTCACCTGAATTCTTGCAGGGCGCTTCCTTCACCCGCTATGGAACTTCAATGTATGTGGGATTAGGAATCCCTATTCCGATTTTGAATGAGGGCTTAGCAAAGAAGGCAGCGATTCGTGATAACCAAATTTTCACTGATGTGGTTGATTACAGCGTGCCGCGAAGAGATCGCCCGAAGCTTCGGCAAGTAAGTTATAAAGAATTAAAGTCTGGCTCGATAATAATTAATGATAAAAAAGTTAAGGTTAGCAGTCTGTCTAGTTTAAAGATGGCTAAGAAAGTTTCCCATACACTGAAGTCTTGGATTGAGGAAGGCACGTTTTTCTTAACTTCGCCTATTGAACGATTGCCCACTGACAGTATCTTTAAGCCTATGAGGCAGACTGAGGAAATCCCATTCGTCATAAGCGTTATGCACCCAGCAGTCACATGCACCGAGAACGAGGAGATACGTGCAATTGCCGAGCGGATTGTTACTAAATCGGTTAACCACATCGTTGTTGTTGACGACGCTGGCAAATTGCGGGGAATAGTTACATCTTGGGATATCACTCGAGCTATGGCTGAAGGCAAAAAAGCGTTAGCCGACATAGAAACACATAATGTATTTACAGCTAAACCCGATGAGCCGCTGGAAATTGCTTCAAAACGGATGGCACAACATAACATCTCTGCACTACCAGTGATTGATATAGAAAAGAAAGTCATGGGAATAGTCACTTCAGAAGATGTGTCTAAACTTTTAGGGAGATAAAGCATGGTAAGACTTCTTTTAAGATTCACTGAAGAACAAGTGCCGCAGCCGATAGCTTCTCAAATAATTATTGAGTATAAAGTGCCAATGGTTATTTTGTCAGCTCACATAAACTCTAAGGGCGGCGAAATACTCGCTGAAATCCCAGACGAATCACAGGAAAAAATAGTAAAGGCATTCAGAGAAAGAGGCATCTCAGTAATAGTGCCTAAACTAATTGAAGTAGATGCCGAGAAATGCTTTAGCTGCGGCTCATGCGTAGCTCTTTGCCCTGTGGAAGCCATAAGCATAGACAAAGAATTCACTGTACAGTTTGATAAGGAAAAATGCGTCGGCAGCACATGCAGCGTTTGTGTTGACGCGTGCCCAGCCCGAGCCATAAAATCGGTTAAGCAAAACAACAATGAGCAATCAGCAAACCATAGGAAAAAATAAAGTTGGCCAGAAACTTTTTCAAAGAAAACTTTACACTAAAAGAAACTCAATGCACCATTATTTCTGACAAGCAAAAAGCCATACTAGCCGCCATCGAATCAATCAAACAAAACAGGCAAGAGCTTGAAATTTACGTAAGAGCAAATCCCAAGTTTCTGTATACTCTAAAACCGATTCCTGCGCCAGAAAAGCCTCATGTGGCAAAATTGATGGCATTAGCAGCTGAAAAAGCAAACGTTGGCCCTATGGCAGCCGTGGCTGGAGTCATAGCTGACTTGGCAGTAAACGACATGATCAGTGCGGGCTGTGAAGTAGCTGTTGTGGAAGACGGCGGGGAAATCTCAGCAACATCAAACATGCCTGTTGACGTGGCAGTTGCCGCTGGGGACGAGCCCCTTTCAAAACGCTTCGGCTTTCGGCTCACTGAATTTCCAATCGGCATAGCAACAAGCTCTGGAAGATTCAGCCATGCTCTTAGTTTTGGGAATGCGGAGGCAGCAACGGTTTTCTGCAAAAATGCTTCCTTAGCAGATGCAGCAGCAACAGCTGTAGGCAATTTAGTTAAAGGCGAAGACGCCCAAGCTGCGATTAGAGCAGGAATCAACACAGGTCTATCGATTGAAGGCATTGAAGGCGTACTTATAATTTACAAGGGTCAAGTGGGGACCGCTGGCAAAATCCCAGAAATAATCAAAATAGGAAGCTAATCGCCTATCAACAATAGACCATTTCAAACTAAAGCCTCAATCAGATCAGACTTAAAATTCAATGCTTTTGTCAGTTTAAAATTTGTCCTTGAAATTGATAAAACCTTAGCCGTTCATGAAAACTCTTAAATTATACAATTCCCAACTGAACTGCAAGGTTCCTTTCATGTCATCAAACACTAACGCGCTTGAAATCCAAAGCTATGACGATAAAGAAAAAATGTTCCTTGTAAAATCAACTCAAGGAAATGTAGTGAAGGTTCAAGACACCTTTGCAGAAATGTTCCCGCTTTGGGTAGGAAGAGTTTTAATTACCGCTCAAAACGAAAAATGGGCACAAATCGCCGCAAGTTTAACTACTGGTTTTGCCACAAGCGTAATTGAGGCAACGGCGGAAGCAGCAATTGAAAGACCCGTTCCAGCAGACCAGACACCTGACAAACGCCCTGGAGTACTTATTCAAATTTATAATCGTGACCGCTTTGAACTCAAGCATCAGCTTATGCAGCGTATTGGCCAATGTACCTTGACTTGTCCCACAACCGCTGCATTCAACGGCTTAGACAAATCAAAACGAACATTAGACGTTGGCAATAGTTTACGCTATTTTGGAGATGGCTTCCAGAAAAAAGCCATGGTAGGCGGAAGAAAATGTTGGAAAATCCCCGTTATGGAAGGCAACTTTATAGTTGAAAATGGCTTCGGCGCAATGGAAGCGGTCGCAGGTGGGAACTTTATGATTTTTGCGGAAGATCAGTTATCAGGATTGAAAGCGGCTGAAGCGGCGGCAGATGCAATCCGCGCAAATGCTCCTGACGTAATTATGCAGTTTCCAGGTGGCGTTTGCCGCGCAGGAAGCAAAGCTGGCTCGCTCAAATACAAACTGAAGGCTTCAACTAACCATCCTTACTGCCCAACCTTGCGTGATCTTGTGCCTGATACTGTTGTTCCGGAAGGCGTTACTTGTGTTTATGAAATTGTTATGAACGGATTGACATTGGAAGCTGTCAAAAAGGGCATGAAAGAGGGTGTAACCTCTGCTATCGGCGTGCCTGGAGTTGTCAAGATTTCTTCTGGAAATTATGGTGGAAAACTTGGTCCATTCAAAGCTTATCTTAGAGAAGCGATAGGCGCACCAATGCCTGAGCCAGTGCAGACACCGCCAGCTAAACCAAAAGCCTAAATCTTCCTTTTTTAAGTCGGAACTTTTATTTGATTCCTTTTAACGTTAGTTAACCAACTAAAAGCAGTATTTCGTGAATTTATTTGAGTACAGTGAAAAAGTCGTCTCTTGAACTATTCAGGCTAAGAAAAACACTCAACGCCCTAGCCAGCAAAGAAGGCAGCCACACAGAACTCATTACTGTTTATGTTCCGCCAGGAAAGCAGATCAGTGATGCGCTGAACCTTCTACGTAACGAATATGGAACCGCCAGCAACATCAAATCAAACGTTACCCGCAAAAACGTTCTAGATGCTATCACTAAAGCGCAACAGAAACTCAAGCTCTTTAAAGATCCAGGCGAAAAAGGCATAGTGATTTTTACAGGTGCACTCCTGCAGGAAGGCGGTGCCCCAGGTACCGAACGAATGGAAGCCTACGTTATAGTTCCGCCTGAGCCGATTAAGATTTTTCTTTATCGTTGTGATTCACGCTTCCACACCGAGTATCTGCAGGAAATGTTACGGGAGAAAGAAACTTATGGCATCTTGCTGGTGGACGCCAATAACGCTACTATTGCAACCCTGCAGGGCAAACGGCTAGACATTGTACGTCAAATGCATTCGGGCGTTACAGGCAAAACTAAGGCAGGTGGGCAGTCAGCTAGGCGATATGAACGCTTGCGGGACATGCAGCTAAATGAGTATTTTACCCGTGTGGGCGTGCATGCGAACGAAACTTTCCTCCCGATTGACACGCTGAAAGGTATTATTCTAGGTGGACCTGGACCGACAAAATATGATTTTGAGAAAGGCGATTACCTCAACTACCAACTGAAAGGCAAGATTCTTGACGTCGTTGACACGGCGTACGTCGAGGAGCAGGGTGTTAAAGAAGTAATGGATAAAGCTCCTGAGATCATGCGTAAAGTCCGCTACATCGAAGAGAAGGAAATTATGCAGAAGTTCCTCTACGAAGTTGGACATGACACGGGAATGATAACTTATGGCGAAGCGGAAGTGAGACGTCTTTTGCAGGCAGGAGCAGTTCGCTTGCTCCTTATGTCAGAGAGCTTGGATTTGGTTCGTGTAACGGTTAAATGCAGCGCTTGCGGCTATGAGGAACAGCACACACTCAAAAGCCAAGAAGTCACCAGTTTCGAGCAAAGCTTAGTCGGGAAACCCTGTCCAAAATGCGCGGCGCCATCCACGACGGTGTTGGAGAAAAAAGATGTTGTGGACGATTTAGCCGAATTGGCAGAAATGTCTAATACGGATGTTGAGATTATTTCGACTGAAACAGAAGAGGGTCAAATGCTAAAGAATGCTTTCGGCGGAATCGCAGCCATGCTTAGATTCAAACAACAGCAAACCTAAACTTCAACGGTTGCGCATTGGTTTCTTGATTACACAATTTGCCCTAAACTTTAGCTTTTTTCTTTTTGCAGTGTTTGAGTTTTGAGTTGGTTTTGTGGAGAATTTAGGAAAAATCCCTCGAAGGGTTCTAGCTTATTGCGCGCTGTAGGTGGAGGTTACATCTTGGAAGGAACCGTCTTCAAACGCGTAAATCCTTACAGTTGACCCTATGTATTGGCCCCAGTCCCAGCTCAGGTACCTTGACGGGTCGTTCCACACTTTGTCGGCGGGATCCACGTGAACCCATGTTCCGTTGTTATAATCTTCCGCCCATGTATGTATGAATGTCCAGCTTGTGGTGTCAACTGCTACTACGAGCCTGCTCTGGTATCCAAGTGCAAGGCAAGCTGACACGTAAACTATGCTCCACTGCACACAAATACCATCGCCGGTTTCTAGAATTTGGAATGGGTCTTCAAACGAGCCCGATGGGTCACTAGCAAACGTTAGCTTGCTTGCCTCCCAAGCGAAAAGGTCAGTTTGGTTGCAGTTTGGGTTAAGCAGCGCTGCCATTTTGGCTTTGGTTTGGCTTGAATTCAAGTTTTTCATTACTCCCAAGTAGTCAGCTGCAAGAGTTTTGAAACCCGTTGGCATGTTATTCAACTCATTATTCGCAGGCTTGTTATTGGCAGGATACCAAAAATATGCTACCATACTAAGAATAGCAATGAGAAGTACACCATAAAAAACCACTAACCATCTGGGGTTTTTCTTATGCTTTTTTGTTGAGCGAACCTTATTAGCGGGTTTCATAGCGGCTTATTATGTATTCTTTCGGCGTAAAAGCATTATCCTTCCCTCACTTTCGCTTTCCGCCTAAATATGCATAGGTAAAAGTGCAGGATTTATCGTATTTTACTTAAATAGAGCTCTTAGACTTTGTTAAGGACTTCTACCATGCCCAACCCACAATGTCATAGAAGTTCTGTTTAAAAGAAAATGCCGGCTTTCCTTTTTTTATCGATGTTATGTGAAAATATAGCAGAGTATCTCTTGGGGGGTAAGGTGTTGGGGGTTTGCCCCTCTGCCTTGAACTACAATTCTTTCCACTCGTCTTAAGGACTTGTTTGGTTTAAAAAGGATATTTCGGTTCTCGTAATATTTCCTGTTGTACAAATAGACTATTGGTTCAGGAGATGCTCTGCCTGGCTTTTAGTGATGCCTTGCACGAAGAGTTGTTTCTGTCTTGAAGTGGCGCCAGAGGCAAGTTCAACCTTAACATGCAAAAGCTTGGAAAACTCCTTTAGAATTTCCTTGTTAACCTTTCCCTTGACTGGTTCCTCAGTGCAGTAGACAATGATTTCGTCGTCCTCAAGTTCAATCCTGAATCCAGGGGAGTTTGGCTTAACAAAGATTGCGATGATTACGCCGTCCTTTGACTCGCTTATGCTCATGCAACTGTGCACTCGGAGGCTTGTGTTTTGCTACTTTGTAGTGCCCAGCTAAACTTGTTTCGGAGCGTCTTTGGATAGAATTTTTCTATGTCAAATTTGACTTTTGTGGCCCATTTTACGTACGCTGTTGGGTCAATATAGGATTTGAGTGATGTACCCAAGTTGTATTCTTTGGTTAACTTTGTCAATTCCAAATCCAGTTTAGCCCTCGCTATTCGTGTCTGCAGTGCCTCGGTTTTTTTGCCTTCAATTTTTCTTGCTTCAAGAAGTTGCTGGAGCGATTTCAGGTTTTCTTCTTTTTTAGCTAAACGCTGCTCGAAGGTCGGCGGAACTTTGCGTTTGTGATTCGCAACTTCTGCAACTTTGAAATTCGCCATTTTTGCAGCGTAAACTTTGCAGTAGTCTGGGTCTTCTTTGGTTACTCCGCTCTTTTCAAGTTCTTCTCTGACGGTTTTTGTGCATCTCCAAGTGCGGAATACTTTGGCGGTTAATTTGGGCATTTTTTCGGAGAGGAATCGGGAAACTTTTTTGGAGTCGACGCCTTCAAAGAGGTATTCCTTGCTGGTTTGCATGTAGTGTTGGATGTTTCGGATGACTTCTGGTGGGGCTTTGACGTTTTTTATCCATCTAACAGAGTCTTTGCCAAGAAAGTCAAAGTATATTGTGTCGCCTTCTATTTTGATGTGTTCTGCCCGAAGCGTTATAGCTCCTACAGTGTCAGCTTCGTCTGGGTCCTTTTCGTCTCCAACCCTCATGTTTGGCACCAAAATAAGCCATGAAACAGTCGCCACTTTGCGCCTTGAATCATCCTTGTCGTTGAGGTTTCGAAGAATGTGCTGTTCAATTGTTTTAATTTGCTTGCCCAACGTTTCGGCTTTCTGAAACTTTTCCTTCTCACGATTCTGTTTCAGGAATGCTGTGTCGGAGAACCAGACGTACTTGATTTTGCCAGTGAGCTTATCTTCCCACTTTGCTACGTACATCTTGTTAGGTTCCCAAACCACTCCCTTCCAATGTCCCGCTGGAACAGACGCG
This sequence comes from Bathyarchaeia archaeon, assembly GCA_049520955.1. Classification (GTDB taxonomy): domain Archaea; phylum Thermoproteota; class Bathyarchaeia; order Bathyarchaeales; family Bathycorpusculaceae; genus Bathycorpusculum. The sequence goes on along the minus strand of JBEKPG010000030.1, from coordinate 11,564 downwards.
TTAGGCGGCAGGTTCAGAATTATGTCTTCTTCTTTTGGACCTTCTTTCCATTTTCCACGCTGGGGATGGTCACCACGTCCAGCGAAAAGGCATGATGGCTCAGAAGTCCAGTTGGCAATTTCAAGCTTTTGCCCATCAACTTCAGCGTACCCATATTTTTCTTTGAACTCTAAGCGTTTTGCTTTGCGCTCGTTTGATTGTTGCTTCTTCACTTCTTTAGATAGGGATTCTTTTTTTGCTTTTTCTTGTCCAATGAAGTTGCAGATCTGCGTAAAGTCGATCTTTTGGTCAAATTGCTGGTTTCCATTGTTTAAGGTTGCTGGCGGATTATCGATACCAGCTAAATATTTGGAAGTAAAAGCATCCAAGAAAGTTGCTGAAGGGTTTTCATCTTTCAGTTGCCCAAGGAACTCCTTCATGAAATTCTTCTTAAAGATAATATCTGGCGGAGACAGGGTTGACAATGACTTTCTTATCCACGCAACTGCCATTTGCTCGCTTTTAGGCGCCAGCTTTAAAGTTTGACCGTTAAGCCTTATGCTGAAACCTTTGTAATCGTAAATTGGAACGAATATGCCGTTATGGCTTAAACTCTTGATAATGTGCCTCATCCACTAAACCTCAATGTTCCATAGCAAACAAATCTAACCCGTTTAATTCTTTGCAATACATGCTTTAACATGGTTTTTTTACTTTTCGTTGCTAAGGTGCAACTTCTTATTGCCCAACTTGAGGTTTAAAAACATTGAGCAATATTTCAGTTAATTATTGGAAGAAAAGCTTCTTTTGCTTTTTCGCAGCCCGATCACTTTGAAGTTTCTTGTAAACTGCATCAACATTTCTTCTTTCAACATACCCCTTATGCGGACGGAAACCGCCGGAAAACCCACCTGGAATATGCATGAGTTCATGAATCAAGGTTCTCTCCCTGTCATCAGCAGACATCCTGTCATAAATCTCCGAAATAACCTCAATAGTGTAGGAAGGCGGCAGGTTTAGGACACCTTGCCAAATCCTGCCTAACCCGTGAATGCGTGCGATTGTACGTCTGGCTTTGGAGCCTTTGCTTCTGACGCAGAAAACGAATTGCGGAACAACATGGTAGAATTCACATTCCTCTGCCAACTGGTCTACTTGTTTTTTGATTTCTGGCGCTTCAAAATATTTTATTGGCATAGTCCTCAGCTCTCCCTAAGCTGCAGTATAGGCTGTTTAGGTTTAAAAGTTACGTGCCTCTTTGGAGTATTTTCTTGATTTCCATCCAGAAAGTTGCTGCAAAAGCAGCAACGATAACCACTACCCAATCCGTTTCGTTTAACGATGTTATCTTAAGAGAGCCCGCTATGACAGGCACGTTAGTTGCAATCAACAGTGTAGCTACCACTATTAAAGCCCAAAGCACCATGACCTTGTTTGAAAAAATGCCCAGTTTTGAGAGCGGCTCTTTGTTGGACCGCAAGTTTAAGGCTAGAAGTATGTGGCCAAGCATCCATGTAGCGAAAGCAACAGTTTGAGCATGCATCACGGCAGATGGGATTGGGTTCCCATACCATGTAAACAGGTAAGTTGCCGTTACAGCGGCGAACAAGCTTACAGCGCCTAAACCTATGCTTTTTAAGAATTTGTTATTCATGAATTTCTCTTTGGGGTCGTTTGGAGGCCTTTGCATTATACCTGCTTCTTCGGGTTCAGCAACGAAGGTGGCGGATGCTGCTAGATCCATGAATAACTCAAGAACTATAATTTGAATCGGCGCAAACGGCAGATGAATGCCCAGCAAGATCGGGACAAGGAAAATTGAGACTAAAGCTACTTTGCAAGCTAAGTAGTAGCGGACACCTTTTCTTAAGTTGCTTGAGAGTTTGCGCCCTTCTTTAACCGCGGTTTGTATAGTGGCGAAATTGTCGTCGGTCAAAATCATGTCTGCTGTTTCTTTGGCAACGTCGGTTCCGCGGATGCCCATTGCTATTCCAATATGTGCTTCTTTGAGGGCTGGGGCATCGTTTATTCCGTCGCCGGTGACAGCTACGATTTCACCGTTATCTTTTAAGAGCCGAACCAACCGCAGTTTGTCTTCAGGAGTAACGCGTGCGAAAACATCAGTGTTTCCAAGCGCTTTCTTTAAGTCATCGTCAGTCATTTTTGCGATTTCAATGCCGGTTAACACGTTGGTACTGTTTATTCCAACTTGAGAAGCGATGGCTCTAGCGGTTTCTGGGTGGTCACCGGTAATCATTAAAACCTTTATGCCAGCTTGTTGGCACGTGCGAATTGCTCCTTTGACTTCTTCTCTTGGTGGATCAATGAAGCCTAAGACGCCGACAAAAATGATGTCTTGCTCAATGTTTTGCTTGTCAAGCTCTGTGTCACCATTTATCTTGTGGTAACCAAAACCTAGTAGACGTTCACCGGTCTGAGCCATCTGCGCCATGGATTTACTTACGTTACTTCTTAATGCGCCGTTAAGCGGTGCTTCTTCGCCTCTAAGTAGAACTCTTGTTGAGTTAGCCAAAACTTTCTCTGGTGCACCACTAGATAAAACAACCATGGAATTGCTGTATTGGTAGATGTAAGAAGCGAGTTTTCTGCTAACATCAAAACTTAACTCGTCTTTCAGAACCCAGTCTTTGGTTACGCTTTGTACTTCAATTCCGTCTTGTTGAAGGCGTACCAGAATTGCTTGAGCCATAGGGTTGCCCAAAACCACGTTGTTTGTAGTTTTGCCGATGGCGTCACTTGCTAAAAGGGCAGTTTTTAATGCTTCTTTCTCATTTTCCTTAAACTCTTCGCTCTTGCGAATTGCCCCGTCAAAATACAGCTGTTCCAGACGCATTTTGTTTTCAGTTAAGGTGCCAGTTTTGTCTGTTGCTATAACTGTTACGTTTCCAAGGGTTTCGGCCGCCCGCAAACGCTTCACTATAGCGCCTTTCTTGGATAATTCATAGCCCCCAACGCCCAAAACCATAGTGATTATGATGGGAAGTTCTTCCGGGATAACGACAAATGCTAATGATAACCCGTAGAGCACTGCTTCAGCTGGATTAGGCTGCACACCCCTAACATAACTAAGCACAGGAATCAGAATGCTAAAGAAAAGCGCAACCCACACCAATGTTTTAGAAAGCTGCTTCATCGCCAATTGAAGGCTTGTTTTAGGCTCCTTTGCAGCTTTAGTTATACCTGCAACCCTTCCAAGCTCTGTGTTGATTCCAGTTGCAGTCACCAACGCTTTGGTTCTTCCGCGGGTAATTATTGTTCCAGCAAAAAGCATGTTGGTTTGCTCAGTGATTCTGGTTTCGCTTGGCAACTTCGCCGTGGCATCTTTGGCCACTGGAAACGACTCACCCGTTAAAGAAGACTCGTCAACTTCTAATCCAAAGGCTTCAAGTAATCTTGCATCTGCGGGAACTCTCTGACCGGTTTTTAAAAGTAAAATGTCGCCTGGAACAAGAAAATCCGTTTGGACCTCTTTTGGTTTCCCCTCTCTAATTAGCAGTGCAGTGGGAGGCGCCAGCTGCCTTAGCGAAGCAATTGAGCGTTTGGCGCGGTATTCGTTCCAAACTTCAGCTAAGACGAGAACTACTATTACAACAATTATGGTTAGGGCATCCTCTAGATTGCCCAACAAGCTGTAGAGTACTCCTATAGCGATAAGCAGCAGAATCATGGGTTCAGTTACTTCTTCTTTGAAAATGCTCAGAAAACGAATTTCTCTCTGCTGGACCAAAGTGTTTTTTCCGTACTGGTTTAGCCGCTGTGCTGCCTCTTGCTCGGTTAATCCTTGGTCAGGATTCACGCCTAACTGATGAATTAATCCTTCTGTTTCTCGTGAATGCCACTGACTCATTGGCTTGCACCTAAATCAAATTCTAGTTCTTGATAATTATTAACTTGCGATTAACAGAGAATTTGCCCTAAAAACATTGTGTAGATAATCGCTAAAATCTATTTATCAGTTTATTTTCTTTTTTAATTGTTTATGTTACGGAAGTTTCTAACCCATCTAGGAAAACTCTCAAGAGAAAGTGCGAGTTAAAGCTTGTGAATTAATTGAAAACATCCCATAACGCATGGAAAAAACAATAAATTATTTTAAGTGACCGATAGCGTTAATTATGCAAAACTTTATAACAGCGCCGAACGTTTGGATTTTAAAAAGGTAGAAGCAAATTGAAATTCGGCACATACATGTTTGAAGCAAAAAAGGTTCCAGGCTTCGACTATGACCTTTTCCGCGTTAAACCAGAAGTAGGCAGACGATTACCACCAAAACCTGACATGCACAGCAACATCGCAATTTTCGGAGACAACGTAACTGCCCGTAACCACCCCGATTGGATTTCACAGTCAGACCTAGGTCCAGCATGGAGAACAAACGACAACTTCAACGTTAGATGGGATATTCTCTGTGCAACCCAACCAGAACACCGTGCAGAACAACTAGACTACATCGAAGACGTCGCTAGGAAAAGCCCAGGCATATGGCTAAACAGCATCCACTTCGCAGACCATGGACACTGTACATGTCCACGCTGCAAAGAACTCCACGCAAAAAGCGGCTTAAGCTGGTATGAATGGCGAAGAAAAGAAATTACCGACTACATGGCGCTGGTTAGCGAACGAGTGCGCGACCGAGCTAAAAGTAAATTTGTGATCGGTGTTCTTCCAGACCCAGTTACCAACTATGAACGTTTTGGAGTTAACTTTGATGACCTTGCCCCACTGACTGACGAATTTCTCGTAGTCATGTTTAGCAAAAACTACGCTACACCGTGGTATTGGGAAATGCTCACCCGCAACTTCAAAAAACTCTTCAAAGACGTAAAGCTAAACATCGCATTATACGTTATCGGACCAGGTGACGACCCAAGAGAAACACCAACTCCGAGCGAAATATTAACAGTCTCAGTCCGCATGGCAAGAGCAGGCGTCGACGGAATTCTCTATTTAACAGACAAAGCCTACCAGATGCAAGAGTTCCAGAAAGCTGTAATAGCCCTAAAAGATACCAGAGAGCGCTTGAAGAGCTACGGCGGCAAACAAGGACAAGAAGTTCTTGACTTAGTTACAAGCTGGGAAAAGATCGTAGAATAAGCCTTCAGAACAAAACAAAACGATGCACCACAGGCAGTACAACCTGAAGAGTGGTGAAAACCACCAGGCTGCCCTTTTTATTAATACATTTTAATGGCTATTGAATGTAGTCTAATGTTTTGTTTTCCGTTTCTCGGATTTCCTTCATCGATTCGTATTGTGTTTCGATTAGGATTTTTAGGGCGTCAATATTCTTTTTTATGTTCTCTAACTCCGCGTTTTTTAGAAGAACACCTGACTTCATAAGTTGATCGTTCATGTTATCAACTGTTACTTCAAGCACTTTAACTTTAAACGCGAATATCTGAAGGGTATAGAGCAAACTAAGCTGTGAGTTCAAGGCTTCTAGCTGGTCCAAGAGACGATTTTTTCGAATAAACGCTTTGATTTTTTGCTCTTGCGACTCTTCAGGTGACAGCATAATTTGGTCATAGAGGGCTGATTGCTTCCAAGTTGCCTCTTTTGTTTCATCTACAGCTTTCTCTATACGCTTTGCAGTTTTATCTAACATGTCTAATACTTCATCCAATGTACTCTCCCCCAAATCAAACGGTAATTATGTTTCCAAAAGAACTACAGCAACCATTATATATAGAATAACCTATTAAATCGCTTGATTTTAGAGAGTTTGTAATTTCTACTATTAAATCGCAAACTCCGTTTTTTTGGTTGTTTTGGTTCATTTTTTCACGCTTCATATTTACTAAACTAACTTTAAAAAAACTCTGGAAATTTACCATAAATCATCACTCTCATTTAAAAGTGCTAAATCCTCTTCCATGTCGTCTTCTTGAGTAGCTTCTGGGTCGTCACTATAAACGCTCTGGTCTTCGTTCGGTTCTTGCTGAATCTGTGGTTTTGTTGTATGCTGAAACTGCCATTTCTGTGTTGGTTTAGGTGTGAACCATGCTTTAATTTTTTCTGTTAAAGTTTTGGGTTTCGGCAAACTGTCAACGTATAGCTTTTGAATTGCTCGGTTTATTTGATAAGGCTTACCTGACTGCTTAAACTCTGGGCTAACAAAGGTTGAACCCTCAAAAAACCATGTTTTCTGTGGCATCTCTGCAAATTCCAAGTTGTTGCTTTTCTCTATGCGTCTTAAATTAGGTGTTATGTCTTCGCTTGATAGTTTGCCGATACACGGTAACTGCTTTGAACGTATGGTTTTGCTGAAATCTGTTAGCCGTTGACTCGCTGTGTAAAATGCTTCTTTGTTGTTTCTTGCTTCATTGAAAACGCACATGAATTCTTCCATGTCAAGCCTTGCTGAGCTTCTATTCGTAAAGCAATCTTGAGCTTCTTCTATAAAGTAGGCTATGGCTTTAGTGTTTTCATGGTTTGGCGAACTTAGCTTTTCTTCACGTTGCAACATGTCCAAGTAGTTTATGACTGTGCGAACAAAGAATCCTCTTTTGCTCGGTTTTCTTGTTTTCAGTCGGAATAACAAATCTTTGTGTGTTTTGAGAGCTAAATCTATCAAATTCCAATTTTTTAAAGCGTACTTTTCTATCTCATCGGTAGTTTTGACATCTTGAGAAACTATGTCTCTTTCTTGGACTGTGAAGGTTTCGACTTTAGACGCTGAATAAAGCCATGTTTCGGAACCATCAAACGCAATAGCCCTAACGTTTTCTTGCCGTTGCAACTCAGAGAACATTGCAAACATCAATCTGCTTTTGCCATGCGACTTAGAAGCTACGATATGAACCCCGCCTGACCGTAAACCTTGAGCTATGAAATCATCGAATTCACTATGATTTTGAATGTTAGACTGCTTATCTGTTTTTTCTGTCATTTTGCATCATCGTTTATCTTTATAGCAATGGCAAACAGCCTTAAATACTCCTTGATTCGAGGTTGTTCGACAAAAAAATGGCTAAAAACAGCCTAAAACAGCCTCAGAGCCACAAAAAGTGGTACATAGGCGATTTCTGGGAAAAAAGCGATTTTAGGCTGGAATAATTAATCAATTGATTAAAAAGGACTTTTCGACATGGTTTAACAAGCTATTTTCAAGCCAATTATTAACCTAATTTCGAACTATATTCAACTGATTAGCTGGTTAAATCGTCTTTTTTGTTTGGAATAAAAACCGTCTAAATGGAAGTAAAGGGGCAAGGGGAGTTAATTTATAGATTCTTTAATATTCCTTAAATTCTTCAAATTTTGCGTCTTCCACTCTAACGAGCACAAAGGCATCTTGATTAGCGTTGTTGCATTTAGAGTTTGAGCATTTAGGAGCAAACCGTCCCTCTTTCGCTGTCTCAGTCTTACATTTTAAACATTGCCATATTCTTTGGGCTTTCCAAAGATAGACACGAAAACCTTCATTCTTGTATAATGGTGCAAATCGCATATAGTCTTCTGGAATTATCACTTTTGTCTCAAATTTATTCTTGTATTTCTTAACCTGTTCGATTGATTCCATGAAATCCCATTTCAAGTCATTTTCCAATTCAATTGCGATTGTCCTTTTGTTTCCAGTTCTAACGGAAAGGGTAATATCGGGACAAATTTGCGTTTTTTCTTTTTTAATTACTGCATCATGGTCAGGGTAAAAACTGTCTATCTGCGCTAATTTATAGTCAATATCTGCCGCTCCGATTATGTCAATAATTGGAGCACCTTTACCTACCTTACCATCTTTTTCTGGTTTCAGTAATGCAAGAATTAACTCATCATCTATCGTCATGTAATTAAATCATCTCTTCATATGTCATCTAAATTCTGCTGTAACATAGAGCCTTTAAAAAACTTGCGTTCTTTAACCTTTCATTATTCCGATTAATCTCTCAATTCAGTTTTAAGTTTTTGCATCGCTTGCTTTTGGTTTTAACTCTTTTACTTCAGCGGTTCCTTTGACTCCAATTCCAATTTCTCCAGAAACGATGACTATAGGCACAAAATCTTCTGTCTTTATCGTTGAACCTGTGATGATTGAACCGCTTGTAGCCATCAAATCAAGTGTACCGCGTGTGAGTTGTTCAGGCGATACAACGGCATACTTATTTGTAAAGCCAATTCTAAATGCGCCTATTCCAAGCCCTCTAAACTTCTCAATTTGAAAAAAGAGTGCTTGTCTTCCATCTTCAAAATCAACTAAGTCAACCTTTGTACCTTTATCTTCAAGCGTTTTTATCGTTGGTAGCTTCTTTTTCTCTGTTTTTGCCATGTCTACTATTTCTATGCTATGCGGATTTAAGACTTTTGACCATAGCAAAAGTTGCTTAAAAAGAATATTGCAAAATCTGGATAAATCTTAAAAGAACTTTATCGTATGTACATATGTGTTGATACTTACGAATTTTTTCCAATCTTATGTAAAAAAATATTTAAATAATTTAGAAGTTGACCATCCGCTATCTATAACTTTTAGATTGAATTCAGATTATCTTGAATATTTTAATGACTTGCTCAGAGACCTTGATAACGTTCCCAACTTATTAGAAAAAATTAAAGAAATGAATAGTAATAAAATAGGTTGGAGAGGTATTCGCTCCGAATTAGAATTTGCCAAAGAAATAAAGAAACTCCATCCAGAATTCATCAAACCCCCGAATTCGTCAATATCAACTGTAGATTTAAAATCGAGTGTTGTCGGCACAGACGTATTTTTTGAAGTCAAATTATTAGATGATGATTCTTACAAAGATAATAAAGTAGTTGTGGAAGTTTCTGAAACTAACCTAACGACAAAGATAACTTATTCAAAATTAACTGAAGAAGAGATAAACAAAATATTGGAGCGTAGAAACAAAGCTATTACTACCAATAAAGAAGATTCATTCTCTATTGGGAATGCTGATATAAAAATTCAAAGAAATCCACCTTTTCCACCAAAGGAAATAAACTTTCATATTAAAGATTTAGATGGTATGCGAGAAAAAATACTCAAAGAGTTTAAAGCCAAAGAAAAGCAGTTGAAGAAATATTCTCCTATCTTCTTGGTAATAGATTGTCTTAGACCAGATTACAATAAGATTAACTTTACGAATTTTGTCTATGGTAAAAATGGTTTATTCACTTACCCCGAAACAAATTGTTTGAATGGACTTGTAGCGAGGTTACATGGCAAATCATATTTTTTCCTTAATCCCAACTCAAAGACAGAAATCAGTAATTATGTGAAAAAAGAAATGAAAAAATGGTTTGAGTACAATTCTTTTTTTCAGGTTTAGGCTATTTCTACGCTATGCAGTTTTAAGTTTTTGCGTTCTTAATATTGCCATTTCTTTATTAGTTCATGGTGCTCATTGAAGGCAAATGTGCCTGTTTCTTTGTTAATGTTATGATTAAATGTGTTTAGGCAATTTAGGAAATAATTGTATTTCTCTCTAAATGCTTCAAAATCAGCTTCAATGGTTTTATCTATCGGTCTTTCATTTGTAGCCCCAATTTTTTCGTGTGTAGCTATTATTTCATGAACAAAGATTTCAGCTACCTTTAAATTTCTATTATATGAGTTTAAGAGGGCTTCAAAATTTTCGTTTATAAGACAAAGTTCTCCAAAGGTTTTCTGTGAATTGTCAATATCATTAATAATCTGATTACTATCAATTCTTTCATAACCACTTTCCAAAGCGTAGGTCGATAACTCACCCTTAATTTGATTTTTGTAGACATTTTTCAACTTATCAAGAATACTCCTAATAGAGTTATTAAAATCCCAAGTCCCACGTACAATTTCTCTGAATTCCAAAGCATATTTACGGGCTATCGAGTCTTGTTTTGTTCTGATTCTGTTTTTTCGGATTCTTTCATTTAATTGTCTCTGGAAAAGCATGATTGGTACTGATAACATAAGAATAATGAGAAAAGCAAAAGAAAATCCGTACCACCAATAAGGAAGATTTCCGCTATTGCCTAACAATGTTGTCACAGCAACCAAAATCGAAACCATTAAACCGATGATTGCCACAAGCTCAGTTATGTTGGGGCTTCTTTTTTCTTCGTTGGAGATTAACACTAATTAACCAAACTCCGATTGTATCTTGATTTATGCTATTTTCTACGCTATACAGATTTAAGATTAGCGCAAACTGTTTTCTATGATGTTCTTTTCTGCATCAGATAACCCATAAGTTTTGTAAACCAAATTATCTATCTCAGCTTCAATCCTTTTCTTTTCTTCTTCAAGTTGCATTTTCTCATCAGTCATTTTATCCTCAAGTTGAGCAAGCCTATTACTAACATTAGTCATTCTGCTACCTAACGAAACAAACAAGTCATTATCAATTTTATTCTTTGGTAAGGGTATCTTGCCAACATAATAATTATCAAAATCCATAGTCCGAATAGCCTTTGAGAAAATGTATCTGTAAGCATACCAAGAAATCAATTTAGAATTGAGTAAGCAAAGCAAAAATTCTAAAGAGGAATTTTTATCGGTCAAAATGGTGTTTTCGACTGTGTCAACATTAAGCACACCTTCTTTGTCAATAGCCGACATAATTATTATGTGGTCTTTAGGCTGTGTTACATGAGCTACAATTCTCTGTGAAACTATCTTTGGTTGCAGATAGAAAGAAAGTTTAGCTCTATTCTCTTCAATCAAAGTGTTTGGGAAGTATTCGTTAGCTAAACCAAAATTAAATCTTGAAATTGTTTTACCTCTAATTATCGGGTAATTTGTTCTGTCTTGGGTTAGGTATTTTTGAAAAGGTAGTCCTCGCCTTGTTTCTGTTATTTTGGCTAAGTACTCTCCCGACTCATTTAGTTTCTTGAAAATTTCAAAATCATCTTTTTCTCCATGTAGAATGATTGAATCGGTAGCGTCAATATACTTCTTATCTATTGAAATGGTACTTCCAGAATCAACATCGACAAGAACATAATTCTTTGTATTTGAAGATTTTTTTAGAATAATAATGACTTGCTCTAATAATACTCCTTCAAAGGCTTTGCTGACATCAACAATTTTTAACAGATGGTTCTTGATTAAATCCCTTCCAGACTTCCAAACCTGACTATAAGCTAAAGATTTTGGAACTATCAATCCCACATATCCGTTTTCCTTAATTAACTCCAAAGATTTTCCGATAAAAATGAGCGCAGTATTCTTGTTAGAACTTGCATAAGGATACGCAATTTCAACGAAATCTTTCTCCATTTCATTTAATTCTGCTCCGTATGGTGGATTACCGATTACTATGTCAAAGCCTTTCTTCATTATCTCATCAAAACTTTCTTCCCATTTGAACGCTTTAGAACCTGCTACCTTCTCATCATTAATTATGGAATTGCCAAGTCTGATATTTTGTTCTAAAATGGGTAATCTGTGACCTTTTTCTGCAATCTTCAGTAGGAGATTAAGTTGTGCAATCTCAACAGCTTGTTTATCTAAATCTACTCCGAAAATATTATTCTGTAAAATTCTGCTTTTAATTTTGAAAGGGATTCCTGTTTTCAAGTCTAATTGAGTTTGTTCGTAATCTTCGCTAACAGTTTGGTAATGATAATTTAGGAAATCG
>JBEKPG010000029.1:0-30324 GCA_049520955.1 Bathyarchaeia archaeon | reverse complement strand
CAGGTGGTCAAGGTCGTGTTTATGAAATGCGTATTCAACCCTACTTAACTGTGGATAAGAAGGTTGACGGTGCGGTTTTGTCTTTGGTAGATATCACTGATAGGAAGCAGTTGGAGAAGGAGCAAAAGCGGCACGCTGAGAGTTTAGAGCAGAAGGTTAGTGAGCAAGCTAAGGAACTGGTTGATGCTGAGCGTTTGTCTGCTATTGGCGCGACGGCTGGTATGGTTGGGCATGATATTCGTAATCCATTGCAAGCAATTGCAAGCGACTTGTACTTGGTGAAGTCTGATTTGTCTGTGGTTCCTGAAGGCGAAGTAAAAGAGGGTATGAAAGAAAGTTTAGAGGGCATTGAGAAGAATGTTGATTACATTAACAAGATTGTTGCTGATCTGCAAGATTTTGCCCGACCTCTTAGCCCTCATGCAGAAGAAACCAACCTGAAACTCTTAATTGAAGACTTATTGGCAAAGAACAGGTTGCCCGAAAATGTTAAAGTAACCGTTAAAGTTGAAGCTGCAGCTGAAAAGGTTATGGCTGACTCCACCTTCATAAACCGCATTATGGTCAATTTGATTAATAATGCAGTTCAATCGATGCCTAATGGCGGCAAACTAGTAATAAAAGCCTACAAAGAAGCAAATGACGTCGTAATAGATGTCACGGATACAGGAAGTGGCATTCCTGAAGTCTTAAAAAAGAAACTGTTTACGCCGATGTTTACTACTAAAGCAAAGGGGCAAGGATTCGGATTACCTGTGATTAAGCGTATGACTGAAGCCTTAGGCGGAACAGTATCATTTGAGAGTCAAGAGGGCAAAGGAACAACATTCATCATACGTTTGCCTCACACCAAGAGATAAAACGGTAAGCCCAACTTTTTAAAAGGATTCGTTTAATACATTAAGCGAATCCTCTTTTTTCCTTGGAAAATGTTTGAGACGGACCCGCTGGGACTCGAACCCCACGGAGCGAATAGGTACTTTCCACCTTTTTCTTCTCTGCTAAAGCACCTTCTCTGGAGGCTGGACAAGTCTGGAACCTAATAACCCCTCAGCGATGACAAGTACACTTTCGTTTTCCGACCCCACACATAGGAAGCGTGACTTCCGTAACTAGTGTAACTTTGACCAGAGCCTTCGGCAGAGAAAGAAACATTGCAAGCACTGTTACTGTATATTAACGAAAGTTCCATTGGTGCGAAAAGCCATAAGTCACCACCCACGCATAGAAGGCGTTACTTCGTACCTGTACTTATTTGGACGTAATTTACTGGGTAGCATAATCTTAGGGAGACTTTAATTGGTAAACGTTCTGCGAGAAGCTTGTGGCAAGTGCGTTTGTGTTTGATGTGCCAAGTATTACGTATTGTCCGCTTTTTAGCTGTATTATGAGGTCGGTAGAGTTAGTAGATGCAACGTAAGCTGTGGCTCCATTTCCAAGAGTAAAAACGCCTATCTTGGTATCGCCGAGATTGTTTCCATACTGCTTGTTTAATGTGAAGACTCCTGAACCTATCTGACCGACATAAGCAGTGGCTATTTCGCTTGAGGTGACATTTTTTTCACCGCCAATAAACGGGATGGGTGAAAGGTCGGAAAATTGTATGTTTACGTATCTAGAGCCAACCGTTACCGTTGAAGGTGCATACCAATAATAAGATAACCCGCCTGCCAATACGATTAATACTATCCCTATGGTTGCATATGCGTATTTATTGCCAGTGTATCCGCCAGAAAGAGAAATAGATGATAGTGCTCTCACTAGTTTGTTTGAAAAGAATGATAATATAAGAACAGCACCAAATGCGATTAGAATTATCACAAGAATAGTTATGAAAACGCTGTATGGTGCTTGAACTGTAAATTGTTCAATAGTCGTTTAATCATCTTCTATTTTTAGGTGTTTCTGTCTACGGCTTAGGCGCAACAAAGATAAAAAATTTTAGTACCAAAGAGACGCTCCCACTGAAAGGTTAAGTTTCCATGATAGAGACATCAGCATTCGATGTAAAAGCATCCCTGAGCTCAGGTATGTGGTCGGAGAAAGAATCTGGTTATGTCATAATTGCTTGAAGTTTTCTCCATTCTCAAAGCGTAAACCTTAAAAGCTAATGTTAGAAATATATAACATTGCTGGAAGGTTAAACACATGAACCGAACAAGCAACGTTCCATTAGGTATTTCCAGTAGTCGAAGCACTCCTGAAAGAGGTTGGCGCCGAAGATGGACTCTTGGCTGCTACGGCTTCTCTGGGTTTATAGGTTTTGAAGCGTTCAGAGCCTTCTCCAGCCATAACCCGCTATTCTTGTTTATGTTCGGCTTCTTTTGCCTCTTTGGACTCTTTGAATACTGGAAAGAGGAACTCAAGTACCTAAGCGTACTAGGCGTTTTGGGCTTGCTTGCCCCAGCGCTGTGGGCTATAGGTGCATTCAAGCTTTAGAACGAAGGATGCAAAATGACAATAAAAATAAACCAACGATACTTTGGTTTCCTTGGATTCGCTGGCCTTGCGGGGTTCATACCTGGCTACTCAGTCTACTATATGTTTTTTATGTTGTTCTTCTTCTTTGCATTTGCAAGACCAAAAACCAAGGAAGGAACAGTTTTAAGCGACGAACGATGGGCTACAAACGTTAGTAAGTCATGCCGCAACGCTTTTTTTATTCTTCTAATCCCATTAATGTTAACCATCGCATTCGTCAGAAGCACCAATTTATTCTTGTTAACTGTAGAAGCCATTCCTATTGCCGCTCTGTTGGGTTTTGTTGCTTTCTTTGTGTACTATGATCTGAGAGGAGATTAGCTATACCGCTAAAGACCCGCATGAAAGAATTGAGAGAAAAGCAGCACCTCACACAGGAACGGCTTGCGCAAAAAGTGGGCGTAAGAAGAGAAACGATACTTTTTCTAGAGAAAGGCAAGTATAATCCTTCTCTTAAGCTGGCTTATGATATTGCTAAGATTTTAGATTCAAGGATAGAAGACGTTTTCATCTTTGAAGAATAGCAGTTTACAACGGGGTGGACTAGAAAGCCACTTATATGAAGAATCAACATCTGGCTACATTTTATTCTTCTTGGCTTACAAGCATCCATTTTCAGCGTTGTCAACCAGCCTGTAGGTTGCAGCTAAACTTATAACAGCTGCGCATGGAATTATTCCCGTGTATAGAACTGGATTTACCCCTAAATATGCGGCGGCTATAATCACTGCGGCCCAGATTACAGCATTGTCAAATGTGACCCTGTGGGTTCTTTTCTTTAAGAACGCTATCTTGTCGTACCCTGTTGTCCTCAGCAAAAGGCTGTAAGCATCTTTCCCCATAGAAGTAAGTTGGTATTTTCCTTTTTCTTGTCTTATAAATTGGCTCAAGCTTCTCAAGTGATAAGCAAGCGTGGGGCTGTCGGAAATCTTGACCGCATTTAGAATTTCAGTGAACGTTGTGTTCTTCTTTTCTCCGACAAACCTGAGAATATCTCTCCTGTTCTGGTGAACCAGCACTTCAAAAGTCTCTTCCTCAAGACTCTTACTTTCCCGATTCTCTTGGGTCATATTGCAGCCTCAATATTGTTTGATCTCCAAGAAAATATAAACACCCACGTGAAACAAGTTTTAGTAAAATCTATTTCACATTCACAATACTTGAAGAATAGCGGTTTTCAAACGGGATTGCACGGAAATGGATTCTGGACTGCTTCTTTTTAGGTAGGACGTTTGCGTCGTCGAATTAAAATCATCACTCCGTAGAGCACTCCGCCAGTGAATAGGGAAATAAAGATCCCTTGAAACAGATTATACGCCAATCCATAACCATCGATAAAATTAGAGAACACAGCAAACCCTAAGAAGAAACCTATCATGATTATGATAATTGCCTCGTTTGGAAGCTCTTGAATTGTGAAATGTCGCTTTAACCTGTTTCTAAATGAGGACAAAATGGTTTTTTGTGGGCTGGGCAAAGAAGGCTCTTTGGGTAGCCATTCCCCGAATGAGATGTTTCAAGTTCTTCTTTAGGTTTACGTTCATGCTTTTCAACTCTGAAGTCAATGTTTTTTACGGTTGGGGTGGGTTTGACATGTATATCAAGGTGCCATTTGGTTGGAACTCTGAAATCAAGACGCCGTTACCGTTGATGCTGCCGTTCGGCTGGACAGTTTGATGGAATCCGGTAAGCTGCAAAGATAAGCCCTGATAACCTCCAAATCCTTCTCCAAAGGCTAAAGTTACGACGACTGAGTCTACGCTTGGTAGGTTGAGGGTTCTGTTTTGTGCTATTTCTAGTGCTTGATTGTAAAACCAGTTAAGCCCTAAAGCATCAATCTGTTTCAATGCTGCATCAACTGTTTGTTGTGAAGACTGTTGAGATATCAATTTTCCATTGTAGGTCGTGACCTGTATTATGTACTGATGTCCATCGGCGCTGTAGCAGTGGAAATACCTGTTGCCACTTGATGAGGCAAAATCTACGCTTATGTACCCTCCGCTTAGGTACCCGTTGGAAGGCGAAAGATTCATGGATTCAAACGTAAGGTTGTTGCCATGCTCCAGTTTGAGTAGAGCAAAAGTTTGGCTATTCTCTGCGCCTTGAACGATTTGTTCAACTGAGGAGTTCAGCATTTTTTGGAGGGAAAGTGATACTGTGGGCTGGGCTAGGACGTAAGTTGATGGGTATCCACCGTTCCAAAGCAAGTAGCCCTCAACTGCCGTGAAGCTTATAGTAAAAATCATAATCAAAGCTAATGTGAATTTTAGGGCGCTTCCTAGTTTTCTTATTTTTCCGTGAGATACCAACCACAATACGCCAGTAACTACGGTTATGGTGATAAGCGAGGTTTTTATCCATGAATCGCTAAGCGACAAGATGGAATAGGATAGTCCAACAATCACTAGAAAAGCAACTGTGAAATTTTGAAGAATTGCCTTACCCTGCTTGGCTTTGTTTGGCTTGGTGTGGTACGGCTGGGTAAAATGGGCTCTTTGGGAAACCAACCTCTGATCTTACTGAGAATCCTTTTTGCAGTCACTTCTTTAGCCTCCAAATCATCATCCCAGTAATAGTCAACAAAACGCCAATCAGTAAGAGCACCGTAAATAATTCCAGTTGAAAGTTGTTATGATTAAGAACTGAGTCGTTCGGAGCTAACAAAAAAGTGAACAAACTATGGAAAGAAATAGCAGTTGAACCAATGCCTAGACCGAATAAGAAGTTACCCAGCCTTTTGAACGGTTTTTTGTTTAGGTATAAATCTCTGAAAGATTGGCTTTTCATAGACATTACGCCGAAAAGGGATAGAAGGGCACCGGCTACTGCTATAGTTAGGAAAACCGCTATGCCATCTATCAAATTTCTGTATAAGTAGTTGTTAGGGTCAACTCCAGTGTAGCTGAAGAATGTTTTGACTTCACTGAATGCACTGCTAGTGATTAATGCCCCGCCTAAACCGATAAAGAGTAACCCCAGTCCCAAGCCAATGACTAATCCGTTGCTCCGTTGAAACTTCGCATCTAAAAGTGGCGGAAGTTGGTTAATGAATGGTTTACTACCTTGTGTTATGGGCGTTCTCGTGTGATTTTGCGGTTGTATTGGAGTGCTTGGAAACCATCCTCGGATTCGACTTTCTAGGCTTTTCTTGTTTTTCATGTTTTCAACTCTGGGATAAGCTGACAGAAAATTGTGTGTGCTAACCTGGCTGGATGAAGCTTATCTGCGTTCTCGATTTCTACGCCTCCTTCTTTGGCTATGTCCATCAGGTATTGTCTTGTTTGATTCAGGAAGTTTTGGTCTGTGACTTCTTCTGGGTTGTCGTGCCAGTACCAGACTTTTATTCCGTAGTTTGTGCTGTAGGTTAGAATAGCTTTGCGTTTTAAGGCTGGATGATAGCCTAAGAGCAAGCCTTTTTTTGGGTATAGTTTTGTGACTTGGAGGTCGTTCGCTTGAGCTACATCCAAAAGGGTTGTTGACAGCCTGGCTTCCGCAGCCAACCTGGTCTGGTTGATGTACTGTCGTGTCGTACTAAGTTTATCGGCTATAGCCGACACGGAAAAACCCTTGCTTACCAATGACCAAACCGTCTTTTGCTTTTGACTAAGCGGTGATGCTAACGGACAAGTCGATCCCATGCTCTAACCTGTAAATAATTTATTATTTACAAATATTTAAGAGTTGCGACCTAGTTCGCTGGGACTTGAACCCCACGGAGTGAATATGTGCTTTCTACGTCTATGATGGTTCGAGCCGAACTTGAACCCAAACGCGCGCTCTATTTGGAAGTTCATAAGAATGTTTAAGTCATCAAGACGATTAAAGAAATATGTTTATGAGAAGGAAAATTGGACTTGTTATCTTAATTTTCATTGCGCTAATCCTAGTTGTATCTGTTCTGTACTTGTATTGGGAGACTTTGCCCTACGCCAGCTATAAAATCGGTAACGAAATAAAGGGTTTTCCAGTAGATGGAATATCAATTATAATCACTAATATTTCAACTTCACCGGATTTAACTTTCCCAAAAACTTCCGAAGACGTGATTTTAAACGTCACAATCCGAAACCTAGCTAGCTACCCGATTTATTTCAATCAAACCAATTTGCAGACAAAGTTAAGTCAAGCATCAAGTAAGTATCTTGAGTTGACTTATAAAGTGGGAAGTGGAGAGGGTGGTGCTTCTCCATTTACAAATAACAACAACGAATGGTGGGGCATAACAGTTTTTGGGGTTCCTAATAATGAATTCAATTGGTTAGCTGCAAATGAAAGCATTAATGGGTCAATTCGTTTTATGTTAGGCGACGATACTTATCATTCTTTTCAATTAGTTTGCAAGTCAACCTCTCAGCAAAAGCCACTGTTCATTGTCAATCTAGGTCAAGTATCCTAAAGTTTATCTCAACCTCCAACATCCTTACCTCTCACTGCCGAGGTCACCATCATACGTTCTGCGAGAGTTAATGAGATAGATATGCTGAAAGAAATGATAAGGTCTATGGGAATGAACCCTGACCATGTTCTTACCAGAGAAGCTTTTAACCAACTTGCCATAAAATATGTCAATCAGAGGATCGTCGGAACCGAGAACTTGAAGCGTTAAGCACTACGCTAAGAGACCTTATCAGACAAGAAGTTAAGCACTGAAAAAGTACACATTCGCACGTAGGGTGGCGGGCCCGCTGGGATTTGAACCCAGGATTTTCGGCTAACCCCCGCTTTTTTTTAAAAAGCGTCCGGAGGCCGACGCCTTAATCCGTACTAGACTACGGGCCCACAGTTTACAAACCAACATGCACAGTTAATTTAAAGCTAACCTTGTTATTCTTGGATCAGCTCTTCATCTATCCACCAAGCTTTCTTCTTTCCAGACTTTTCGCCCGCATAATACTCGATTACTGCTTTTCCAGCTTGTTTTTTGGAGGTTTTCTGGATTTTTCTAAGCCTGTTAAGTATGAGCCACCTGTTGGTTTTCACATAAGTAGCCAATTCAGGTGTAGTTGCGCTCTTATAATGGAGCATGTACTCCATTATTTTATGATCCACTTCATCGATGCAGAAGGAGTGCGGGTTAATCTTTCCATGCTGAAACGTAAGCAGTTCCAAATCGGCTAGGTACTTCCTAATTTGCCCGAACTCCTGCTCGATTTTGCCCATTCTCTCCTCTAAAGCTAAAAGTTTGTCAGCCTTAGGGGTTTTCTGAAGCTTCTCACTTATGGCTTCCCTGATAAAGGAACTTCTATCACCCTCAGGAATGCGCAGCGCCATTTCGAGGTAGACTTCTTCAGGTATTTTGACTGAAACTATCCTAACTTCGCTCAATGGAGACTCACTCACCACCTAATACTCTCCCTTTGTATATTTCATTTTTTCCATAACCTAACACTCAAAATCTGTGAAAAAATTAGAAGACATGTGGCTATTTTATTGGGTTGGATATTGGAATCATAACCTTCCACCTATTGCGGATATACCAAAATTATCTAAGTGAACTGTTGATTAGCCCATTTCCGATTGTAGCTTGAGGTTTTCCAGCTTTCTAACATCAATCTCAGATGACGAGGAAGGCAAAACGAATATAGCTGAATCATTTGATGATCCAGCGTCTCTCTGGCGAGACAATATGGGTATTTACAGGCAGCACATTAAAACGGATGAGCGGGTTGAACGATCACAACTAAGCCCTGAAAACATGGCTTATAGGACAATACAACGAGTGGTTCAAAACGATTGATAAAAGATAAATTTACTCAGTGTAAACTGGTTGGTCTGCCAATTTAGCTAATGTTATGTATCGCTGCAAAACGATTTCATGCAATTGCATGCGCAAGTCTTCTCCAACAACATTTTTTTGTTTTAGCAATGCAACTTTTTTTGCTAATTCTACATCTCCGAGCCCGTTAAACCAAATTTCAAAGTCGCCGCGTTTTGCATGGAATTCTATTGACGCAAGGTCTGCTTTTTCAACTTTATTGGCAAAATCTCGAAGATTGTGAGCATGTAAGTTTAGGGGTTTTCCAACTTCAGCATAGAAGCTGAATGCTTTATCATGAGGCGAATAAGCCAATATGGCTGTTGCTTTTTCCTTGTTGATCTCGGGTATGCCTAAGGCTTCTTTTCCTTTCTCTGATATAACGTATTGTCCTTTTTCAGGCGAGCTTACATATCCCATGCGCGCGAGCCCTAAGAGGTGCATCATTACAGGTGGAAACTTCATTTTGATTTCGCCTGCGATTTCGATGGCTTTCATTGGTTTTTCGTTTAGCAGCATGCTTTCTAGTATTTCTTGTTTTATAGTTGATAAACTCATTTGCGGCACCTTGCCTGCTAATGATAAGTAGAACTATCTAATCAAAGTTTTCCTTAACTCTTTCGAAAAATTCTTGGTTTCAGGTTTTCTTGAAGATAAGTAAAGCTTTAGTACAGTGTTTCCCAATGCTATGATAAATGGTGAATGTTGAGGATGAAACTTTCTGTTTTCGTTTATGAATATCCGCCTAAAATTGTTGGTGGATTAGGCACGTATGCAGCGGAGATAACTCGAAAGTTTGTTTTGGATGATCACGATGTAACGGTTTTTACCATGAATGATGACGCAGGGTCGTTGCCGACTAGAGAAATTTGGCGGGGAATAGAAATTCATCGGCCATTGCACATTGATATTTCAGACTCGCTTCCTGATGTGATAGCTGAAGACATTAAGAAGTGGGGCAGAGGGTTACATTTTTTTGGCAAACTAATGGTTTATAATTATTTGTCGGCGGCTAAACTCATCAATGAGTTGATTAAAAAAGAAGGCATTAAATACGACATTGTTGTTGCGCATGATTGGCTTTCCGCTATGGGCGGGATTACAGTTAAAAGAGAAACTGGTTTGCCTTTAGCTTTCCATGTTCACTCAACTGAGAAAGGCCGAACCTTAGGGAATGGCTCAGGTGTTGTTAGTAACATAGAATTGCGCGCTGGCAAGATGGCTGATATGGTTGTAACAGTCTCATACGCAATGAAAGATGAGCTTATACAGTTTGGTTTTCCAAGAGAAAAAATTAAAGTGAGTTACAATGGTGTTGATCCTCAAAAATACAATCCTGAAAATGTTTCTTCCGAAGACATTAAGCGAGTCCGAAGCAAATATGGCATAAAAGATAATGAGTTTATGATTCTTTTCCTCGGCAGACTTGTAGCGGTCAAAGGCGTTGATAAACTCATTATGGCGATACCTCATATTCTAACAAAGATTCCGAATGCAAGACTGGTAGTTGTAGGTGTGGGGGACCTTCAAGAATACTTGACAAACCTCACAAGAACCATGCGACTCAGCGAATACGTTAAATTCTGCTTTGATTTCATCCCTGAGGAAGAACGAATACTACATTATGCAGCTTGTGACTTAGCAGTTTTTCCAAGCTACTACGAACCCTTTGGCATTGTAGCTCTTGAAGCGATGAGCATGGAGAAGCCAGTTGTTGTCGGCGCCGCTGGCGTTAGCGGAATGCGTGAAATAGTGATTTGTTGCGGTGAAGAACAATGCGGTTACCATGTAGATCCAAATAACCCATCGGACATTGCATGGGGAGTAATCAGCGCTCTGGAAAGCCCTGAAAAACGAAAAGTCCTAGGTAAAAATGGCAGAAAACGTGTTCTAGCCGAGTTCACATGGACAAAAATCGCCGAAAAAACCATTGAACTCTACGAAACAATAGTAAAACGCTGACAAGAGCGATGGGTAAATAATTGACTGTCGACTTTGACTCAAAGTGCAGGGTCGCTCGGGAAGCCGCGACTTTACTTTACTTTGGCGCTGAAAAAGAGTACAAACAAGCCAAAGATAAAGCTGCAAAAACTTTGGGTACTCACTTTTTGCCCTCTAACCTTGAGGTTGCCCTGGAACTCGACAAGATAGCTGAAGAAAATGAAGGCGAAAAAAGAAAAGAGCGCCTAATTCAAATGCGAAATGAAGCCCTAAAGATAATGAAGCTTCTTGAAGCCTATTGTCCTATTTTAGTTGGGAGCGTTTGGCGGGGAACGATAAAGCAGGGAAGCGACATTGACATTGCCGTTTATACGGATGAGCCACTAGAAATCTTAAAAATCCTTAAAACTGAAGCGATAAAAATTTCAAAAACGGCTTGGACAACCGTGAACAAGCATGGAATAAATTTGGCATCCTTTCACATATATGCTGATACGTCTGCGAAACATGGACTCGAGATTGTTGCTCGAGCATCTGAGGAAGCAGGAAAAAAGAGAAAGTGCGAGGTTTTCGGTGATGAAATGAAGGGTTTGAAGATTCAAGAACTTGAAAAAATATTAAAAACAAACCCAAGCCAAAAATTCCTACCATCATAATTCTTGCAAAATCTTGCTCTCCATCAAAAAAGAACATAAACAACATATTTGATATTTATTTTTAATTACTGATGAAAACTGATGAAAAATGGCCACAGATAAAAAGGCGCTCAAGAAAATGTTTCCACACCTCTACAAGGAACTTGAAGCAGGAGACGTCAAGGTACCAATCAACGCAGTACGAAAAAACCCGCAAGAAGCCGAGGATGCTGTAGAGTGTGACGATTGTAAGGAAGAGGAGATTATCTCCTGCACTGAAACGTCTGATAAGCTACGCCATTTTAATCCATGTGCCGTGGATTTTATCCGCCGATGTGACACAGAAGCGCAAGTTGAGGAAATAATTGCTTACCTGCAGAAGAAAGGAGAAATAACCCAGAAGTATGCTGAAGAACTGCGTTGTCAGCTGAAACGTGAAGGCGTAAGAAGCTTTGGCCCAAAGAAAGAAGATAACTATTATTTTAATGAAGGCGGAATTCTCTAACAAATATATCTTCTAATCGAACAAAAATCTTGATTGCTTCATGGAAATTGGCTTTAGCTTTTTCCAATCCATATATTGCATCTGGTTATTTTTTTGCTTGAATTCTTGTCGGAAAATTAATTAAGTTAGAGTCTCTTGTACAGATTAAACAAAACAGGTGATAGTTAATGACTATAAAAGTAGGAATTAACGGATTTGGAAGAATCGGAAGACTTCTTTACCGCGCAGCACTTGAACGCAACGCGGCAATTGATTTCGTAGCAATCAACGATCTTGCAGACGCTAAAACAAACGCTCATTTGCTCAAATACGACTCAATCCACGGACACTTCCCGGGCACAGTGGAAGTCAACGGCAACGACCTAGTTGTCAACGGCAAAACCCTCAAATGTCTCAGCGTAAAAGACCCAGCAGCACTACCATGGAAAGACCTTGGAGTTTACCTAGCAGTAGAGTCCACGGGCTTGTTTACCAACCGTGAAGGCGCAAGTAAACACTTTCAAGCAGGAGCAAAGAAAGTCGTCATCAGCGCACCAGCAGAAAACCCAGATGCAACCTTTGTGTTAGGAGTAAATGACAAGTCCTATGACCCAGAAAAACACAATATTTTAAGCAATGCTTCATGTACAACAAACTGTCTAGCACCTATCAGCAAGGTATTAGCCGACAACTTTGGCTTAGAAAAAGGCTTAATGACAACATGTCACAGCTACACCAACGACCAAAAAGTCCAAGACCTTGTCCACAAAGACCCACGCAGAGCAAGAGCAGCAGCGATAAACATCATCCCGACAAGCACTGGTGCAGCAAAAGCAATAGGCCAAGTTTTGCCAAGTTGTGCTGGAAAAATGAATGGCTATTCCCTACGTGTACCCACACCAGACGTATCAATTGTTGACTTAACCGCTATATTAAGCAAAGAAGTCACCAAAGACGAAATTAATGCAGCCATGAAGAAAGCCGCAGAAGGTCCACTTAAAGGAATCTTACAGTACACTGAAGACCCAATCGTTTCAACCGACGTACTGCACAGCACTTACTCAGCAGTGCTCGATGCGCAACTAACCATGGTTTTAGGCGAGAAGAGCAACTTCGTTAAAGTCTTTGCATGGTACGATAACGAATGGGGCTTTAGCAACCGCATGGTTGAATTCATCGAAATGATCGGCAAAAAAGCAGGCCTTTAAGCAATAAAACAAGCTTAAATGCTTCCTATCTTTTTCTTCTTAAATTAGATCAGAAGAAGTGAATGACATGGCAAAATACAAAACTCTAGATGATTTTGAAGTAAAAAACAAAGTTGTCATTGTCAGAGTAGACTTCAACTCGGAAATAAATCCCACAACCAAAAAAGTCACAAGCGATGTGCGAATAAAAGCTCATGCTGAATCGACGCTTAAGGAACTGGCTGAAAAAGGCGCTAAAACCGTTGTCCTTGCGCATCAAGGACGCAAAGGAGACCCAGACTATACTGCACTCAAAGAACATGCTGCAATCTTGAGCAAAATTCTCAAATGTCCAGTTCAATACGTTGACGACGTTTTTGGCGAAAAAGCGAAAGCTGCTATTAATAACCTGAAAGGCGGAGAAATCCTAGTTCTTGAAAACGTTCGCTCTTGGGATGGAGAAACCAAAAGCGGGACACCAGAACAGCAGAGCAAAACAGAGCTTGTCCAAAACCTTGCGCCGCTCGCAGATTTATTCGTTAATGATGCTTTCGCCGCAGCCCACCGCGGACACGTGTCCATGGTTGGCTTCACCGCTGTGCTGCCAAGCGCTGCTGGACGCATTATGGAACGTGAACTAAAAAGCTTAAGCAAAGCACTTGAGAAACCTGAGAAGCCATCGGTTTACGTTATGGGCGGAGCAAAAGCCGATGACAGCCTCGAAATCAGCAAGTATGTTCTGGGCAACGGTATAGCAGATTACGTGCTTGTCGGTGGAGTAACTTCGCAGTTGTTTCTTGCAGCTAAAGGCGTTAATTTGGGCAAGAAGACAATGGATTTTCTCGCAAAGAAAGAACTAACAGGCTTTATTCCAGGCATTAAAGCGTTAATGGAGCAGTATGGCGATAAAGTTGTTGTGCCGGTTGACGTTGCCTTAGACGTTAATGGTAAACGCAAAGAAATCCCCGTAAGCAAACTGCCGACTGAATACTCGATCTTTGACATAGGTGCAAAAACCGTCGAAAACTTTACAAAAATCATCTCAACTGCTAAATCCATAGTGGTCAGCGGACCGATGGGCGTCTACGAAAACAAAGAATTCAACTACGGCACCAAAAAAGTCTTCGAAGCCATCGCAAACAGCAAAGCCTTCAGCCTAGCAGGCGGCGGAAACACCATTGCAGCCATCCAAGAATACAACCTGAGCAAAAAAATCAGCTACATAAGCACAGCAGGCGGAGCACTAATTGAATTTCTAATGGGCAAAAAACTGCCAGGCGTAGTAGCCCTAGAAACAGCTGTCAAAACTAAGAAAATCTAACTTTATTTTCCCTTATTTTTTATTACTTTATTTGCTTTATTGAAATAATTTCATCAAGATTTTCGCTGATTGATCTGAGATCTTTTTCAATGAGGTCGGGTTTTTGTTGGCTTTCAACTAAGTCTTTTAGCGTATAGAACTGCGATGGGACGAATATTGTTTTTAGTCCTGCCTGTTTGGCTCCTTTAATGTCTTCGATTGGGCTGTCGCCAATGTAAATTGCTTCTTTAGCCTGCAATTGTAGCTTGTCTAACGTGTCTTGAAATATTTGGCTACTTGGTTTCCGCCACCCATTTTCCTCTGAAATCACAATCTCGTTGAAGTAAGGGTTTATTTCCAACTTTCTCAGGCTTGAATAGATAACTGGTGAATAGGTGAAGTTTGAGATTAGGGCTACTTTACACTTTTTTTTGGCTTGCTTGATTAGTTTTTTTGCGCCTGCCCTTAACTTAAGAGTGTCTATAAAGTCTTTGAAGAAAACGTTTAGAGCGGCTTTGACGCGGACATCATCTGCTGTCACCGTGAATCCAAGGTTGCATAGTGCTTCTGCAACCCAAATCGCGTTTGTTACCTCTCTCAGGTTTTCGTACCGTACTTTGCGGTATTTTTCGTGGGTCAAAATGTAGGATTCCAAAAACTTATCTTTGTCAACGTCAAGGCCCTCCTTTGTCAGTGCGGCGTGGAGCTTGTTTCTTGATGCTTCCATAGTGTAGCCTCCACAGTTGACGAGTGTCCCGATGTAATCGAATATTACTGCTTTAGCGCAAACCATCTTTACTTTCTCTCTTTTTCAGCTAGAATTGTGCTCTTTACTAGAGTCTGAAGCTTTTTGCCGATAGCTGTACGGAGCAGCTTTGCTTCGTTGCCAATAGCATCTTCTACCTGGGGGTCATAGGGGATTGCGCACAGATACTTTAGGCTCAACTTTTTCGTTTCCGCTTTGACAGAGTCTAACGTGTCCATTTTCATGTTTTCGATAATTCCGATAATGGGCATTTTCAGCTCACACAGCAAAGCTACTTGCTTCTTTACTGTTTCAAAAGCCAAAAGTGAGGGTGTGGTAATTATTAAGAATTCTATTCGTCTAATCAGCCTAATTAAGTCAAGAACTGCATCACCGATTCCTGGCGGCATATCAATTATGAGAAAATCAAGCTTGCCCCACTGGGTGATAGTTAGGAGTTCAATTAGAGCGTTTGAGATGTCTGTTCCGCGTAGTGGTGCGGGGTTGTCGCCAACAAAGTAGACAATCGACATGTACTCTAAGCCATGGACTGTTGGCGGAATTATGCCTTTTTTCTCTTTTGGCTGCGTGTTTTCGGCGCCGAGAATTATGTGGGTTGATGGGCTGGTGAAGTCTAAGTCGAATAAGCCTACTTTGCATCCGTTGTGCGCTAAGCTTAATGCTAGCGTGGTTGCAACCATGCTTTTTCCGACTCCGCCCTTGCCACTTGAAACGGCGATAATTCGGCTTATTCGGCTTAAACGCTCATCAATTATGCTTGTCCGAGGGTCAACCACTATTATCTGGCTCCTTTAACGTTCTCAAGCCAAACCCCTCGTCCACTGACGATTTCAAAGTCAGGACTGCCACAGTTAGGACACTTGATGTATGTATGCGCTACCTCAGGAACAAAGTGAATAGCCTCAGAAGTAGCTTTATCAAGTTTTTTGAGGTTAAATTGCCATGTTGTTTCGCAAACTCTGCATTTGAGGGTTGTTTTAGCTTTTAAGACTCGGAATTTAGCGTTGCTAAAAAGTTCTGTTTTCATTTGTGAGAGGGCAAAGCGCAGAATGCCAGGTTCAACTTGCTGAAGTTCGCCAATCCTAATTGTGACTTCTGTGACTTCTGTCAACTTTTCCTTCTCAGCAATCCCTTTTGCCGACGCAAGAATTGCTTCAGCTAGTGCCCATTCATGCATAAACTAACCTAACTTTATGCGTGTTTAAAAGAATATTGTGACAAGTTGCTGCTTTGAAGAGAAAACTGCGCTCATTGTATTTGTGACTGGAGCTTTGTAATATTAGTATCACAATAACTTAAGGGGTAGCCTTAAATCTTGTTTTTTGCTTATTTTTCCAATCCTTAACGGTGATTTTCTTTGGAAAAGCATTTCAAGATTCTCGCTTTCGCGGGAAGCCTAAGAAAAGGTTCGTACAACAAAGCCTTAGTTCGCGCGGCAGTAGAAGTTGCACCTGAAAATGTAATAATAGAGGTTTTCGATTTAGAAGGCATTCCTCCTTTCAATCAAGACCTTGAAAATACTCCACCGCAAAAGGTAGTTGAGTTCAAAGAGAAAATCAGAAGTACAGATGCGCTTTTGATTGCTACCCCTGAATATAACTTTTCTATTCCAGGGGTTTTAAAGAATGCAATTGATTGGGCTTCGAGGCCAAGACAAGGAAACCCACTGGAAGACAAAACTGTTGCGATCATGAGTGCTTCATCAGGGAGGTTTGGCGGAGCTAGGGCGCAATACCACTTACGTCAAACTTTCGTTTTCCTCAACATGCATCCAGTTAACCGTCCCGAAGTCATGCTGGCCTCTGCTGCAGATAATGTGGATGCAAATGGTAGAGTAACCAATGAACAAACTCGAATGCTTATCAGGCAACTCCTTGACGCGCTATTAATATGGACCAATAGACTAAACGGTAAACCTAATGAAACCTGATTAAAACTAAATGTTTTAGCGCTGACTTTGCAAAGCCTTAAAATGGTTAGAAGCCACGTTAGGATTTAGGCGCCAAACTTTGAAAGTCATAGCTGACCTACACATTCATGGACGTTACAGTCGAGCAACGAGCGAGCAAATGTGCATAACTGAAATCGCTCGGTTCTCAAAAATTAAAGGGTTAAACCTTGTAGGCACAGGCGACTTTACTCACCCGAAATGGCTCAAAGAAATCAACGAAATTCTAACGCCCGAAGCGGATACAGGTCTCTTCAAGTTAATCAGCAATACCGATTCTCCAGTTCGTTTTATGCTCACGACTGAAGTATGCACAATCTTCGATTTTAGAGGCGAATCCAAGAAAGTTCACCATGTCATTCTCACCCCAACTTTAGATGCTGCCAGCCAAATCAATGATGAACTTAAAGGCTTTGGCGATTTAGCTTCAGACGGCAGGCCCATCCTAAGCATGACTGCTCCTCAGCTTGTCGAGCAAGTAATGGCTGTTTCAAGCGACAACATTATTTTTCCTGCACATGCTTGGACTCCGTGGTTTAGCGTTTTCGGAGCCTTCAGTGGCTTTGACAGCATGGAAGACTGTTACCAAGACATGACAAAGCATATCCACGCATTAGAAACGGGTTTAAGCAGCGACTCACCAATGAACTGGCGCCTCAGCAAGCTTGACAGATATGCACTTCTTTCCAACAGTGACTGCCACAGTTTTTGGCCATGGCGCATCGGCAGAGAAGCCAACGTTTTTGAACTTCAAAAATTCACTTACCAAGAAGCTGTAAACGCAATAAAAAGCAATGATCCAGCAAGATTCAAATTTACTATTCAAGTTGACCCGGCTTATGGTAAGTATCATTGGACAGGACATCGCAACTGCAAAGTATCTCTTTCTCCACAAGAAGCAAGAAAATTCAACAATATTTGTCCAGTTTGCCACAGAAAACTCACCAAAGGCGTAGAGCAACGAGTTGAAGAACTTGCAGACCGACCCGTCAACTTCAAACGTGAGGGCGTACCAGGATTTTTGCGGTTGCTGCCACTCTCCGAAATAATCGCGACAGTGCTACACACTGATTCGCCTTCGACACAGGCAGTTTGGAAAAACTATAAGTTGCTTGTTGAAAAATTCGGAGACGAGTACACTGTGCTCATTGACACTCCAATGGAAGCGTTGGCCAAAGTGGTGGATTCGCCGATTGCCGAGGCGGTCGTTAAGGTTAGAAACGGCGCAGTAAAGGTTACGCCGGGTTACGACGGTGTTTATGGGCAACTTGTTTTAGGGGTTGATGCTCCAGCATTTAGACCCAAGCCTGCGCTTGGAATCGTTAAGCAGCTAAACATTGCCGATTTCTGGTAAAGAAAAAAATCCAAATAAGCCCATACACCATTTTGGAAACAAATGATTTAATTCCCCCAAATAATTCTAGTTAAAACGTTTAGCGATACAAAGGATAGATTAATCGTGAAAGATATTCTAACCAAAATAAACAACACGGCCATCCAAAAGTATGGAGCCAAATACGCCGAAGCCCGAGCACAAAAACTGTTCAAAACAATGCTTACCCTCAAGGAGGAGCGTGTTGAAGCGGCGAAGCAGGGCATTGAAAATGGTGTTGCTTTGCGTGTGCTTGTGAATGGCGCGTGGGGCTTTGCTTCTGTTGGCTCATTTGACGGTGAAATTTTGGAGAGCGCTGTTGCGGATGCTTGTAGAATGGCGAAAATGGCTAGTTCGCGGTTGAAAACGCCCATTAAGCTTGCGGAGGCTAAAGTTGTTAATGACCGTGTGAAGGCAAAACCGAAAAAAAACCCGACGGATATTTTGATGGAGGAGAAAATTAGAACCGCTTTGGCTGTAAACAAGGCAAGTTTGGGCTTTAATAAGCGAGTGAAAAGCTGCTCGATAGATTATTTTGATTTGACTGGAACCAGCTATTTTGTGAATAGCGATGGGACAAACATAGAGGCAGATAAAATGTATGTTTGGGCAAGAGTAACTGCTTCAGCCTTAAAAGAAGGAGTTTTCACATTTAGTCGTGAAGAAATAGGTTCCACAGCAGGCTATGAAATATTCGACAAGCAAACTCCCGAAGAGTTAGGAGAAAAAGTTGCAAAACGCGCAATTGAACAGTTAAGTGCTAAACCGATTAAAGGCGGAACATTCCCAGTTGTTTTAGGTCCAAACGTTGTGGGTGTTTTTGTTCATGAAGCGTTTGGGCATTTAGCTGAAGCTGATTTAGCTCTTTCGGGCGGTGTTTTAGCAAGTAATATGGGGAAAAAAATCGGTTCAGACTTAGTAACGTTTTATGATGATGGCACAATCGAGGGATCTTTCGGCGCTTTCAAATATGACGACGAAGGAGTTCAAACCCAAAAAACACTTCTTATAAAAGACGGAGTAGTAGCCGGTTTGATGCATAACCGCGATACAGCTCAAAAATTTAATGTTGAACCAACTGGTAATGCGAGGGCTGAAGATTTCCGTGTAGAACCAATCATTCGAATGCGCTGCACGTACATGGAGCCCAAAGACCATTCTTTTGAAGAATTAATAGAAAAAGTAAAGCAGGGATATTACTTTAAGAGTTTTAGGGGGGGTCAAGCTAACCTTGATGGCACCTTCCAAGTTGGCATCCAAGAAGGCTACGAAATAGTCAACGGAGAAATAGGCGCACCAGTCCGGGACGCATCAATAAGTGGCAATACCCTTGAAACCTTACATAAAGTTGATGCTGTAGGAAAAGATTTCATCTTAGACCCGGGAAGATGCGGGAAAGGCCAAACAGCCTTCATTTCTGATGGCGGACCGCATATTAGAATCAAAGAGGTGATTGTTGGTGGCAGTGCTTAAAAAAGATACTATGATAAGCTTGGCAGAAAACGCAGTAAATGAAGCCCTAAAAATTGGAGCTTCTGAAGCTGAAGCATTCGTTTACGAAGGGCAAGCAACAAACATCGGCATTGAACTGGGACAAATCAGCAAAACCAACAGAATAATCGACCGGGGCATAGGCATCCGCGTAGCCACAAACAAAGCAGTAGGTTTTGCTTACACAAACATCCTTGATGACCAAAAAGCAGTTGAAAACGTGATTGTTAGGGCTTTGAATGCCGCAAAAGCAAGCAAACCTGACGTAGACTGGAAAGGACTCCCTCAAAAGAAGCCTTACGCTTCATTGGAAAAAACTTTTGATAACAAAATTGTTGAGCTTGGGTCGGAGGAGTTAGTTAATGTAGCTTCAACGATGTTGGACTCCGCTGGGCAAGTTGATAAACGCGTTTTCCCAATTGAAGGAGGAATAGGCAGCGGTTACATCTCTAACGCCATCTCCAACTCAAATGGAATCTCAGGTTTTGACAAGGGAACAATAATTGAATGCAGCTTGGCAACATTGGCTAAAGAGGGCAGTTCAGTCACGCCAGTTTGTTTTGAATTCAACGCTTCAAGAAGCTATGAAATTGATCCAGTTTGGGTTGGAAAAGAAGCAGCTAAACTGGCGGTTTCAGCTTTAAAAACTAAGTCAGTTGAAACTAAATCCACTACGCTCATAATGACACAGTTTGCATTACAGGACCTCTTCGCTTATACGCTGGTTAACGCTGTTAAAGCTGATAGTGTTCAGAGGAATCAATCTCCATTTAAAGGAAAAATCGGAGAAAAAGTCGCTTCGGAAAACCTTACAATAGACGATGATGGCTTATTTCCCGGCGGTCTCCGCACAATGGCTTTTGATGGTGAAGGAACCCCTCATCAGAAAACAGCGGTCATAGAAAAAGGCGTCTTGCAAAATTTCCTATATGACAATTATTCCGCAAAAAAAGAAGCAAAAGAGAGCACTGGAAACGCTACTCGGGCAGGTTACTTGTCAACACCCAGCATAGACGCCACGAACTTCCATGTGACGTCAGGAAACAAAACATCCGAACAAATGCTGAGCGAGGTCGATGACGGCTTAATAATCTATTACCTACAAGGTGCTCACAGCAGTAATCCTGTCAGCGGCGAATTCTCGGTTGTTGCAACTCCAGCTTGGAAAATAAGAAAAGGCGAAATAGTGCATTGTAGCAGAGGCGTAATGTTGGCAGGCAACATTTTTGAAGTACTGAAAAATGTTAGTTTGGTAGGTAGCAATGAACGGCAGATGGGACAGCTGATTTCTCCATGGATTCAAGTTGAAAATGTGCGAGTGATTGGCAAATAGCGCCACTCCGAGTTTTTTTGATCACACAGTGAAAGAGAAAATATCTCACTTTCATGTCAATTAAGCCCAAAAACTCTTTGAGTATTCACCTAAAACGCCCTCGTAAATGTGTTTGGTTTGGAGGGCGATTTTTTCCCAATCGTATTTTTCTATAACTCTCTGGTAGGCGTTTTCTCTGAGATATTTTCGGTAGTTGTCATCAAGCAAAACCTTTGTTATGCCCCATGCTAAGGAATCAGTATTATTTGGGAAAACTTTAACTCCTGTCACGTCATGCTCGATGATTTCCGACAAGCCGCCGGTGTCAGATGCAACTACTGGGCTTTTTGCTGCCATAGCTTCTAGTGCGACGATTCCGAACGGTTCAAAAAGCGATGGTACAACGGATACGTCAGCGCATTTTTGAAGTTTAAGCAAAGTTTGTTCATCAAGAAAGCCTTCGAAAAGAACTTTATGCTCAAGTCCCATGCTACGGGCGATGTTTAGCAATTGCTCTTTCATGTAGCCGCTTCCGACAATTATGAATTTAGCGTTGACTTTGTCCAAGATTTTAGGAACAGCGTTAATTAATACTTGGACTCCTTTCTCGTAAACTAATCTGCCTACAAAAAGAACTATTTTTTCTGCTGGTAAAGCAAACTTAGCTCGGAAATCCCTTAAATCATCATCAATATCGTCGTAGCTATGTGTGTTTACTCCATTAGGAACCATTACTAACTTGTCATTTGGAAGCCCGAAAGCCCATTTAACGTGGGAAACCATGTATTCGCTGCAGCAGACTACTCGCCACGCTTCATACGTTAGCCAAGCTTCAGTTTCATGAATCATTCTTTCAGTGGTAGTATGCAATCCATCTCTTCTGCCTATTTCGGTTGAATGCATGGTAACTAAGAGCGGCTTTCTGAAAACATGTTTAAGCCCTATTCCCGCGTTTGCCACAAGCCAGTCATGAGCGTGAAAAACATCGATTTCGTCGCCGATTTTTCGTGTTAATGCGGCTGTTTCCTTTTGCATATTCAAGTTCATAAGGTAAACCCATGTAGCAAAATCCGGCGCCGGATTCTTATAGGAGTCAATTCTGTAAACTTCTACGCCATCAATTACTTCATGTGAAGGTGCATCTGGAAAATCGCAAGTGACCACATAAACCTTTAGACCTTGCTTTACTAAACTTTTTGACAAAAAGTAAACGTGGGGTGAAATCCCCCCGATAACTCTTGGTGGGAATTCCCAAGTAAGCATCATAACAGCTAAGTCACGTTTCATTTACAATTTTGCCTCCAGCCACCTTATTGTATAGTTTAAGGATTTCTTTTATCCAAGAATTTGAGGCTGTGGAGATAACTACTATTTTTTCTTTAGGAACTTTATAAATTCTAGTTACCTCGTCACGCATCCACTCTGATTTCACGCTAATTTTTTTTGCCTCATAAAAACCCAGCCACTCAATACTTTTAATAGCCAGGTTATACGGCGTGTTTACAGCTTGAGTACGATGGTCCTCTAAGCTTTCAACTGAATATGCAAATGGAATGCCAAGGCCGTTTTTCAACGTGACGGCTGCTGGAATGAAATGCCAGTCATAAACATCAATGAGGTCAATTTGTTTGTTGGCTTTATAATAAATGTTGGCTGCGGCTCTTTCAACTTCCTGGTTTAGTGTTAAAACCCACGTTAAAACTCCAATATGGGTGTGAACAGGGTTTGATACCCGAACGGTTTGCACTCCGGTTGGTTCTTGGGCTGAACCTGTAATAGAATCGTCATAAGTTACAACATTGACTTCCACGTTATTAGCGGCGAGCTGCGTTGATAGGTTTTTTACGTATTCTGAGAGTTTGCCTACAACTCTTGGTGGATACTCCCACGAAAAAATAATGAGACGCATGTTTCCACTACGTGAAAAGCGAACAGACTTTAATTATCCCTCTTCCAGTAAGATAGTACCTTTTTTTTCCTTCATTATCAACGAAGCTTTCAGCGAAGCCTTCTGACTTATATGTGTCCAAAATGCTCTCAATCTCGTTTGAGTCTTTCTGCATGAGCCTAGCTACATCGTCGCTTCTTCTTGCCAAATCAGCGGCTGTAGCACATAGGTTATGCAGCGTTTGCAAAACTTTGTCAGGATAGGGAAGTTCGTCTCTCATTTTTGGTAACACCGTACCATCAATAATTAGGACAGCATTTCTTATAAACTCATGCTGACAGCGCTTCTAGAAAAGCTGGGTTGCTTCCAGCATTTGCTTAATCAAAGCAGTGTAACGTTGTTTTGCAGAATTAACCATTGACCTTCTTAGTTTTTCGCCTTTTTCACCTGAATCCTTAATTTCTTTGAACTTTAACGCTAGTTTTTGATCTCTTAAAGAGCTTTTTACCCAACTTTCAAAGTCTCCATTTGAAACATGAAATTCTATGGCCTTGATGCTAACTTCTTTGAGTGCTTCTATGAAACCTTTCAAACTCCACACCATTGTTCCAGTGTAACATTCCTTTCCAACGCCTGAGTAGAACAGGAAGGGCTCATTCGCCGTTAAAATTGCCATTCTAAGTCTAGCTTCAAAATCGTTAAGCAATGTTTGCGCTGCCACGAAAGCATCCATGGGCGATTCGAATGGACTAAAGTAAGAGTGAACTTCCCCCGGTCCACCGCCTGCAGTGAACATATAATATAAGTGGTCACTTGTTTGAAAGTCACGCCATAGCTTGAGGAATTCGTTGTCATTTGCTTCTTTTATGAACGGTTCTAATCGCCTCAGCGTTGTGTAGTATGCCCATTGCATTACGTTACCGAGCCAACCTGATTGGTCTCGTTGAATGTCAGCCCAGGAAACGGTACCTTCAGCTTCTGGAACATTAATTTCGCCTGCTGGCGCGTGTCTACTTACAGCTTCGGAAGGCGTAGCCATCTGCAAATGGTCAAACTTTAGTATTTCTTCGGGAAGGTGCTGAAGAAAACTGTGAATTCCAGTTTCTGGCCAATGGTGTTCACCGAAGGTTTCGTAGTCAGGGAAAACATTGATGCATTCACCCAGTGTGCCCGCTAACCAACCTGCATATTTATCCGCTGTCAAGGGCCATTCTGGCCACCATCTTGCTGAAAACCGAAAGCCAATGTCGTCTGTTAGTTTATAGTTGCGGAGTAACACTCTAATTTTTTTAGCTCCTTTCGGAGTATAAATGTAGTTTGGAGATTTTTCGCCTAGGACTTTCTCGGCGCCTTCAGTGAATATGCCCTTGTATCCTAAGGATTCAACCGTTTTAGCTATGGTGTTGTTGTAGAGAAGTTCAGTATTCTCGAAAATGTTCGTTGTGTAGCCTAGTAAATCTTTTATGGTTTGTTTGTGCATTTTTGCCTGTTCAATGAACTCTTCTTTTTCTGGATAAAGGCTGGAGATTGAATGGTAATAGGTTTGGTTCAAAAATTCCACACTTCCCGTGGCGGCAAGTTGCTTGAAAGTTTCAAGAAGATCTTGGTCAAACATTTCGCATTGCTCAAGGAACACTCCTGAAATGCTGAATGAGACCTTAACCTTCTTGCGCTCATGCTTATGCGCATCTATTGAATCAAGCAGTATCTGGTTTGAAGGAAAATAGCATTTGCGAGCAGCACGCTTGAAAATTTCCCTGTCAACCTCGTTATCAAAATAGTAATTAAACAGGTCCTCTTTCCTTAGGCGCCTGAAAACTTTGCCTTCCCAAAACAAACTTCGCTTTAGCCTGTGCGGCTGATGAACCTCAAAAGTGAACACAACATCCGTCATAACACTTCGCTTCAAGAAACAATACCGTAAGGTTCACTTATTTTTAATTTGCTATTCTCGAAACTGCGAAAACGGACATGGCTAAAAGAAAAAAATTAAAGGGTGGCTATTTTTTCTTCTCTTCTTTCTCTTTTGGCTTCGAACCGATTTCAACGCATAAAATATTTACTTGATAGTTTTTGTCGCCAACCTGCATTTTTCCTTGAGCATGATAGCCTTTGCTCCCAGTCTTGAAATTCTTCTCACCGCTCAAGATGAAAGTTTGTTTTGCACCTTTAAGTTGAACTGTTGCCATATCTACGTCGCTCATTTTAAAGTCACCAATGAAAATTAGAGTCAGCGTTGTGTCTTTTCACCTTTTCGCTTCAAAACGATATTTCCTCTCAAAAATCCTTTATTTTCTTGTTTTTCTTTGCACGTAAATCCTTCACTATAAAAAAAGAAAGTTGTGTAGAGATGGAAACCGAAAAATGCGCCGGTAAATCTTGGTTGTAGGAGCTCGGCAAACCGCGTTTTTTTTTAATGTGGATTCACAATTCAAATCCTGAATATTATTTTGCCTTTCATAAAGGAGTTAAGTGTCTCGAACCTTATGTGGTCAGGAACATGTTGGAGGAAAAACGCCTGAACAAACAACTATCTGTGAACGGGAGAAAAGAAATTGAAGCAAAGATGGCCACGGCACTCAATGAAAAAATTAAAGGACTTTCTGTGGAACTACAAAACATACTGATAGACGACATGGTTACCGCGTTTGAGAACCGACTCAGCGTGTTCAAACGTGTCAACATAAACTGAGTTTGCACCGAGAAAACAAGGCGGAAACGATGAGACGGTCTCAACTGGAAATGAGTCTAAATATTCTAGAGGTCTTAGCTAATAGGAGTCCATTGAAGCTGACGCACGTCATGAACAAAACTAACATCAATTGCAGAGTCCTCAAGGGGTGCCTTGACTTCTTGAACAAACAGGGACTCGTAGAAGTGAAAATTGTTGGAAAAGAAAGAAAATTCTACGCGATTACACAACTCGGCGCGAAAGTGCTCAAGCAGTTCAGAGAACTCTCAGAAGTGCTTCCCATTAAAGAAATGGGAAACGAAGCAAAAAACCAAATACCCTACTTTTCTAAATCATAAATTCTTTGGCGAGCTACGTGATCAATCTATGAAATTTAGATTTTTCGCTCAACCATGCTCTGTCTCCAAATTTATTTAGGTTGATTTGTACTGATTATTTATGCAGGGCTTAAGTTATTTAAAAAAGTAACCCTCAACGGAATTTTGTAACCCTTAAACAAGGTCAAATCAAGATTTTCTTGAATGCACCAGATGGAAAGGTTCGGGCGTGCGTCTGAACCTTGCTGGCGCGCTAAAGTTGTCACCACTTATTCTAAGAAAATAAAGTGCGCACTCATTATCAAGAGATGCTTGGTTTCTCAAAATATTGCAGGAAATAGTGAGGAGCATAAAAAAGCTGCTACTTTATTAGCTATTTCACTGTCACTTTGTGCTTTTTAGGCGCGGGTGCAATCGTCTTCTTTGGGATACTGACTTCAAGTAATCCGTCCCTAAACGTGGATTCAGCTTTCTCTGGGATTACTTCTTCAGGGAACGATAGTTGTTTGTAAATATGTGAGTAAATGCGTTCTCTGACAACAAAGTTTTTCGCTGTATCTTTTGTTTCAACATCTGTTTCAGCTGAGATTTCGATGCCATCCTTTGTTAGGGCTACGTCGATTTTGTCTTTAGCTACGCCAGGCATTTCAGCAAGCACTAGAAATTTGTTTCCTTCATCTACTAAGTCTACAGTTGCTTCACGGATCGGAGCTACAGGTTCAATACTTATCCAATCAAATGGAAAAGCTATGCTTTCAATGAAGTTTTTGCGGAAATTATCCATTAAGTCTTCGAATGTTGTTAGAACATGAACTGCTGGAACTTGTTTTGCGGGAATGCGGTTAGCAGGAACATGTTTCACTGGTTTTATCATGGCTTCAGATTTTACGATCGCCTTCACCGGCGTCTTTTTTTCTTTTTCAGTCATTTTTTTTCACCTCGATTAATTTATATTAGAATCCTAAGAAAGGAATTGATAATTGATTGATGCGTTTTTGGATCGATTTGGCCATCTTTGTTTTATTACGACAATTCATTACATATTGGGAAAGGAACTTGGGGGATCTATTTCTTAATAATCCATGTTCTTATTGCTTCTTCGACGGCTTTGGATAAGTCGCCTTTTTTCCCGCCAAACCTCTCAACCGTTTTAATTCTCAGTTGCTTTTCCAACTCGTCTGGGAGATCTACACTGATTCGACCCAATTTAATCACCTAATATGTTAGATTTTTATGGCACGTTTCCACGTGTCAGGTATTCTTCCAATAAGCGAACTGTAAAACGCATAATTTCGTAATTTTTTTTGTTATCATCTTTTATTCCTTCAATTCGCTTATTAGCTTATCAACATAAGATACTATCTACTTATCCACTTATACATCTATTGACTTAATTCAACTCAATCAGTAAAAATATCAAAATACAAGCCTCCAATTCAATTTCCTGCATGAAAGAAACCTTGAACCTGGGGAGTTACTGAAATTACAAAAGTTCTGCATGGATGTTTAGTGAATATGGATAGCTTATAATCGTGTTTCTGAAAACCTTTTCAAAAAATGTTCAAATCCATTTTTGTTCTTCTAAGTCCTTGAAATAGTGTCAAGAGCGCTCTTATCTATAATAGTGTCATGGTTCTCTTTGTAGAGAGAATTAGATGATAGTTGGAATGGAGAGAAATTAAGATGAAAGTTGGTATTTTGAGCGGCGGGGGAGATGCACCTGGGATCAATGCTGTCTTGAGAGCTATTATTAGGAAGGCAATTCAGGATTACGGATATGAAACTGTAGGCATCAAAGACGGTTGGAAAGGATTAGTGGAAGGTGAATTTATCCCGTTAGACTTGAAGTCTCTTGTGGGTTTGCTTCCTAAGGGAGGATCCGTACTAGGCACGTCGAGGACTAATCCTTTCAAGAGCGAAGATGGTGCAAAATGCATTCTGAGAAACGTTTCTGAAAACGGCATCGGAGCTGTCATTGCGATAGGTGGAGAAGATACGCTTGGTGTGGCCTCTAAATTGTGCGAAATGGGGCTTCCAGTGGTCGGAGTTCCCAAAACGATCGACAATGACCTGGTTGGCACTGATTACACCTTTGGTTTTCAAACGGCGGTTGCGATTGCTTGTGACGCACTTGATAGACTGCATACAACGGCGGAATCGCATCATAGAGTGATAATCCTTGAAGTTATGGGCAGATACACCGGTTGGATCGCTTTGGAAGCAGGGATTGCCGGAGGGGCAGATGCAATACTGATTCCTGAGAGACCGTTTGATATTGAAGAAGTCTGCGAATGTATAAGGAAGAGGCAAAAACGCGGTCGAAACTTCAGCATAGTAGTCGCCGCGGAGGGCGCTAAACCAAAAGGGGGAGAAGAAATCGTTTATAGTAGCGGTGTAGACGAGTTTGGCCACGCAAGATTCGGCGGCATAGGCTATTACATAGGGAAAGAAATAGAGAAGAGATTCGAAAATATCGACACTAGGGCAGTGGTTCTGGGGCATCTTCAACGAGGCGGCTCTCCGAACGCGTATGACAGAGTTTTAGCTACTCGATTTGGAATCGCTGCGATTGATCTCGTACATGAAGGCAAATTCGGCCAGATGGTTGCCATCCAAGGAAACATCATGGTTTCTGTGCCTTTGAAGGACGTTATCGGCAAGCGAAAAACAGTTGATTCAAAGCTCTACGAAATAGCAGCAACCTTCTTCGGCTAGGCGATTCATACCTTTTAGGCTTTGCTTTTCTCTTTTTTGTTAGCGGAATGTTGACGGTTAATGGTTTTCTATTGTCGGGGATAGGATAAAAGCGGAGCGAGTGGGGAGATAGAGGCTGAGCATATTTTGACTTTTTCCTTCAGTATTGTTTACGATAGTGAAATGGTCTTGCTGATTGTCTAGCCGACCGTGTCCGCCGTACTTTGGTGCATCAGAGTCTAGGATCATATGGTATTTTCCAGGGGGAGCATTAAATCGATAATCAGTAAAAGATTGATGGGGATTAAAATTGAAGGCGAAAATCAGATCATCCCTCTTAAACGCAATTATTTTTTTTGTGGAATCTTCATGCAGAAGTTGTAGGACGGGTGTTTCAAGTAGGTGGTGTGTCTTGGCTAGTGCAATCATGTCGCGGTCGAATCGTGCTAGTAAATGATATTTTAGGTTGGTGTCGTCTGCGAGGTGCCATTGTCGACGTGCATGTTTGAATGACCAGTTGTTTCCTTCGCGGGGAAAATCAATCCAGTCTGGGTGGCCGAATTCGTTGCCCATGAAGTTTAGATATCCGTTGCCTGCGGTGGTTAGAGTTATCAGGCGGATCATCTTATGCAATGCTATTCCCCGAGCGACCTTTGCGTTGTTGTCATCGATGCCCATGTGGTGGTACATGTCTTCGCCGATCAGTCGGAAAATAAGTGTCTTGTCTCCCACTAGCGCCTGGTCGTGAGATTCGGCGTAACTAATGGTTTTTTCATCTGATCTTCTGTTGGTAAGTTCAAACCAAAGATGTCCGGTAGGCCAGTCTTCATCGTTGTAGTCTTTTATCAGGCGGATCCAGTAGTCAGGCACGCCCATTGCAAATCGATAGTCAAAACCGAAACCGCCTTCTGACTGGGGAACGGCTAAGCCTGGCATGCCGCTGACATCTTCAGCTATGCTGATGGAGTCAGGTCGGATATCATGAATCACTCTATTGGCTAGAGCCAAGTAGGTAAGGGCATCTTCATCCACGCTGTCATCGAAGTAATCGTTGTAGGAAGTGAATACTCTCTTTAGACCGTGTTCTAGGTAAAGCATGCTGGTGACGCCATCGAATCGAAAGCCGTCAAAGTGGAATTCGTCTAGCCAGTATCGGCAATTGGAAAGTAAAAAATGCAGGACCTGAGGTTTGTCGTAATCGAAGCAGCGTGAATCCCATGCCTTGTGTTTTCCGCGTGGACCGCCGTGAAAATACTGAAATAGTGTCCCGTCGAAGCGACTTAATCCCTCCACCTCGTTGGAGACCGAGTGGGAATGGATCAGATCCATGAAGACGGCGAGCCCTTGGGCGTGAGCAGTGTCTATCAGGAGTTTTAAGTCCTCTGGCGTTCCATACCGTGATGAAGAAGCGAAAAAACTTGAGACCTGATATCCAAATGATCCGTAATATGGATGTTCTTGAATGGCCATCAACTGTAACGCATTGTAGCCCTCGTCGATGATTCGAGTAAGAACCTTTTGAGTGAATTCTCGAAATGACCCGATTTTTTCTTCTTCCTGGGCCATACCGATATGTGCTTCATAAATGATAGGGGGCTCTTCATGTCGCTTGAAATTGGGTTCTTTCCAAAAATACGATTCCGGTGGTGACCATACTTGGGCGTTGAAAATCAAAGTTTTTGGATCTTGCACAACCCGCCTTGCGTATGCTGGAATGCGATCACCTTTGCCTCCTGCCCAATGAATACGGAGTCGATAGAGGTCGCAATGTTTCAGTTTGTCGGCGTTCAGCCGAATTTCCCAGTCGCCATAGTCGTTGATCTTTTCCAGTTCAAATTCTCTGCTCTCTTGCCATTTACTCATGTCGCCTATCAGGTAGATTGCTGTTGCGTTTGGGGCCCATTCACGAAACACCCATTCTCCTTTTTGGAAATGTAGACCGAAGTATTCGTGGCCGGATGCAAACTCTGTTAGGCTCATTTTGCCCCCGGTAAGGCGATGCTCTGTTTCTTCGATATTTTCTAATCGGTGTCGAATCTTATCAGAAAACGGTGCTAGGTA